>NZ_JAYMHD010000066.1:0-336325 GCF_035656535.1 Streptomyces sp. H51
TCGACTACGGCGTCGTCGGCGACCTCTTCGACGTCGTCCCCCAGCTCACCGAGGAGATCAACACCCGCAAGGGCTGAGCCGGCCGGCTCGGGGGCGGCTCACCGGGGCAGCGTGCCCTCGGCGTCGAAGCGGCCCCCGGTCGGGCCGTCCGGTCCGGCACCGAGGCGGCCGAGAAGCTGGCGCCGCCGGCGGTCCTCGGTGCCCGGAGCCCGGTCGAGCAGGACGTCCGGGCAGCGCACCGGAGGGCCGCCGGCACCCCGGATCGGTGGGGCGGGGCGGCCTCAGCGCAGTGCGGCCGCCCGCTGTTCGAGGCGGCGCAGGGCGGTGCGCGCCCACTCGACGTTGGCCCGTTCGAGGGCGAGGCCGCCCAGCAGGGTGAGGTAGGGGCCGATGCGTTCGGCGGTGGCGAAGTAGTCGTCCTCGTCGCGCCCGGCCAGGAGGCGTTCCTGCAGGCGCTCGTAGCGGGCGAGCTTGGCGGCGGACCGCTCCATGCGCTCGACGACGGCGGCCCGTACGGCCTCGACGTCGCCGGTGTCGCCGATGTCGACGCACTGGACCTTGACCATCAGCTCGTCCCGGATGGCCGTCGGCCGGGCGGGGACGTCGGCGACGTAGTCGCGGAGCACCGCGAGACCGGCGTCGGTGAGCGAGTAGAGCCGCTTGTTGGGGCGCCGCTGCTGCTGCACGACCCGCGCGGAGACCAGTCCCTCGCTCTCCATGCGCTCCAGCTCGCGGTAGAGCTGCTGCGGGGTGGCCATCCAGAAGTTGGCGACCGATGCCTCGAAGCCCTTCGCGAGGTCGTACCCGGATGCCTCGCCCTCCAGGAGCGCGGCCATCACAGCGTTGCGCAATGCCATTGCCCCAAATTAACACCGCGTTGATCAGCGCAGGGGCGGCCGTCGGGGGCCCGTGGGGCCCTGGCCGGTCCGCGGCGGAACCGGGCAGGGCCCCGGCGGGTCAGCTGACGTTCAGCGCCGTGTCGTCGATGACGAACGACGTCTGGAGGGTCGAGCCCTCGGTGCCGGTGAACTTCAGGGTGACGGTCTGGCCGGCGTAGCTCGCCAGGCTGAAGCTGCGCTGCGTGTAACCGCCGGCGGCGTTGAGGTTGGAGTACGTCGCCAGGGTGCCCAGGACCGTTCCGGAGCTGTTGAGCACCTGGACCTTGAGCGTGTCGTAGGCCGTGCTGGTGGTGGTCTCCGCCGTGTCGACGTGCAGGTAGAAGCTCAGGGTGACGGTGGTGCAGCCGGACGGGACGGTCACCGACTGGGAGAGGGTGTCGGTGTTGGCGGAGCCGTAGCCGTTCAGCCATGCGTAGTAGGAACCCGTACGGGCCGGCTCACCGGTGGAGTTGGTGATGACGCCGCTGCTGGAACTCCACGTGGTGGCGCCCGACTCGAAGCCGTTGTTGCCGAGCAGCTGGGCGGCGGTGCAGGTGCCGGAGCCGCCGCCGCCACCGCTGCTGGTGCCCGCGCCGGCCAGCCACGCGGTGGCGTTCAGGGCGAGCGCGGCGTTGGTCGCGCCGGAGTCGTTCCAGCCGTCGTAGAGGGTGTTGCCGGACTGGCCGGTGCCGTCGTCGATGGGCGAGCTGTCGCCCCAGAAGGCGACGCGGCCGCTGCCGAAGGTGCTGGTGGCGAAGAACGCGCCGGTGTTGCCGGAGTAGCCGGTGCGGTACAGCAGGCCCTTGACGGAGGGGTTGTCCGCCGGCTTCAGGGTGGCGGTGGTGCCGCTGGCGATCAGGCTCTTGGTGACGTTGCCGAACGAGCCGTGCAGCACGGGGTCGGTGCTGTCGCTGATGGCCTTCGGGTAGTCGGAGCTGATGCTGAGCGAGTCGACGGAGAAGCCGAACGGGTCGGTGGAGTCGACGCTGTTGTTGCTCATCAGGTCGTTGAAGATCTCGACCGCGTCGTAACCGTCGTTGTTGCGGTCGGCGCCGGTGTGGTCGGAGATCATGAACAGCCCGCCGCCGTTCTTGACGAAGTTCATGATCGCCGTCTTCTCGGCGGCGGTGAAGAGGGTGTTGGGCTCCGGCAGGACCAGCGTGTCGAAGTTCGACAGGTCGGTGCCGGAGGAGCCGCCGTAGCTGAGGCTGGAGCCCGAGGGCAGGGTCTTCTGGCTGTAGCCGCCGGTCTTCTGCAGGGCGACGCCCCAGGAGGACAGCGCGCCGGTCCAGTCGGTCTCGGCGGACGGGGAGGAGTTCTGGCCGAGCGGGTCGGGCTGGCTGGTGGAGATGATCCAGTCGGCGTTGCCGGCCGTCTCGGCGTGGGCGTTGTCGAACAGAACGCGGTGGGTGGTGGCCGCGTGGGCGGGCGTGGCGGTGGCCGTGGCCTGCACGGCGACGCCCGCGGTGAGGAGGCCCAGTGCGGCGAGGGACGTGGTGAGTCTGTGGCGGAACCTGCTGTGTCCGAGCATCCGGCATACCTCCGTGGGGAGTCGGGGACGAAGCGGTGCGGGGGCCGGAACTACGCGCGTAGACGCAGGGGGCGTCTGCGCGCGTAGACAACCGGTCGCACGGCACCCGTGCGAGCGATCTTTTGAACCGTACATGGCAAGAGGATGGCTGAACAACGCCTCCGGAATGCTGCACCCCAAGATTGACCCAGCGTTGGCCGGCGGTTGAACTCGAGCGGACTGTACGGGGCGCGAGGGGGCATGAGCACTGTGCGGGAACCTTGAAGAAATGGGGTGGAGAATGGAGATCTCAGGCATCATCAGTGCCATCGTGATCGGCATCGTCATCGGCGTTCTGGGCCGCCTCGTGCTGCCCGGCCGCCAGCGCATCGGCATCCTGCTGACGATCGTCGTGGGCATCGTGGCCGCGCTGATCGGGTCCGCGATCGCGAACGCGCTCGGCGTCGCCGAGACGAGCGGCGTGGACTGGATCGAGTGGCTCATTCAGATCGCCCTGGCCGCGCTGGGCATCGCCGCGCTGGACCGGTCGCGGGTACACCGCTGACGGCCCCGGGCACGCGGCAGACCCTTGCGGGCGTGCCGCGGACACGCCGGCGGACGGGCGGGCGGGCCCGAACAGGCGGGCCGCCGCCCGGCCGCGGGCCGACGGCCCGCTGACGACCGGCCACGGACTGCCCGACGTCCGGTTCACGTCGGCCGCTCAGCCGGCCTGGGCCAGGGCCGCCAGACCCTCGCGCGCAGACGGGTGGGCGGGGCTCCAGCCCAGTTCCCGCTCCGCCTTGGCCGTGGAGACCCGCAGGTCCGTCGACATCACGGCGTGCGCGTACGACATCGGACGCAGCAGCCACAGCGGCACCTTCATCGGCCTCGGCAGCCCGAACCGCTCCGCCACGCACAGGAGATGGGCGCGGAACCCGAGCGGGGTGCGGTCCGCGACGTGGTACGCCCGGCCGGGACGGCCGCGTTCCACCGCCGCCACCACCGCGCGCGCCGCGTCGGTGAGCTCCACCCATGGCAGGACCCGGCCGTGGTCGTCGGGGACGGGCAGCCGCCGCTTGCGCAGCAGCGGCAGCAGGGCGTCGGTGCCGCCCGGCCCGTAGAACAGGCCGAAGCGCAGGGCGATGCCCTCCAGACCGGCCGCCGAGAAGGTGAGCCGTTCCTTGACGCGCATGCCCGCGAGGTGCCGTTCCAGTTCCGGCGTGGTGCCGTGCGGCCCGAAGTCGTCGTCCTCGGTGAGGGGACGGTCGCCGAAGTCCCCGTAGCCGTGGCCGAAGACCATCGACTCGCTCACGAAACGGCGGGCACCCGTGGCCTGCGCGGCCTCGACCAGATGGGCCGTGCCCTCGGTGCGCAGTGCGTCGGTGGCGTACATGTCGCGGTGGCGCACGGGCGCCTTGCGCAGGGCTGTCGCCGCGTGGATCACGGTGTCGAAGCGCCGTCCGGCGACCGCGCGCAGCACCGCTTCGCGGTCCAGGAGGTCGGCGCGGACGTCGTTCGCGGGCCCCCGTCCGAGCCCGGTCACCTCGTGGCCCGCCTCGGTCAGGGCCCGGGCGATGTGCCGGCCGAGGACGCCGCTCGCGCCGGCCAGGAGGACGCGCTG
Source organism: Streptomyces sp. H51 (assembly GCF_035656535.1). NCBI lineage: Bacteria > Bacillati > Actinomycetota > Actinomycetes > Kitasatosporales > Streptomycetaceae > Streptomyces > Streptomyces sp. H51. The sequence goes on from NZ_JAYMHD010000066.1 coordinate 4,010, forward strand.
GTTCTCGCTGTTCGTAGTCATGCCCCTGCGACGGACCGAACGGCCGCGGATGTGACGTCGCCCCCGTGCCGGACGAACCGCGTCAGGCGGCAGGCGGTGTGTACGTGTACGGGGTGGTCGTGGTCAGTGGCTCGAAGCCGAGGTGTTCCAAGGCCGGGCGGCTCCGGCCGGAGGCGTCGGCATGGAGGTAGCGGTGTCCGCGCCCGACGGCGGCCCGGGCCCGGTGGGCGATCAGGGCCCGGTGGACACCGCGGCCGCGTCACGCCTCGCCGGTGCCGCCGCCCCACAGGCCGGCGAACCCGGTGCCGGGCACGACTCCATGCGGGTGGCGCTCACCGGCTCGTCACCGGCGAGCGCCACCACGGCGACGATCGTCGCGGGCGGTTCGGCGCCGAGGTCGAGGTCCGCCGCTTCGGCGGTCGTCAGCGTCTCCTCGGGCCGGGGCGCGAACCCCGCTCCCCTCGGCCGCCGGCCGAGGTCCACCGGCAGATCGTGCCCGTACAACTTCCACTCGAACACGCGTCCCAGACCGGTGAAGTACGCGATCTGCCCGGCGATCGCCGGGTCCGCGCCCGCGGTGTCCGGACCGGACCGGAGGACGCCGTTGCGACCCTGTGCCGGGGCGGCCTTGCCGGACGACGGCGCCGGCCCGCTCCACGCGGGCGTCCGGGCCGTCCGGGCCGTCCGGCCGGGCCCCTTCGCGCATGCGGCGGTCGTGGAGCGCGGATACCGGGGAGCGGTCCATACGGTCACCCCAGCATCGAGCGGTGTCCGGCGGCGACGGCTTTACGCGGGGCCGCGGCGCCCTCGCCGTCGCCCTGCCGGTCCGCGGCGAGATGGGCGCGCACCGCCGGTCACGGTCGCGGGCGGGGCGGTCGAGGCGGGCCCGGACGCGGCCGATGCGGCTCCGCGTTTGGGCCGGGGCACCCCGGAACGGGCCGGCCCGGCCATCCGGCGGCGTGGCGCGCCACGGGGCGGCGGGGAGGCTCCGCGGGTGGCCGGGGCCGGGGCGCTCGTCCGGAGGCGGGGCCCGCGGCATCCGCTTATCGTGAGCGAGGGGCGCCGTTCCACCGGTCCGCGACGGTTCCCTGGAGGCATGGATGGTGGCCAAGCTGTCGAGGCGGTCCGCCGTCCCGTGCCGCGCGCTCACCGGCGCCGTCGGCCTGGCCCTGCTCGGTGCGGGCCTGCCCGCGGCGGCCTCCGACGGCGCCGGCCCCGACCTGACCCGGTTCTACGCCCAGAAGGTCGCCTGGTCCAGGTGCGACGGGCCGGACATGCCCGCGGACCTGGAGTGCGGCAGGGTCACCGTGCCCCTCGACTACGCCAGGCCCGGGGCGGGGACGCTGGACCTGGCCCTCGCCCGCTACCGGGCTACGGGGAAGAAGCGGGGCTCGGTCGTGCTGAACTTCGGCGGCCCGGGCGGCCCGGGCGTCAACGAACTCGCCTCCGGCGCCAAGGAGTTCATGGGGCTGACGAACGGTTACGACGTGGTCGCCTTCGATCCGCGCGGTGTCGGCAGATCCTCGCCGGTCAGCTGCGGCAACGGCTCCGAGGAGGCCGCCGCCGCACTCGACGCGGACACGGACGTCAGCGATCCGAAAGCCGGGCTGGAACTGCTGCGGAAGGCAGCCGCCGCATGCGCGCGCAACTCCGGGCCCGTGCTGCGCCACATCGGCACGGTGAACGCCTCGCGCGACCTGGACGTGATACGCCAGGCCGTCGGCGACAGGAAGCTCAACTACCTCGGTTTCTCCTACGGGACCCGGCTCGGCGCGGTGTACGCCGCGCAGTTCCCCGGAAAGGTGGGGCGGTTGGTGCTCGACGGTGTCGACACGCTGACCGAGCCGCTGGCCGAGCAGGGGGTGGCGGGCGCCGAGGGGCAGCAGAGGGCGCTGGAGGACTTCATCACCTGGTGCACGGAGGACGTCGCCTGCCCCTTCGGCCAGGATCCGCGCGCCGCCCGTGAGCAGGTGGTGCGGCTCGTCCGGTCGCTGGACCGGAACCCGGTGCCGACGGGCCTCGGCGGCGGCTTCACCGGGCAGGATCTCGCGGGCGCCATCGGTCAGGCCCTCTACAGCAGGCGGTTGTGGCCGTCCCTGGAGCGCGCGCTGGCCGATCTGCTGGAGGACGGTGACACGCGCGCCGTCATGGGCTTCGCCTCCGCCGGAACGGCCGTTCCCGCCCGGAAGGCGCACCACAGCGGGCTGGTCGACGAGGAGGACGTGCCCGTCGACAACCTCCCGGCGGCGCTGATGGCGGTCAACTGCGCGGACGACCCCGACCGTCCGACCGCCGGCCGCATCACCCGGGACCTCGGCCGGCTGCGCGCCCGGTACGAGGAGGCGTCGCCGGTGTTCGGCCGCTACCGGCTCACCGAGGTGCTGATGTGCTACGGCCGTCCCCGGGGCACCGACTTCATCCGCGAGGAGGTGCACGACGTCCGGACCCCGAAGATGCTCCTGGTCGGCACCCGGGGCGACCCGGCGACGCCGTACCGGTGGACGGTGGAGACGGCGCGGCGGCTCGGCTCCTCGGCCGTCGTGCTGGACAACAGGGGCGAGGGGCACACCGGTTACGCCTCCGCCGAGTGCGTGCACCGCAAGGTCGACGCGTTCCTGCTGTACGGCTCCCTGCCGGCCGACGGCAGTTCCTGCGCTTCGGAGCACGACGACTGAGCAAACCGCGGTCACTCGCCGAGGGGTGGGCGTCAGGGCTCCCAGTGCGCGAGGCGGTCCAGGGCGCCGGCGGTCCGGAGGAAGCCGTCGTCACCGAGCAGGCCCCGCAGTTCGGCGTTGAAGCGGTCGATCTCCGGTTGCGCGGCCCGCAGGGCGGCGTGCCCTCGGTCGCTCAACTCCAGGACCACCGCACGGTGTTCGCGGGGATGCGCCCGCTTGTGCAGCAGACCCGCCGTGGTGAGCCGCCCGACGAGTCCGGTGACGGCGGATTCGCGCAGGCCGAGGGTGCGGGCGAGTTCCTGCTGGGTGGCGCCGGGCCGGTCGTGGACCGCGAACAGCGCGCCGAGCTGGGCGGTGGTGACCCCGGCGGCCGCCAGGCAGCGCCGGTCCGCCGTGGTGCGCAGCCGGTGCGCCGCCCGCTGCAACAGGAAGAACAGGCGCTGGTCGGGCTCGGACATGGGCCGATCTTGACAGACCCGGCCGGTCCGCGCCACTCTCACTTCACTGATGAAGTGAGGAGCGCACGTGCCTGGAACCCTCGGCCTGGAGCCGGCCCGCGAGACGCTGGCGGCCCAGCCCTTCAGCGCGCTGCTCGGCGCCCGCCTGACGGCGTTCGGCGAGGGCGAGGCGACGCTCGAACTGAACATCCGCGAGGAGCTGTTGCAGCAGTACGGCTTCGTCCACGGCGGAGTGCTCGCGTACGCGGCGGACAACGCGCTGACCTTCGCCGCGGGGTCGGTCGCCGGCAGCGGACTGATCACCGCCGGATTCACCATCGACTACCTGCGGCCCGCCACCGGTGAGACCCTGCGCGCGCACGCCCGGGTGGTACGGGCCGGGCGGACCCGCGTCGTGTGCCGGTGCGACCTGCTCACGACCGACGTGGCGGGCGTCGAGACGCTGTGCGCCGTGGCCCAGGGGACCGTCTCGGTGACCGGCCCCGCGGACCCGCCCGGCCGCGGACCGGCCTGAGACGGACCGACACGCGGGGGAGCAGCTCGAGACGGACCGACCATTTCGCCCCGGACCGCCCCTGATGCCCGATTCGCGAAACGGACCTATCGTGCTGTCATGGAGCACGACCTGAGCCCCGCGTCCCTGTCCGAGCTGCGCCGTCCCCGCCCCTATCCGGCCGTGTCCGTGCTGACGCCCACGCATCGGCGCCGCGGGCCGGTGGACGCGCAGGACCGGGTCCGGCTGCGCAACGCCGTGGCCGAGGCCAGGAGGCAGCTGGAATCCGATCCCGCGGTCACCCGGGAACGGCGCACCGACGTGACGCACCAGCTCGACCTGGCACTGTCCGAGGTGGACCTGTCGCGCGCCGAGGACGGTCTGGCGATCTTCGCCGCCCCGGGCGAGCACCAGGTGTGGGCGCTCGCCCGCTCCGTGCCGGAGCGGGTGGTGCTGTCGGACACCTTCCTGACCCGCAACCTCGTCTCCGCGCACGCCGCGGCCCGCCCGTTCTGGGTGCTGGCGGTCTCCGCCGACCGCGTCACGCTGTGGAGCGGCGGCGCGAACCGCGTCGTGGAGCACCGGGACGACGGCTTCCCCCTGACCAGGCGCCCGGTGAACTTCGACGCCGAGCGGCAGGAGCGGATCGGCGACATGCCGAGCACCTACCGCGACGAGGACACCCGCCACTTCCTGCGCGAGGCCGACGCCGCCATGGGCAGGCTGCTGCGCGAACAGCCGCGACCGCTGTACGTCACCGGCGAACCGGCCGCTCTGGCGGTCCTGGACGAGGCCGGCGGCGTGGCCAAGGAGGCCGTGCACGCCCCCCACGGGGGCCTCGCGCACGGCAGCCCGGACGCCGTGTGGCAGGCGGTGCAGCCGATCGTCGCCGACAACGAGGCCAGGAGCACCGACGCGCTGGCCCGGGAGCTGGTGACGGCGAAGGGCCGCAAGACGTTCGCGGCCGGTGTCGACGAGGTGTGGCAGAACGCGCGCGAGGGCCGGGTACGCCTGCTCGTCGTCGAGGAGGACTACCGCGTGACCGTGCGGGACACCGACGGCGACCATCTGGTCCCCGCCGCGAGCGGCGACCTGGACGCCCGTGAGGACATCGTGGACGAGATCGTCGAGCAGTGCCTGGAGACCGGCGCGGAGGTCCACTTCGTGCCGGACGGCACCCTGGGCGATGCCGCGGGGATCGCCGGGGTGCTGCGGTACTGAGGCCGCGCCCCGGGGCGCGGCCGGCCCGGCCTCAGACGTTGCCGAACAACGTGCTCAGCCCCCGGTCGACGGCCTCGCCGACGTCCTCCTGGCCGGCCGCCACGACGGCGTACGTGCGCAGCAGGAACCGGCTGAGCGCGGGCGTGTCGAACTGCAGCAGGGCCAGACCGTACGGCGAGTGCAGTTCCAGCACCGTGCGGGCCCGGCCGCACGGCCACAGGTGCACGTCCCCGCCGCCCGCCGGCCCGTACAGCCCCTCCTCCAGGAGGCTGCGGGCGAAGGTCCAGGTGACCCCCGTGCCGTCGAGGGAGACCTCGGGCGGGAAGTCGACGTGCACCGCCAGCGGGTCCCCGGAGGTGTAGCGGAGCGTGGCCGGGACGGGGAGTTCCTGCTCGTCCGCGGTGATCAGGCGACCGCGGGCGGGCTGCTCGAGGGTGATGTCCATGGGTCGGTCTCCCCTGCGGGTCGGAGGTCGGCCGGATTGCCGTGTGGTGTTACGACCTCGCAGGTGCCGTTTGCATTACACCGGAGCCCCCACCAATTGATGTGACCTCCGTCACTTCCGATTCGGCCGACCCGCCCGCGAAGACGGTGGCATATGCCAGAAGCACCACCGGATCGGGTGTTGCCAAATCCCTTACAGCGCGTCGCGGGCTGTGCAACAGTCGTAACGGTCCCTCCGTCCGTCCCCGGCCGTACCGTCCCCGCATCGGAGTGCGTCATGCCGTCCCATCTCTCTGCGGACCGCCCCGCCGCCCAGCCGCCCGGACGCGGCTCGGTGGACGCGCTCATATCGCAGATGCGGCGGCTCAAGGGAGACGTGGACGCCGTACGACGGGACACCCACGGCGACGGATCGGACCCGCAGGAGCGCTGGCAGCGGGCGCTGTGCGACCTCGCACTGCACCAACTGGACGATCTCGGGGCCCACTTGGCGCAACTGCGGGACGGCCACCCGGCCCCCTCCCCCGTGCCCGAGCCGTCGGCCGCCGCGCCGCCCCCGCCCGACGGCGGCTCGCTGCTCAGCAGGGTGGGCAGCGCGGAGTGGAACCTGCTGACGGACCGGGCCAGTTGGTCCGCGGAGCTGTACCGGATCCTGGGCCGCGACCCCGGCACTCCCCCGCTCACCCTCGACGAGCTGCCCGCCCTGGTGCTCGACGAGGACCGGCCGATACTGACCGCGATGGTCACCGAGTGCCTCGTCGACGCCAAGCCGATCGACGGCGAGTTCCGCGTGGTGCGCCCGGACGGCGAGGTACGCACCGTGCACATGATGGGCGAGCCGGTGCTCGACACCGACGGCGGCACGGCCTCGATGTGGGCCGTCCTGCGCGACGTCAGTGAACTGCGCCGCCGCCGGCGGGCGGTGAGCGAGACCCGTGACTCGCTCCGGCACCACCGGCAGCGCGAGCAGACCGAGCACCGGCTTGCGGTCGAGCTGCAGGAGGCCGTGCTGCCGCCGTGGCGCGGCTCCCTGCGGCTCCCGCACCGCGGGCCCGGGACCCTGGACCTGGCCGCCCGGTACCTGCCGTCCGCGGCCGGCGCCCCGATCGGCGGAGACTGGTACGACGCGCTGGAACTGCCCGGCGGAGAGACGCTGTTGAGCGTGGGCGACCTGACCGGGCACGGCGTGGCCGCGACCTCGGGCATGGCCACGCTGCTCGGCGCGGTACGCGGGATGGCCACGGTCGGCACCGCGCCCGGCCGGCTGATGTCCTGCCTCAACCAGCTGCTCGACGCCACCGTCCAGCCCGCCCTGGGCAGCGCCGTCTGCTGCCGCTACCGGCCGGAGACCCGCACACTGACCTGGGCGCAGGCAGGACACCCCGCCCCGCTGCTGTACCGCGGCGGGACGGGGCGGGGGCTGCCGGCACCGCACGGCGTCCCGCTCGGCGCGACCTCGGGTGCCGTCTACGGGCAGGCCGAGGAGGCCCTCGACGCGGGCGACGTGCTCCTGCTGTACACCGGCGGGCTGGTGCCCGGCCACAGCGGTGCCCCCCGCGCGGCCGAAGCCGACGGCGGAGCAGGAACGGCGGCCCGGAACCCGCTGCTCGGCCTGGCCCCCCGGTTCGCCGAGGCACGCACCGCGCAGGACTGCGTGCGGCTGGTCGTGGAGGAGTTCGGCGGGAGGGAGCGCGAGGACGACGCGTGCGTGCTCGTGGCCAGGGTGATCGGATGACCGTAGACGGCACCGGTCCTCCTACGCCGGGGCGCTGTCACCCCCCTTCGCCTGCTTCGGCAGCGCCAGCCGGATCTCCTCCCGCAGCTCGTTGATCCTCGGGTAGCCGGAGTACTCGGCGGTGAGCCGGTACATCTGCCGCAGCCGGTCCCAGGTGCGGTGGGAGGAGTTGGATCCCATCGACATCAGGGCCAGGCGCGCGTACCGGTCCGCCTGTTCGGGGTCGTCCGCGATGAAGCACGCGGAGGCCATCGACAGGAAGTCGAAGATCTTCGACCGCTGCCGCCCGTCCACCCGCAGGGCCAGGGCCTTCTCCGCGTAGTGCTGCGCGTGCACGGCCGCCGAGGGATCGAACTCCGCCAGCGTACGGTAGGCCAGGGCCTGCATGCCGTACAGGTCCTCCTCCTTGAACATCTGCATCCAGCTCGGCGGCGGCACGTCGCCCTTGTCGGAGACGAAGAGGTCCTCCGCCTGCCCGAGGGTGCGGCGCATCGCCTGGCCCTTGCCCATCGAGGCCTGGGCCCAGGCCTCGATGGTGAAGAGCATCGCCTTGGTGCGGGGCAGCACCTCGTCGCCGGAGCCGGACTTGGCGAGCTTCATCAGATCCAGTGCGTCGTCGGGCCGGCCCAGGTGCACCATCTGGCGGGCCGCCCGGGACAGCGCCTCCCCGGCGCGCGGCCGGTCACCGCCCTCTCTTGCCGCATGGGCGGCGATGACGAAGTACTTCTGGGCCGTGGGCTCCAGGCCGACGTCGTGCGACATCCAGCCCGCGAGGACGGCGAGGTTGGCCGCGACGCCCCACAGGCGCCGCTGGAGATGGTCGGGGTGACGGTAGGCGAGCATGCCGCCCACCTCGTTGAGCTGGCCCACGACCGCCTTGCGTTGCAGCCCGCCGCCGCGAGCCGCGTCCCAGGCCCGGAACACCTCGACCGAGCCCTCCAGTTCCTCGATCTCCTGCGACCCGATGGGGGCGGCCTCGTAGCGGTCGAACCCGGCGGGGTCGGCGTGCAGGGGATGGTCGGATCGGGGGGTGTCGGCCCTGAGGGCCGGATCGGTGCGGAGCCAGTCGTGCATGGCGTTGCTGAGCGATGATCCCGCGGCGAGCGCGGCACCCGCGCCCACCAAGCCGCGTCGGTTGAGCATGAGGTCCATTCCCGTGAATTCGGTGAGGACCTCGGCGGTCCGTTCGGGCGCCCACGGCACGCCGTCGGGATGTTCCGCGCTCCCGCCGTGCTGCCGTTTCCCCGCACGCCCGTGCCGGACCAGACCGAGGTCCTCGATGGTCACGACACGGCCGAGACGCTCGGTGAACAGAGCCGCCAGCACCCGCGGCACCGGATCGCGCGGGATCTCTCCCGTGTCGATCCAACGCCGCACCCGGGAGGTGTCGGTCGCCAGCTGGGGGTGGCCCATGGCCGCCGCCTGCCGGTTGACCAGCCTCGCGAGTTCGCCCTTGGACCAGCCGGCCAGGCCGAACAGGTCCGCCAGACGGGTGTTGGGTTGTCCGCTCACGTCAAGCCCCCAGGTTCTCGGCTGAGTTGACAGTAGCCCCGGGAGACATGCCGGGCGACTATTCGCCAGGGTTCGCCAGGGTGCGCCAGATGGTGTGCCACGGCGCATCGGGTGTCAGGTAGGAACGCGCCATCCCGACCCGGCAGCCGTCGCTCGTACGGACCCATTCCCCAGGTGGGTCCGGGCCGCCGGGCCGGGCGGCGCACAGAAGTCGCAGGCACACGAAGGGATCTGTCCAGCACATGTACGCAGCATCGTCCTCCGTGTCCGCCCCGCCCCGGCCGTTACTTCCCCGCCCGGGGACCGGCGGCCCCTACCTCGACCCCGCCGCGCGCCGGCCGGCTCCCGCGCTCGGCGCGGGCCGGACGCGACGCCCCCCGGGGATCGGCACCCAACCGCTCAGCGGGAGGCTCGACCTGTCCGGCCCCCAGGGTGGTCAGCTGCGCTCGGCGATCGCGTCGGTGCACCGGATCTGCCCGGAGTTCGCCCCGGTCCAGGTGCTGCGCCGCAGCGGGCGGTCCGTGCTCCTGGTCGGCACGACCGGACGCAGCACGGCGGTCGCCAAGTGCTTACTGGACCACTCCCCCGCCCGGGCGGAGCGTATCCGCCACGAAATAGCCGCATACCGCTCGTTCGTCCGGAACCGGCCACCGGTGCGCGTTCCGAGACTGATCGCGGCGGATCCGGACAGCTGCACCCTGGTGATCGAGCGGATGCCGGGACGGGTGGCGGCACTCCAGCGGCACCCGGCAGAGGCCCCGCCGCGCGCGGACATCAGGGCCGCGCTCGGCGCGGTCTGCCGGCTGAACGCCTGGAGGCCCCCGGCGGGCACCTTCGACGCCCCGCTCGACTACGCGGCCCGCATCGCCCGGTACCACGAGCTGGGCCTGCTGACCGACCGGGACATGGGCGACCTGCAGAAGCTGCTGCACGGCATCGCGCACGCGGCGGGCCGGCAGGGCATGGGCCAGTTCTGCCACGGGGACGCCCTGCTGTCGAACATCCTCCTCTCCCCGGCCGGTCCGGTGCTGGTGGACTGGGAGCACGCGGGCTGGTACCTGCCGGGCTACGACCTGGCGACGCTGTGGTCCGTGCTCGGCGACGCCCCGGTGGCCCGCCGCCAGATCAGCCAGCTCGCGCAGTCCGCGGGGCCGGCCTCCCGCGACGCGTTCCTGGTGAACCTGATGCTCGTGCTGACCCGGGAGATCCGGACCTACGAGACGGCCGTGCAGCGGTCGATGCACGAGGCGGCGCCGACAGCGGCCCATCCCGGCGCCATGCCGTCCGGCGAGGAGCGGCGGCTGGTCCTCAGGCGGCTGCACGACGACTGCCAGCTGGCCCGGCGGGCCGTACGCGCGGCGGTCGGCACCCGCTGAAACCGGGCGAAGGCCCGTGGCGCACCCCTGGAAATCCTTCGAGGGGTGCGCCACGGGCCTTCGCGTGCGCGGGGCTCCTGGCCGGGCGTATACCGCGGTATACGCCGACGGCCACGGGCCTTCGCGCGCGGGCTCCTCACACCGACCACATTGGTCTACTCCACTGTTGCCCCGCAGGCCCGCGCGCCACCGCCGCGAAACCTTCCCCTCCTCGCGTCGACACGCGAATTCCCCAGTCCCTGGGCATGATTGACGGATCGTCGGACAGCGGGTACCACTGACGGACCGCTCGGCCCGCACGCCCCGCCACGCTCGTCCTTCCCAGGAGGCCGCATTGCGAGGATCCGCCCCCGCCCCCATACCCGCGCCCGGTCACAGACGCGCCCGCGCCACCGCCGGCGCGCTCGCCTGCGCGGCGCTGCTGCTCCCGTTGCTGGGCGCGGCCCCGTCCCAGGCGCAGCCCTCCGCGGACCGGCTGCAACAGGCGTTCGCGGACGCGTCCGCCGAGTACCACGTCCCGCAGAGCGTGCTGCTGGCCGTCTCCTACCTGCAGTCGCGCTGGGACGCCCACGGCGGGGCGCCGAGCGTGACCGGCGGCTACGGCCCGATGCACCTCACCGACGCGCGCACCGCCCTCGCCGGGGCCCCGCACCACAGCGAGGGCACCGAGGACGCCCGCGGCGACAGCGCCCGCCCGGCCCTGCACCCCCGCACCGGGGTGCCCGCGGACTCCGGACTCCCGGCCCGCCTGAAGACGCTGCCCAGGGCGGCCGAGCTGACCGGCATCCCGGCGGAGACGCTGCGCACCGACGAGGAGGCCAACGTGGTCGGCGGCGCCGCGCTGCTGGCCGCCGCGCAGCAGGACCTCGGCGAGCCGCTCAGTGCCGACCCGGGCGACTGGTACGGGGCGGTGGCCCGCTTCTCGGGCGCGGACGACACGGCGACGGCGGCCGCCTACGCCGACGACGTCTACGACGTGCTGCGCACCGGCGAGGAGCGCACCACGGACGCCGGGCAGCGGGTCGTGCTCGCCGCCCGGCCCGGCGTGGCCCCCGACACCGCGCAGCTCGGCGAGACGGGTCTGCGCACGGTGTCCGCGGCCGGCACCGAGTGCCCGAAGTCGGTGTCCTGCGAGTGGATCCCGGCGCCGTACGAGGAGTTCGGGGACGGCGACTACGGCAACCACGACCTGGGCGACCGGCCCGCCTCCCAGCGCATCAGGTACATCGTCATCCACGACACCGAGGGCGCCTGGGACGGCGTCCTGAACCTGGTGCAGGACCCGACGTACGTGTCGTGGAACTACACGCTGCGCTCCACGGACGGTCACATCGCCCAGCACGTGAAGGCGAAGGACGTGGCCTGGCACGCGGGCAACTGGTACGTCAACGCCAAGTCGATCGGCCTGGAGCACGAGGGCTTCCTCGCCTCACCGGACGCCTGGTACACGGAGGCGATGTACCGGTCGTCGGCGCGGCTGGTGAGGTACCTCGCGGCGAAGTACGGCATCCCGCTGGACCGGCAGCACATCCTCGGCCACGACAACGTGCCCGGCCCGACCACGTCGACCGTCCCCGGAATGCACACCGACCCGGGCCCGTACTGGGACTGGCGGCACTACTTCGCGCTGCTCGGGCACCCCTTCCGGCCCACCGCCGACGAGGACGGCGGCCTGGTGACGGTCCTGCCCGACTACGCGGCCAACCAGCCCGTGTACACCGGCTGCGTCACCAAGGGCGAGCCCTGCGCGGCGCACGGCTCCAGCGAGGTGCGGCTGTACGCGGACCACGACGAGAACTCCGCGCTGATCAAGGACGTGGGCCTGCACAAGGGCGCCGACTCCACCGTCGACGTCAACGACGTGGGATCCCGGGTCTCCACCGGCCAGCAGTACGCGGTCGCGGACCGCTACGGCGACTGGACGGCGATCTGGTACCTCGGCCAGAAGGCCTGGTTCAAGAACCCGCGGCAGAACCCGGCGGCGGTGCCGGCCTCGGGTCCGGTCGTCACGCCCAAGGACGGCCTGGACAGCGTCCCGGTGTACGGGCGTGCCTATCCGGAGGCGTCGGCCTACCCGGCGGGAGTGCCGGCGCAGGCGGTCGCGCCGCTGCCGTACACCCTGCCTCGGGGACAGCGGTACGTGGTCGGTGACGAGGTGCCGGGCGAGTACTACTACGCCGTCACCTACACCACCGACTCCCACCGGGTGGTGGCCGGCCAGGACCTCTACTACGAGATCCAGTTCGGTCACCGGGTGGCGTTCGTGCGCGCCGCCGACGTGCGGGTCGTGCCGACCGGTTCGTGACCCGTCTCAGCCCTGCTGGAAAAGCTCCGCCGGGAGCGGCTTCAGCAGGGCGTACAGGTCGTCGGTGATCGGGCGGTCCCAGGCGGCGATGGTCACCAGGACGTTGTCGCTGCGGTCGAACTGCACGCAGGAGATGCGGCTCTCGGAGAGCTTCAGGCGGCGCACGATCAGCAGGTTGTCGCCCTGCATGACCGGGACGTCCTCGACGCCGACGACCGTGACCTCCTCGTCGTTCTCCAGGGCGAGGAGCAGCTGGGCCACCTCGAAGGGGATCTCGCCCTCGGCGACCTCGCGGGCCGGGGAGCCCTCGGGCAGGTTGCCGATGATCATGGCGGGGCCGCGGCCGCCGAACAGGTCGTAGCGCAGGAAGACGCCCTGGCAGGTGCCGTCGGGGGCGGGCAGCAGTCCGGCGCCGAGATTGCCGGGCCAGTCGCCCGGGTCCATGGCCAGAACGTCGAAGTCGGGCCCGGCGGGGGTGGCGCTGCGGCGGCGGAGGAACGACATGCCGCCATGGTACGGCCACGGAGCCGGTCCGTGACGCGTGGCCTGCGACGTCACCGGCACACGCCCCACGGCGCCTCGCCGAACCGCACCGGACGGGTTCCGCGGGCGGGGGACGGTCCGGTGCTCCGGCCCCGGCGGAGGGGTCAGGAAGATGAACGGGCGCCCACGGACCGCACGGACGGCGGGCCGGCCTGGCGGACCTTGCCGGCCGTAGGGGGCGGCTTACCGGGCAGACGTGCGGGCCGAGGGCCCCTGGCGGACGGACGAGTCACAGCCGACGCACACCGGCCGGCCACGACCAGCCGACCGACAGGTCGGCCGTCCCGGACGGCAGGCCGCGCGGACTCGCGGGCCGAGGGCCCCTGGCGGACGGGCGTGGCGCAGCGGACCGTCGCACATCGACCGGCCGCCAAGGCCCGACGGACAGGGCGGACCACCGGACGCCGCGGATCAGCCGGTCGTGGCGGACCTGCGGGCGGGCGTGGCCGGGGCGGACCTGCGGGCGGGCGTGGCCGGGGCGGCCCCTCGGTCGGGGGTCGGGCGGGCCGCCCGATGCCACGCCGGACGGTGTCGGAGCGCCGGTGTCAGGTCGGTTGGAGGGCTGCTGCCAGGCCCGTGCTCTCCGTGCCGATCTTCCGGTACACCGCGGACAGCAGGCGGACCGCCTCCGCCTCCTCCACGCCCAGTTCCCGCGCGATCTCCGGCTCGGTGCGGCCCCGGGCCGCGAGGTCGGCGGCGGCGCGTTCACGGGCGGTGAGGGTGTGGACGGTGTCCGTACCGGTCGCCCGCGTCCTGCGCGGGCGCAGTCCGGCCGCGGAGAGTTCGGCGCGGGCCGCCTCGGCGAGACCGTCGGCGCCGCACTGCAGGGCGGTGTCGAGCCCGCGGTGGAGGTGCTCGGCGGCGTCCGCGGGGCGGCCGGTGCGGCGCAGTTCGGTGCCGAGGGCGACGAGCGCGCGGGCCAGTTCACCGGCGGCCGGGGAGCGCTCCAGGTGGGCGACGGACTCCTCCAGGTACTCCACGCGCATCGCGCCCGGGGACACCTCGGCGGCGATGCGCAGGGCTTGTCCGACGGCGGACGGGGTGCCGAACTGGCGGGCGCGGGCGAGCGCTTCCAGGGCGGTGGCGGCCGCGCGCTCCGGGTCGTGGCGGCTCTCGGCGCGGGCGAGGTGGAGCTGCCAGGGGCACCAGGCGGGGTTGCGGATGCCGCGCGGGTCCAGGCGGCGGCCGGCGGCGGCCAGCTCGGCGGCGGCCTCCTCGCTCCGGCCGCGGGCGAGCAGGAGTTCACCGTAGACGGTCTGGACGTCGGGGAAGACCACCGCGGACGGGAAGGGCTCGGCGAAGCCGTAGTCGTCGGCGGTCCGCGCGGCCTCGTCGACGCGGCCGCGGGCGAGGAGCACCTCGACGAGGATGCCGACGGCGTACCAGTGGGCGGGCGTGCCGGGGCCGACGCGTTCGGCGAGCCGGAGCCCGTCGCGCACTGAGTCCTCGGCCTCGGCGAGCCGGCCGCGCCGGTAGCGGACGTAGCCGAGCAGCGTGTAGGCGAAGGACATGTGGCCGCCGCGCCAGCCGCGGCGTTCGTAGTCGGCGATGCCGGTCTCGAAGAGTTCCTCGGTGCGGCCGGGGCGGTCGGCGTACATGAAGGCCAGGGCGACCAGGACGGGCACCTCGAAGCCGCGGTCGGCCTCGGCCCAGCAGAGTCCGCCGGCGAGGGCGCGTTCGGCGTGGTGCACCGCGGTCTGGGCGCGCTCGCCGCGCAGGATCGCGTCCCAGGCGCGCAGGCCGATGATGTAGCGCTCGGTGAGGTCGCGGCCGTGCAGGCGGTCGGCGAGCCGGGCGAGGCGGCGGGAGCGTGCGGGATGGTCGGGTTCGTCGGCGCGGAAGGCGTCCCACACGAACTGCTCGGCGACCATGCGGAGTCTGACCCGGGCGTCGTCGGTGGTGCGGATCTCGCGGGCGAGGGTCTCGGACGCCTCGGCGAGGCGGTCGCTGTGGGCGAGGACCTGGGAGAGCCGGTAGACGATGTTCTGCCGCAGCCGGGCGTCGGCGACGGGCTGTTCGAGGGCGGCCCGCAGGTGGTTGACGGTGGTGGCCGGCTCGGTGAGCAGGGAGGCGCTGCCCAGTTCGTACAGGACGGCGGCCCGCTCCCCGGGGGGCGGGGGTTCGCTCAGGGCTCGGGCCAGGTAGCTGCGGGCCGCGTCGGGAGCTCCGGCGCGGAGGGTCTCGACGGCTGCGGCGCGCAGTTGCCGCACCACCCAGGGGTCGCCCTCCGGGTGGGTCTCCAGCAGGTGGCGGGCGGCGGCGGAGGGGCCCTGTCCGTCGTCGACGACGCACCAGGCCGCCTGGCCGTGCAGGGCGACGCGGACGCCGGACGGGATGGCCCGGTAGACGGCGGTGGCGATCAGCGGGTGGACGAACTCGAGGGTCTCGACGCCGGTGAGGATGCGGGCGCCGCGCAGCGCGTCGGCGGCGTCGGCCGCCTCCTCGTGGCCGAGTCCGGCGACGGCGGCGGCCAGCCGGGGGCGTATCTCGGTGCCGAGGACGGCACAGGCCCAGGCGAAGCGGACGGTGGAGGCGCCGAGGCGGTCGAGGCGGGCGACGAGACCGCTGCCCTTGACGGCGGCGGCGAGGTCGCGCAGCAGGTGCGCGCCGGTCCCGGTCGGGCCGAGGCCGCGGTCGCGGACCTTGGCGAGGAGTTCGACGGTCTCGAACGGGCTGCCGCCGGTGACGGCCCAGCACTCGCGGCAGAACGCGTCGTCGGCGTGCGCGCCGAGCGTCTCCCGGACGAGGCGGGCGACGGCGGCGGCGCTGAGCGGCTCCAGGCCGATGGGCCGGCCGCCCGCGCGTCCCGGCAGGCCGCGGAACGACTCGGCGTGGTCGGGGAGTTCGTCCGGCCGGTAGGCGACGACGAGCAGCAGCGGCAGTTGCTCGGCGCGGGGCGCGAAGCCGGCCAGCCAGCGCAGGGACTCCGGGTCGGCCCAGTGGGCGTCGTCGAGGACGACGGCCATGGGGGCGCGCTGCACCGCGAGGTGGGTGAGTACCCAGTCGAGGCCGTCGCGCAGGCCCTGCTGGTCGGGCGGGGCGCCGTCGGTGGGGGCGCACAGGCCGAGTGCGGGGCCGACGATGTCGTACCAACTGCCCAGCGAGGCACGCAGTTCGGACTCCGCCGACCCGGCGAGCTGCGGTTGCAGGAGCTGGCGGGCGACGTGGAAGGCGACGCGCTGCTCCTGGTCGCCGCCGCGGGCGGAGAGCACGGTGCAGCCCTTCGCGGCCGCGCGGCGGCGGATCTCGGCGAGGAGGGTGGTCTTGCCGAACCCGGCGCGTCCGGCGAAGGCGAGCAGGCCGCCGCCGGGCCGTCCCGCGGGCTCGGCGCCGTCCGGGCGCAGGCCGGCGAGTTCGCCCAACGCCTCGTCGACAGCAGCGAGTTCACTGTCCCGTTCGAACAGGGTTCCGCTGTTCCGCGCAGCGTGCCGCACCATGATGTACCCCCTGTCACGGTGGTGCGCCCGCGCGGGGAGCGGGCGCGTACCGTGATCCACAGGCACCTCAGCGTACGCCTCACGCGGGCCCGGTGTCCCGCCGCGACCGTTACTGACCGAAGTGGGACGGGGACGTTCCGCCGCGGTACCGGCGAGGGGACCCTCTCATTCCTCGGGAGGCGCGGGAGGCACCACCGCGACCGGGCTCGCCGCGTGCAGCAGGACGGCCTGGGTGACCGAGCCCATCATGCGGGCGGGGGCGAGCAGGCGGCGCCGGTGGCGGCCCACCACGACGAGGTCGGCGTCCCTGGAGGCGGCGACCAGGTGGCCGGCCGCGTCCCCGGCAAGGACGTGGGGCACGGCGCGGACGTCGGGGTGCCGGGTGCGGTGCGGGGCGAGGAAGCCCTCGGCGAGGCTGCGGGTCTCGGCCTCGACCGCTTCCTGGCCGACCACCGGGGGCAGCAGCTCACCGGGGGCCACCAGGGTCTGCACCGGCCAGGCGTAGGCGGCGATCACCTGGAGCACGGCGCCGCGCAGGGCGGCCTCGGTGAAGGCGAAGGCGAGGGTGGCCTCGTCGGGGCCGTCGACCTGGAGGCCGACGACGACCCGGGGGCCCGGCTCGGGCGGGCCGTCGCCGTGCACCACGCGTCCGGGCCGGGGCACCACGACGACGGGACACTCGGCGTCGCGGGCGGCGGCCATGCCGTTGGAGCCGAGCAGCAGCCCGGCGAAGCCGCCGCGGCCCCGGGAGCCGAGCACCAGCAACTGCGCGCCGGAGCCCAGTCCGGGCAGCAGGACGCCGGTGGGACCGTCGAGCCCGACGTACTCGACGTCCGGCCCGCCGGTCCGTTCCGCCAGGCGGGCGCGGACCTGGTCGAGCACGGGATCCTGCTCCGCGTCCGGCGGGCCGGCGGCCAGGACGTCGGGCCGGGCCCAGGCGGCATACTGCCGCACGTGGGCCACCCGCAGCGGCGCCCCGCGTCTGCGGGCGGCGTCCAGGGCCCAGTCCAGGGCGCGCAGGCTGTGGTCCGAACCGTCGACCGCCGCGATGACCGGCAGGGTGTTCATGAGTTCCTCGTCTCCGGGTTGCGGCCTTCCTCCCGGAACCAGCCTCGCTCAGGCGCGGCCCCGGGAGAGTACTGATGGTCGCGTGTCCGGAAATACGCGCGGAACACCCTCCGCCGGCTCACGTGAGGTCGAACTCACCCTCCCTCGCGCCCGACACGAAGGCACCCCACTCCGCGGGGGTGAAGATCAAGGAGGGGCTCTCCGGGCGGCCGCTGTTGCGCATCGCGATGAATCCCTCGACGAAGGCGATCTGGACATCTCCCAGGCCACGGCTGCTCGAGTGCCACTCGGCGTTGCTGAGGTCAAGCTCCGGCTTGTCCCAGCCCGCCGGCGGCGACTGCTGCTGGATGGTGCTCTCGGCCACGTCCGTGCTCCTCCCGATGTGCGTCGTCCGCGGCCAGCCTAGCGATCGGCTCCGGCCACCGACAGGCCGTGCGAGGGGGCGCTTCGCCCGGCCCGTCAGGAGTCGGGCGGCTCGGAGCCGACCAGCCACATCGAGAAGAACTGCGATCCGCCGCCGTAGGCGTGCCCGAGTGCCCGCCTGGCCCCCGGCACCTGGTGTTCCCCGGCCTGTCCGCGCACCTGGAGGGCCGCCTCCGCGAAGCGGATCATGCCGGAGGCGCCGATGGGATTGCTGGAGAGCACGCCGCCCGACATGTTGACCGGCAGGTCGCCGTCCAGTTCGGTCACCCCCGACTCGGTGAGCTTCCAGCCCTCGCCCTCGTCGGCGAAGCCGAGGTTCTCCAGCCACATGGGCTCGTACCAGGAGAACGGCACGTACATCTCGACGGCGTCGATGTCCCGGCGCGGGTCGGTGATGCCGGCCTGCCGGTAGACGTCGGCGGCGCAGTCCCGGCCGGCCCGCGGCGACACGGCGTCCTTGCCGGCGAAGAGGGTGGGCTCGCTGCGCATCGCGCCGCCGTGCATCCAGGCGGCGGGGCGCGGGGCGCGGGCCGCTCCCGCGCGGTCGGTGAGCACCATCGCGCAGGCGCCGTCGGAGGACGGGCAGGTCTCGGAGTAGCGGATGGGGTCCCACAGCATGGGCGACGCCTGGACCTTCTCCAGGGTGATGTCGTGTTCGTGCAGGTGCGCGTACGGGTTCTTCAGCGCGTTCCGCCGGTCCTTGTACGCCACCAGCGAGCCGACCGTGTCGGGGGCGCCGCTGCGCCGGATGTACGCGCGCACGTGCGGGGCGAAGAAGCCGCCCGCGCCCGCGAGCAGGGGCTGCTGGAACGGGATGGGCAGCGACAGGCCCCACATGGCGTTGGACTCGGACTGCTTTTCGAAGGCCAGGGTCAGCACGGTGCCGTGGACCCGGGCGGCGACGAGGCCCGCGGCGACGAGGGCGGTGGAGCCGCCGACCGAGCCCGCGGTGTGCACCCGCAGGATCGGCTTGCCGACCGCGCCGAGGGCGTCGGCGAGGTACAGCTCGGGCATCATCACGCCCTCGAAGAAGTCGGGTGCCTTGCCGATGACGACGGCGTCGATGTCGGCCCACGCCAGCTCGGCGTCGTCCAGGGCGCGCCGGGCCGCCTCCCGGACGAGTCCGGCGATCGACACGTCACGGCGGGCCGCCGCGTGCCGGGTCTGGCCGACGCCCACGACGGCCACGGGCTCCTTGCTCATCGGCGCTCCCCTTCGAGTACGGCGACCAGGTTCTGCTGCAGACAGGGTCCGGACGTGGCGTGGGCCAGGGCCCGGTCGGACTCGCCGCGGTGGACGGCGGCGGCGGCCTCGCCGACGCGGATCAGCCCGGCGGCCATGACCGGGTTGGCGGCGAGGGCGCCCCCGGACGGGTTGACGCGTACGCCGTCGCCGAGCCGCAGAGCCTTGCGCAGGACGACCTCCTGGGAGGTGAACGGCGCGTGCAGTTCGGCGGTGTCGACCGGCCGTTCGAAGGCGCCGGCGTGCTCGGCCGCCAGCCGGGCGGAGGGCGAGTCGGTCAGGTCGCGCACGCCGAGGGAGTGCGCCTCGACCCGGTGGTCGATGCCGCGGATCCAGGCCGGCCGCGGGCACAGCTCCCGGGCCCGTTCCCCGGCCGCGAGGAGCACGGCGGCGGCGCCGTCGCCGACGGGCGGGCAGTCGCCGGTGCGCAGCGGGCGTACCAGGTAGTCGCCCTGCGGTTTCGGGCCGCGCAGCTGGGCGTGCGGGTTGCCGGCCGCGTCCGCGCGGCTGCGGGCGGCGATGGCGGCGAGCGCGGGCTCGTCGGTCTCTCCGGCGTCGATGAGCGCCTGCGCCTGGAGGGCGGCCAGGGCGACGGAGTCGGGCCAGAGGGGGGCCATGTAGTAGGGGTCGAGCTGCCGGGTCAGGACGTCGCGCAGCGGGCCGGGCGAGGACTTGCCGTAGGAGTAGACGAGGGCGGTGTCCGCGTCGCCGGTGAGCAGTTTCGTCCAGGCCTCGTACAGGGCCCAGGCGCCGTCCGTCTCGACGTGCGACTCGGAGATCGGCGGCCAGGCGCCGACGCCGTCGAGGGCGAGGGTGAAGGAGAAGGCGCGGCCGGCCAGGTAGTCGCTGGAGCCGGAGCAGGTGAAGCCGATGTCGGCGGTCTTCAGGCCGGTCCGTCCGAGGACGTCGTGCAGCACCGGCATGAGCATCTCGACCTCGGAGAGGTCGTCGGTGGTGCGGCGGTGGCCGGTCTGCGCGAAGGCGACGACCGCGATGTCCCGCGTCACAGCAGCTCCTTGTACGTCTCGTAGTCCGCGTCGGGCTCGCCGGTGGGCCGGTAGTGGTCGGGGTGGCGGGCCCCGTCGGTCCACACCGGTTCCACCCGCAGGCCCATCCGCACCTGGTCGTACGGGATGCCGCCGATGCGGCCGTGCAGCGCGAGGTCGGCGCCGTCGAGGGCGATGTGCCCGTAGACGTAGGGCACCTCGATGTCGAGGTTCTTCGCCTTGATGTTGACGATGCAGAAGGTGGTGACGGTGCCGCGCGGGCCGACCTCGACCTGTTCCGCGGTGGCGACGCCGCAGGTGGGGCAGGCGCCCCTGGGCGGGACGTACACCTTGCGGCAGGACGGGCAGCGCTCGCCGACGGTCCGCCGTCCGGCCAGCGCGGTGATGTAGGCGGTCTGGGCGCGGCCGGGCGAGTAGGTGTAGTCGAGGCGGGCGGGGGCGACGATGCCGGTGACCGGGTCGGCGAACTCGCCGGTGTGGCCGCCGGGCGGTGCCGCCGCGCCGTCGTACGGCTCGAAGCAGGCGATGTCGGTGATGGCCCCCGTGCGCTCCCGGGCCCAGCGGACGCGGACGCGCATGCCGGTGCGCACGGCGTCGGGGCCGGGGGCGTCGAGGGCGTGCAGGAGGGCGGTGTCGGCGCCGTCCAGGCGGACCAGGACCCAGGCGAAGGGGGTGTCCAGGGGCTGTCCGCGGCGGGGCCGGTGGTTCCAGGCCCAGGTGGTGACCGTGCCGGTGGGGGCGACCTCGACGAGGTCGCGGATCTCCTCGGCGGTGACGGGGTCGTACTCGACGGGCGGGACGAGGGTGCGGCCGTCGCCGGTGCGGACGCCGAGGACGACCCGTTCGCGCAGTCCGGTGAGGAAGGCGCTCTGGACCGGGCCGAGGGAGCGGGTGAAGGGGAATTCGAGGGTGAGGGGGGCCTTGAGGACTTCGGGCATGCCCGGTCTCCTTCAACGGGTCGGGCGCGCGGGGGACGTCGGGGGCGGACGCGCGGGGGACGTCGGGGGCGGGCGCGCGAGAGGCGTCGGCCGTCGGTGCGCGCGGGGCCGCCGGCCGTCAGGCGCGCTTGTAGACGGGGGGCCGCTTCTCGGTGAAGGCGCGGGCGCCCTCCTTGGCGTCGGCGGTGTCGAAGACCGGCCGGCCGCGGGCGAGTTCGGCCGCCAGGCCGTCGGTCTCGGTCAGGTCGGCGGTCTCGTACACCGACGCCTTGACCGCCTCGACGGCCAGCGGGGCGCAGGCGTTGATCTGCTCGGCGATCTCCAGCGCCTTGGCGAGGGCGGTGCCGTCGGGGACGACGTGCCCGATCAGGCCGATGGCGGCGGCCTCGTGGGCGGTGTAGGAGCGGCCGGTGAGCAGCATCTCCAGGGCGTGGGTGCGCGGGATCTGGCGCTGCAGGCGGACCGTGGAACCGCCGATCGGGAACAGTCCGCGGCGGACCTCGAACAGCCCGAACGTCGCCGACTCGCCCGCCACGCGGATGTCGGTGCCCTGGAGGATCTCGGTGCCGCCCGCCACGCAGTACCCCTCGACCGCGGCGATCACCGGTTTGCGGGGGCGATGGTGGCGCAGCATCGCCTTCCAGTGCAGGTCGGGGTCGGCCTTGAGGCGTTCGCGGTGGTGCTCGCCCGTCATGCCCTGGCCGGCCAGCGCCTTGAGGTCCATGCCGGCGCAGAAGGTGCCGCCGGCTCCGGTGAGCACGATCGAGCGGACCGTGTCGTCCTCGTCCGCCTCCAGCCAGCCGTCGTACAGGCCGACGAGCAGGGGCAGCGAGAGCGCGTTCCTCGCCTCGGGCCTGTTGAGCGTGAGCACGAGTGTGGCGCCTTCGCGCCGCACGGTGAGGTGTTCGGTGCCGCCCATTGCCGTCCTCCCGTCTGCGGAACGAGAACAGGTTGCAGGAGTCGGGCGGCCAGTACAAGAGTTTTCTGACAGCCAGTCAGATTTCTGCTGCGCAATCCCTTCCCAGTTGCTCCGCCGTTTGCTCTGATGACCGGCGAACCGATGGACGCGCCTTTCTTCGTCATGCCTGCCGGGGTCAGGAGGAGCGGTGGAGTTCAACCTTGCCGACCTGTTCGAGTCGGTCGTCGACGCGGTCCCCGACCGCGAGGCGCTCGTGTACGCCGACCACCCCGGCACGGGCGCCGAACGCCGGCTGACCTACGCGGAGCTGGACGCGGCGGCCGACCGGATCGGCCACCACCTGACCGACAGCGGGATACGCCCCGGCGAGCACCTCGGGCTGCACCTGTACAACGGGGTGGAGTACCTGCAGACGGTGCTGGGCTGCCTCAAGGCACGCGTCGTACCGGTCAACGTCAACTACCGCTACGTCGAGGAGGAGCTGGCCTACCTCTACCGGGACGCGGATCTGG
Source organism: Streptomyces sp. H51 (assembly GCF_035656535.1). Taxonomy (NCBI): domain Bacteria; kingdom Bacillati; phylum Actinomycetota; class Actinomycetes; order Kitasatosporales; family Streptomycetaceae; genus Streptomyces; species Streptomyces sp. H51. The sequence continues at coordinate 26,318 of NZ_JAYMHD010000066.1, forward strand.
CGGCGCTGGTCTTCGACGCCGAGTTCGAGCACCGGGTGGCGGCGGTCCGGCCGCGGGCCGGCGGGCTGCGGCACCTGGTGCGGGTGGGCGCCCCGGCGGCCGAGGAGGTGGACGCGGTGCCGTTCGCCGACGCCGAGGCGGCCGGATCGCCCGGCCGGGGCTTTCCGCGGCGCTCGGGCGACGACCAGTTCATCATCTACACCGGCGGCACCACCGGCATGCCCAAGGGGGTGATGTGGCGTCAGGAGGACCTGTTCTTCGCCGGACTGGGCGGGGGCGCGCCGACCGGTGAGCCGGTCGCGAGGCCGGAGGAGCTGGCCGAACGGGTCGCGGCCGGCGGCAGCGGCATCACCTTCTTCCCGACGCCCCCGCTGATGCACGGCACGTCCACCCTCACCTCCTTCATCGGCTTCAACTTCGGGCAACGGGTCGTGATCCACCGCAAGTTCGTGCCCGAGGAGGTGCTGCGGACGATCGAGAGGGAGAAGGTCACCAGCGTGTCGCTGGTGGGCGACGCGATGCTGCGCCCGCTGCTCGACGCCCTGGAGGGACCTCTGAACGGCACGGACTGCTCGTCCCTGTTCAGCGTGTCGTCGTCCGGGGCGGCCCTGTCGGACACCGTGCGCCGGCAGTTCCGCGCGCTGCTGCCGAACGCCGTGCTCCTGAACAACTTCGGCTCCTCGGAGTCCGGCTTCAACGGCACGGCGACCGAGGACTCCGGCCCGGTCCGCGGCTTCCGGGTCCGCGTCAACTCCCGTACGCGCGTCGTCGACCCGGCGACCCGCGAACCGGTCGCCGTCGGGGAGGTGGGCCGCGTCGCCCAGAGCGGCCACGTACCGCTCGGCTACTACAACGACCCGCGGAAAACCGCCGAGACGTTCTTCCAGAAGGACGGCAGGCGGTGGGTGCTGCTCGGCGACATGGCCACCGTCGACCAGGACGGCGTCGTCACCGTCCTCGGGCGGGGTTCGCAGTGCATCAACACCGGCGGGGAGAAGGTGTACCCGGAGGAGGTCGAGGAGGCGCTCAAGTCGCATCCGGACGTCTACGACGCGCTGGTGGCCGGAGTGCCGGACGCGCAGTGGGGCAGTCATGTGGCGGCCGTCGTCCAGCTGCGCGCGGGCGCGCGGCGGCCGTCCCTGGCGGACATCCAGACGCACTGCCGCTCCCACCTCGCCGGGTACAAGATCCCGCGCCAGCTGGTGATCACGGAGGCGATACAGCGGTCACCCAGCGGCAAGGCGGACTACCGGTGGGCCCGGGAGGTGGCGGTGGCGGCGGACCGGTAGGCCGGCCGGGGGCACCGCGGCGGGGCGGGCCGGAGGCCGGGACGGGCGTACTCTTTGCGCGCGGTTGACCCGGGCGTCTGAACGGCGGGTTGCGCGGGGCCGTACGGAGGTCGGCGGCCCGGCCCTGCGGGTCCGGTTCGCCGCGCCGTTCTCGGGCTCCAGCACGGAAGGACCAACGGGTGTCGCACCTCACGCCCCCTCCTCAGCTCCCGCACGCCGCCTCCGGCTCCGACACCGACGCCGACGCCGACGCCGACGCCGGTACGACGCCTGGTGACCGGCCTGAGCCGCCCGGTGACACGCCGGAGCCGCCCGGTGACAAGGACGGACCGCCCGAGACCGTTGCCCCCGAAGCCGGCCCGACCCCCGAAGCCGACCCGCCCCCCGAAGCCGTAGCGGTCACCGAAGCCGTAGCGGTCGCCGGAACCGAAGCGTCCGCCGAGGCGGCCGGTCCCCGCCCCGTCGCCGGTGACCGCGCCGGGCTGTTCGGGTGGCGGCGCAGGTACCCCCGTACCGCGCGGGGCGTGACCGTCGGGATCACCGTTCTGGCCGCCGTGCTGGTGCTGTCCGCCCTCCTCGTGCCGAACCGGCTCGACCGCCTCACCGTCGAGGCGTTCCTGCGCATCCCCGCCGAGGGTGTCCTCCTGGCCGGTCTGCTGCTGGCGCTGCCGCCGCGGTTCCGGCGCGCCGCGGCGGTCGCCGGGGGTGTGCTGCTCGGCCTGGTCACGGTGGTGAAGTTCGTCGACATGGGGTTCTACTCCGTGCTGTCGCGCCCCTTCGACCTGGTCCTCGACTGGATCCTGCTCGCCGGCGCCGCCGAATGGGTGAAGGAGTCGTTCGGCGGGACCGGCGAGGTGCTGGCGGTCGTCGCGGTGATCGTCCTCGTCGCCGCCGTGCCGGCGCTGACGACGCTCGCCGTCGTACGGCTGACCGACCTGATGGTCCGTCACCGCCCGACGGCCGCCCGGACCACACTGGTCCTGGGCACGGCGTGGATCACCTGCGTCACCCTCGGCGTGCAGTTCACGGGCGGCGTGCCGGTCGCCTCGAAGATCGACGCCGACCTGGTCGGCAACCGCGTCGACCAGGTGCGGGCGGGGCTCGCGGACGCGCGCGTCTTCCAGCGGCAGGCCGCCGTCGACGCCTTCGCCGACACCCCGCCCGACCAGCTGCTGACCGGACTGCGGGGCAAGGACGTCCTGTTCACCTTCATCGAGAGCTACGGCCGCACGGCGATCGAGGACCCGGCGATGACGCCGGACGTCGACGCGGTCCTCGACCAGGGCACCGCCGACCTGAAGGCGGCCGGGTTCGCCTCGCGCAGCGCCTGGCTGAGGTCACCGGTGTCGGGCGCCGGCAGCTGGCTCGCCCACTCGACGTTCCTGTCCGGCCTGTGGATCAAGAACCAGCAGCGCTACCGCTCCCTGACGACCAGCGACCGCGCGACGCTGACCAGCTACTTCCGCAAGAGCGGCGGCTGGCGCACGGTCGGCATCATGCCGGGGGTGCGCAGGGCGTGGCCGGAGGGGAAGTTCTTCGGGCTCGACCACATCTACGACTCCGAGCACCTCGGCTACCACGGCCCCTACTTCAGCTGGACGCCCGTCCCGGACCAGTTCAGCCTGGAGGCCTTCCAGCGTCTGGAGCACGGGAAGAAGGACCGGGGACCGATCATGGCGGAGATCATCCTGGCCTCCAGCCACAACCCGTGGGCCCCGATCGCCCGCATGATCGACTGGAACGACCTCGGCGACGGCTCGGTCTTCCACCGCGTCAAGAAGCAGGGCAAGGACCCCAAGGAGGTCTGGAAGAACCCGGAGAGCGTGCGCACCGAGTACAAGAACGCCATCGCGTACTCGCTGCACAGCCTGACGGAGTGGGTCCGGCGCTACGGCGACGACGACACGGTGCTCGTCTTCCTCGGCGACCACCAGCCCGTCCCGACGGTCACCGCGGGCGACACCGGCAAGGACGTGCCGGTCACCCTGGTCGCCCGGGACCAGAAGGTCCTGGACCGCATCTCCGACTGGGGCTGGACGGACGGACTCCGGCCGGCCCCCGACGCCCCCGAGTGGGGCATGGACACCTTCCGCGACCGCTTCCTGACGGCGTACGGACCGCACCGGGGGTGAGCGCGGCGGCGGGCGTCCGGGCGGCGGGCGCGGGACAGCGTACGAGTCGGCCTTCGACCGCGCGTTGCCGCCGACGGAGCGCGCCCCGGACGCAGGCTTTGGCCAGAACGGAACCGGGAGCAAGATGACCCGTTTCGGCCCGCCGACGCGCACTGCCCGCGTAGCGTGGCCGCTGGATCATTCGAGCTGTGAGGATGCGAAATTCGAGTGAATGCTGGATCGCACGGCGACCCCCGTGTACAGGCGATTCCCCGCACCGTCTCCGCCATCCACGACGCCCTGCCCGCCGGGCGGCGCGAAGAGTTTCACGCCGCCGTGGCACGCGCCGGACAAGGCGACGCACTGGACACGGTGATGACCACATGGTGGCTCGAGGCCATGTTCGAGGCGGTGCCCGAACGGGACCAGCGCCTCGACGACACCGTCGCCGCGGTGGGGCTCGTCGAACTGCCGGAGGCGGAAGACTGATGCAGCCGGTTTCGAAAGGCTGGACGGCGGTCACCCAGGTGACCGCCTCCAAGGTGCTCAGCCAGATGCGCGACGCGGGCCACGTCGACCTCCACGACAACATCGTCCGGTTTCTCCGGGCCCTGGCGCTGGAGGTCGGCAGCGCGGTGGAATCCGCCAACCCGCCTCCGGGCCTGCCCATGACCATTCGTGGCGTGACCTGGTACAGCCTCCCCGTCCCCAACGACCCCGTCTTTTTCAACTACAGCATCTATCCGGAGGAACAGCAGATCAGGGTCTGTGACCTGATCTGGGTCGCGTCTCAGTGAGCGCGTTCGCCGTTCGGCGGCGCACCCCGGGCCCATCGGTGCGGGACCGGCGGGACCGCTGGGCGCGGCGGGCACGTCCGGGGGCGTCCGGCGGAGGCTGAACGGCGTTGCCGCCAGGCCCCCGTCCTGGTGTGCGGCGGTCGCGGGGTGCGCCGCGCGGCGGGCCGCGGCGCGCCCAGAAAGTCGTGTCACACCCCTTGCCCTGGGCCACGGCGTCCTGGATTACTGATCCCGAACAGCACGACCGAATGATCGGTCGTCCGGAATGATGTGGTTGGCGAGGGAGAATTCCCCATGGTGGACGCGACGGAGCCGCTGGACGCGGGAGAACGGCTCGACGCTCAGGCGCTGCGCGCGCTGCAACTCCAGCGGCTGCGGGCCTCGCTGCGGCACGCCTACGACCACGTGCCGTTCTACCGGCAGTCGTTCGAGAAGGCCGGCGTCCACCCGGACGACTGCCGCTCCCTCGCCGACCTGTCCCTTTTCCCGTTCACCACCAAGGCGGACCTGCGCGAGAACTACCCGTACGGGATGTTCGCCGTCCCCCAGGACCGCATCCGCCGCATCCACGCCTCCAGCGGCACCACCGGACGCCCCACGGTCGTCGGGTACACCGACGGCGACCTGTCCCTGTGGTCGGACATGGTGGCCCGCTCGATCAGGGCGGCCGGCGGGCGGCCCGGCGACAAGGTGCACGTGGCCTACGGGTACGGACTGTTCACCGGCGGCCTCGGCGCCCACTACGGCGCCGAGCGGCTGGGCTGTACGGTCATCCCCGCGTCCGGCGGCATGACGGCCCGTCAGGTGCAGCTGATCCGGGACCTCGAACCGCAGATCATCATGGTGACGCCGTCGTACATGCTGACCATCCTGGACGAGTTCGAGCGGCAGGGCGTCGATCCGCGGAGCACCTCCCTGCGGGTGGGGATCTTCGGCGCGGAGCCGTGGACGGAGCGGATGCGCCGGGAGATCGAGGAACGGTTCGCGATCGACGCCGTCGACATATACGGGCTGTCGGAGGTCATGGGGCCGGGCGTGGCGCAGGAGTGCCTGGAGACCAAGGACGGCCTGCACATCTGGGAGGACCACTTCTATCCGGAGATCGTCGACCCGATCACCGGGGAGGTGCTCCAGGACGGCGAGGAGGGCGAGCTGGTCTTCACCTCGCTCACCAAGGAGGCGATGCCGGTCGTCCGCTACCGGACGAGGGACCTGACGCGGCTGCTGCCCGGCACCGCCCGGGTGTTCCGGCGGATGGAGAAGGTCACCGGGCGCAGCGACGACATGGTGATCCTGCGTGGGGTGAACCTGTTCCCCACGCAGATCGAGGAGATCGTGCTGCGCACGCCCGGCGTCGCGCCCCACTTCCAGCTGCGGCTGACCCGCGAGGGCCGCCTGGACGCCCTGACGGTGCGCGCGGAGGCCCGGCCCGAGGCGGGCCCGGAGTCCCGGCAGGCCGCGGCCGGGGCCATCGCGGCGGCCGTGAAGGACGGCATCGGGGTGTCGGTCGCCGTGGAGATCGTCGAACCGGAGTCGCTGGAGCGGTCGGTGGGCAAGATCCGCCGCATCGTGGACCTGCGGCCCCGGTAGCGCTCCGCTTCGTACGCCTTCCGGCGTCACCCGGCGAAGCGGTCCCGCAGTTCGCGCTTGAGGATCTTGCCGCTGGCGTTGCGGGGCAGCTCGTCCACGAACAGCACCCGCTTGGGCGCCTTGAAGTGGGCGAGTCTCTCCCGTGTGTGGGCGATCAGTCCGTCCTCGGTGACCTCCTCGCGCGGCACGACGAACGCGGTGACCGCCTCGATCCACCTCTCGTCGGGAAGGCCGACCACGGCCACCTCGGCGACCGCCGGGTGGGTGTAGAGGGCGTCCTCGACCTGCCGCGAGGCAACCAGCACGCCGCCGGAGTTGATGACGTCCTTCACCCGGTCGACGATCGTGTAGTAGCCGTGCGCGTCGCGGACCGCCAGGTCCCCGGAGTGGAACCAGCTGTCACGGAAGGCCGCGGCCGTCTCCTCGGGCTTGTCCCAGTAGCCCTCGCACAGCTGCGGGGAGCGGTAGACGATCTCCCCGGGCGTGCCGTCGGGGACGTCCTTGCCGTCCTCGTCGACCACGCGGGCGTCGACGAACAGCACGGGCCGGCCGCAGGAGTCCATGCGGCCCTTGTGCTCGTCGGGGGCGAGCACGGTGGCCAGCGGGCCGATCTCGCTCTGCCCGAAGCAGTTGTAGAAGGCCAGCTCCGGCAGCCGCTCCCGGAGCCGCTCCAGGACCGGCACCGGCATGATCGAGGCGCCGTAGTACGCCTTGCGCAGGCCGCTGAGGTCGCGGGTGGCGAAGTCGGGGCGGTTGGACAGCCCGATCCACACGGTGGGCGGGGCGAACAGGCTGTCCACGCGGCCGGCCTCGATCAGGTCGAACAGCCGGTCGCCGTCGGGCGCGTCGAGGACGGTGCTGGTGGCGCCGACCGCGAGGTAGGGCAGCAGGAAGACGTGCATCTGCGCCGAGTGGTAGAGCGGGAGGGCGTGCGCGGGGCGGTCCCCGGCGCTCAGGTCGAGGGCGGTGATCGCGCTCAGGTACTCGTGCACCAGGGCGCGGTGGGTCATCATCGCGCCCTTGGGCAGAGCGGTCGTCCCCGAGGTGTACAGCAGCTGCACCAGGTCCTCGCTGCGCGGTTCGGGACCGTCGTACGCGGAGGCCGTGGCCAGTCGTCCCAGCAGGGAGTCGTCGGAGTCGCGCAGGAGCAGCGTGCGGAGGTCGCCGCCGAGCCGCTCCGCGAGCCCGGGATCGGTGAGGACCAGGGAGCTGCCGGACTGGCCGAGGAGGTACGCGAGGTCGTCGCCGGTGAGGTTGTGGTTGACCGGCACGTGCACCAGGCCCGCCCGGGCGCAGGCGAGGAAGCCGATGAGGTAGGCGTCGGAGTTGTGGCCGTAGGCGGCGACCCGGTCGCCGGGCGCGAGGCCCTCGTCGAGCAGGACGGTCGCCGCGCGGGAGACGGCGTCGTCGAGTTCGCCGTACGTCCAGGTGCGCTCGCCGTACTCGATCGCGATGCGCGCGGGCGTGCGCCGGGCGCTGCGCCGCAGCACTCCGTCGACCGTGCTGCCGTTTCCCTGAGTCATGGCACATGATCTTCGGGCCGCCGCGGGACGCGGTCAAGACGCGCGACCGTGGCCGCGGCGGACGGCGCCGCATGTCACACCTGGCGGGTGCGCCCCTTCCAGTACGGCTCCCGCAGCCGCCGCTTGTACAGCTTGCCGTTGGGGTCGCGGGGCAGCTCGGGGACGAAGTCGACGCTGCTGGGCCGTTTGTAGCCGGCCAGCCGCCCGGCGCAGTGGTCGAGGATCGCGGCGGCGAGGTCCGGGCCGGGCGCGTGTCCGGGGGCCGCTTCCACGACCGCCTTGACCTCCTCGCCCCAGTCGTCGTGCGGGACGCCGAACACGGCCGCGTCGGCGACGGCGGGGTGGGACAGCAGCACGGACTCGATCTCGGCCGGGTAGATGTTGACCCCGCCCGAGATGATCATGTCGATCTTGCGGTCGCGCAGGAACAGGTAGCCGTCCTCGTCGAGGAGGCCGAGGTCGCCGACGGTGAAGAAGTCACCGATGCGGTTCCTGCGGGTCTTGTCCTCGTCCCTGTGGTACGAGAAGCCGCCGGTGGCCATCTTCATGTAGACCGTGCCGAGTTCGCCGGGCGGCAGCCGGTCGCCGTCCTCGCCGAAGACGGCGAGTTCGCTGATCGGCCAGGCCCTGCCGACGGTGCCGGGCTTCTTCAGCCAGTCCTCCGCCGTGGCGAAGGCCCCGCCGCCCTCGCTGGCCGCGTAGTACTCCTCCACGCAGGGGCCCCACCAGTCGATCATCGCCCGCTTCACGTGGTCGGGGCAGGGCGCGGCGCCGTGGATGGCGTGCCGCATCGACGACACGTCGTAGGAGCGCCGGACCTCCTCCGGGAGGGCGAGCAGGCGGTGGAACTGGGTCGGGACCATGTGGGTGTGGGTGCACCGGTGGGTCTGGATCAGCCGCAGCATCTCCTCCGGCGTCCACTTGTCCATCAGGACGACGCGGTGGCCGATGTGCAGGGACGCGCCCGCGAACTGGAGCACGGCGGTGTGGTACAGCGGCGAGCAGACCAGGTGGACGTTGTCGTCGAACGGCTTGATGCCGAAGATGCCGAGGAACCCGCCGAGGTAGGCCTCCTCGGGGGCCTTGCCGGGCAGCGGGCGGCGGATGCCGCGCGGGCGGCCCGTGGTGCCGGAGGTGTAGTTCATGACCCAGCCCATGGTGCGAGCCGCGGGCGGTGACTCCGGTCGTCCGTCGAGGAGTTCGCGGTACGGCCGGAAGCCCTCGGCCTCGCCGACGGCGTACCGGTGGGTGGCCGCGAGGCCCGCCTCGTCGGCCGCGTGGCGTGCGGGGTCCGCGTACCGTTCGTGGGCGATCAGCACCTTGGCGCCGGAGTCGGCGACGATCCAGGCGATCTCGGGGCCGACGAAGTGGTGGTTGACCGGCACCAGGTAGAAGCCGGCCTGGGTGGCGGCCAGGTAGGCGGTGAGGAACTCGACGCCGTTGGGCAGCACGACGGCGAAGGCGTCGCCGCGCTCCAGGCCGGCCTCGCGCAGGCCGTGGACGAGCCGGTTGGCGGCGGCGTGCAGGCGACCGGCGCTCCACTCCTCGCCGTCGGGGGCGACGAGGACCGCGCGGTCCGGGTCGGCGGCGGCCTGGGCCCAGAAACCGGCGGGGGGCGTGCTCGTGGGGGTGCTCTTGGACGTGCTCGTCATGTGCCGCTCCTTCCGGCGATGCGGTTGACGCGGTCGACGGCCTCCTCGAAGCCGCGGGTGAGGTCGTCGAAGACGGCCTGGACGCTGCGTTCGCTGGTCATCCGGCCGACGATCTGACCGACGGGCGTGCCCAGCAGCGGCTCGACCTCGTACCTCTGGATGCGGGAGACGGCGTCGGCGACGAGCAGCCCCTGCAAGGGCATCGGCAGGGCGCCGGGCCCTTCGGGGTCGTCCCAGGCGTCGGTCCACGCGGTGCGCAGCTGACGGGCGGGCTTGCCGGTCAGGGCGCGGGAGCGGACGGTGTCGCCGGAGCCGGCCGCGAGCAGTTTCCGGGTGAGTCCGGGCGAGGTGAGGTCGGCCTCGGTGGTGGTCAGCCAGACGGAGCCCAGCCACACGCCCTGGGCGCCGAGGGCGAGGGCGGCGGCCGCCTGCCGTCCGCTGCCGATGCCTCCGGCGGCCAGCACGGGCAGCGGGTCGACGGCGTCCACGACCTCGGGCGTGAGCACCATGGTGGCGATCTCGCCGGTGTGGCCGCCGGCCTCGTAGCCCTGCGCGACGACCACGTCGATGCCGGCCGCCTTGTGCTTGCGGGCGTGCCGGGCACTGCCCGCGAGCGCGGCGACGAGCACGCCCCGCTCGTGCGCGCGGGCCACGACGTCGGCGGGCGGCGAGCCGAGGGCGTTGGCGAGCAGCCGGATCGGATAGTCGAAGGCGACGTCGAGCTGGGTGCGGGCCACCTGCTCCATCCAGCCGGTGATGCGCCAGCCGGACGCCTCCCCCTCGGGGAACTCGGGGACGCCGTACTCGGCGAGGGTGTCCTCGACGAACCGCCGGTGCCGGTCGGGGATCATCGCCTCGACGTCGGCCTCGGTGACGCCCTCGACCTTCTTCGCGGGCATGACGACGTCCAGCCCGTAGGGCCTGCCGCCGACGTGCGCCTCGATCCAGTCGAGGTCGCGCTTGAGGTCGTCGGGGGCCGTGTAGCGGACCGCCCCGAGCACCCCGAAGCCGCCGGCCCGGCTGATGGCCGCGGCGACGGCGGGGAACGGCGTGAAGCCGAAGACGGCGTGCTCGACTCCCAGTTGGTTGCTCAGCTCCGTCTGCATGAGGCGCAGGATGCCGCAGTCCTCCGGACGACGGAAGAGGTTTTTCTGATGGGCTGTCAGTTTTCTGCCTGCCCGCCCCCTGCTCGAACGTCTCCCGAAGGCGACGGTCCGGTCCGGCCGGCACCGGCTTCCGGCACACCTCCCCGCGCACCGGCAGCCGATGCCCCTCCGGCGGCACACGACCGACCGCCGTACGTGGGCCGCGATGTCCACCTGACGCGCGGGCGGCACCACCGCCCGGCCTCCCCTGACGTGACCCCGGCAAAGGGATCGGTGGGTAGCATGTGTCGGTATCACATGGACAGGAACGGTGGGAATGGCGAACGTTTTCATCAGTCATCGCAAGGTCGACGCGTCCGCCGCCCGCCGGCTCGCAGAGGAGCTCTCCACCGTCGGCCACAACGTGTGGTTCGACGAATGGGAGATCGGAATCGGCGATTCCGTCGTGGAACGCATGGACGCCGGGCTCGAAGGCACCTCCTATCTGGTGCTGTGCTATTCGGCGTCCGGTGTCATGAGCCCCTGGGTCACCCGCGAGTGGATGTCGGCCCTCCACCGCCAGATGGAGGGCCACCGCGTGCGCATACTTCCGGTGAAGTTCGGCGGTTCGGCCCCGGCGATCCTCTCCGACCTCCGGTACGCGGATCTGTCCGATGACTGGGACCGCGGATTCGCGCAGCTCGTGAAGGCGATTCACTGACCATTCCGGGAGATTCAGTGGTCCAGATCCTGATTGCCCATGCGGACGGCGAGGAAGCCCTGGCCACCGAGATCGCCGAACCCCTTGAGGCCGCCGGATACGAGGTACTCCATCACGGCACGCTGCTCGTCGGCGAGGGATTGGTGGAGAAGGCATCACAGGCGATCTCCGCAGGCAGCCCGGTCGTCCTCTGCGGAACGGTCAAGGCCGCCGGGACCCGTTGGGCGGCTCTGCTCGTCGCTGCCGCACGGCGGCAGGGGGGCAGGATCTTCGCGCTCCAGGTGGAAAGGGACGCCTATCTGGAACCGCTCGCGCTCGACGGCAAGATCGCCCCGTACTGGCAGGACCGCCACGGCGCCATGGCCGAACTCGTCGAAGCACTCTCGGAGTTCTATCCGGCCAGGAAGCAGACCGGCACCGGCCGAAAGCTGAACCACCTGGAACAGCGCTATCGGGAACTCGCGCTCGAGACGTGCGACATCGTCGATCTGGCCAACTTCCCCATCGGGGACCGTGAGCTGATCACGAGGAATCTGCTCCTGCGCAGCTTATATGTGTCTCTGCGTGTCTCGGTGGACATCCCACCGAGCATCGACCCACAGGATCTCGACAAGAAGCTGCAGAACATCGAAGCCCGGCGCAAACACCAGGACGACCTGCATCAGGACGAGCTGCATCAGGACGACCTGCCGGACGCCGGATCCCGTGTCTCGGTCGGGGAACGGCTCCAGGCGTCGAACCACCTGGTGGTACTGGGCGATCCCGGCGCCGGAAAGAGCACACTGCTGCGCTGGATCGCCACCGCATATCTGCTGCGGCTCCAGTCCGATCCCGACTGGAGTCAACTGCCCGATGTGGACACCCTGCCCGACACCGACTGGCTGCCCCTGTTCATCCGCTGCCGCGACCTGGACACCAGGAGGATCACCGGGTCACTGGAGGAGATGATCCGGCACCATCTGTGCGATTCGGAGCTCTCCCGCCAGGAGGCCGATCAACTCACGCCCCTCCTGCTCGATTTCCTGCGCGACGGTCGCGTGCTGCTGTTGATCGACGGCCTGGACGAGATCACGGATCCCGCCCTGCGGGCCCGGTTCTGCCGCAAGGTCGAGAAGATACATGTGGCCTTTCCCAAGGCCCCCGTCATCGTCACGTCCAGGATCGTCGGCTACCGAGAGATGGGACTGAGGATCACTCGGGGGTTCGAGCACGTCACGGTCCAGGATCTGACACCGTCGGACAAGGACGACTTCGCCCGTCGCTGGTGCGTGGTGACCGAGCCGCCGAACCGTCGCGACTCGGCGGCTGAGGAGCTCATCAGCGACATCCACAGCACCGACCGTATCGAGCGTCTCACCGGCAACCCCATGCTGCTGACCACCATGGCGCTGGTGAAGAAGAAAGTCGGAAAGCTCCCGAGCCGTCGGGCCGACCTCTACCGGGAGGCCGTCGACGTGCTCCTGAACTGGCGCAGTGACGTCGACGAGCGAATGGATCCGCACGAGGCACTCCCGCAGCTGCAGTACCTGGCGTACTCCATGTGCGAGGCCGGGGTCCAGCAGATCCGGCAGGACGAGGTCCTCGGCACCCTGGAGCGGATGCGCGAAGAGTTCCCTGCCGTTCACGCGGTCCGACGGCGCTCTCCGGTGGACTTCCTGCGCCGGCTGGAACGACAGACCGGGATTCTCGTGGAGTCCGGTCACATCAGCCATCACGGCCGCCTGGTTCCGCTGTACGAGTTCCGGCATCTGACATTCCAGGAGTACCTCGCCGGACTGGCTCTCGTCGACGGGAAGTACCCCGGCCGTGACCGCAGCAAATCACTGGCGGAGCAGATCGCCACGCTCACCGCACAGACTTCCACCTTCGCGACCATGATGGATCAGGAGGACATCGCCGTCGCGGAGAACTGGCGTGAAGCCATCCGACTCAGCGTGATGACGTGCAACGACGACGACGTGGACGGTGTTCTCCGGGCGATTTCCACCCCGTTGGCCGGGGAGGACGCCTCAGCCACGGCACGGCCCCGGGCCGTGCTGGCCTGCGCCTGCCTCGCCGATGAACCCAATGTCAGCGGGGAGGTCGCGGCCGAGATCATCGAACGGTTCGTCGCAGCACTGACCGACAGCGACGGGACCGGCCCGGCGGGGACCACCGCGGACACCGTGCTCGAGGAAGTGGGAATCTCACGTTGGGCCGCCCTTCTCAGCCGTAGCATCGTCACCTCCTGGTTGGAAGAACCCTCAGCGGTCGACAGACTGGCCGGCGCGGCTTCCCAGGCGCTGGGCCAGACCACGCCGACCGCGGATGCCGATGTCCGCTCATGGGTTCGCAACCAGGTCGGCCTCCTGAAGGAACCTCGGGCGGAAGTGGCGATCGAGGCGGCACTGGCCCTGATGGACGCGGGATACCGCCAGCGGCTCGTCATGGTCCCCGGCTTGGCGAGAGGGCTGATCTCCATGCTCTCCCGCGGCCCTTGCGAGGCCACGGCGGCGGCCTGGGCTCTCGGGTGGACTCGCAAGTCCTCGCACAAGCCTCTTTGGGAACCCTCGGCGGACGAACTGCAGCAGTTGGCGGACGCAGTCGTCTCGGGGGGACTCCTCCCGGAGGGTGTCGTCTTCCTCCTGTGGTGTTTCGATGCGGCTTCCGCATCGAAACACAGGGGTATGGCCGCGGCTGTGATGGGTCAGTTCGAAGTCGCGAACAGCCGGACGCGACGTCAAATCGCGGAACTCTACAGCGATCTCTTTCCGCATGCGCTGGACCCGGTGGTCTCAGCCACGCGTCACGAGGAGCAGGAGGTGCGTCGCGAGGCCGCGCTTCTGCTGAACCGCATGGACAGCTCAGTGGCGTTGAAGCCCTTGTTGAGCGTGCTGCACAACGACGACGGCAGACCGAACTACCGTGTCGTGAGAGCCCTCGGCCAGCTCGGCGACCCGGCAGCAGTCGAACCCCTGCTCCGCCTCGTCACCGACGCGGCGGGCCGCCCCGACCCGGACGTGGCCATCGCCCTCGGCGACATCGGTGATCCCAGAGCCGTGGATCCGCTGCTGCGGCTCCTGACCGACGCCGACGCCACACGGCACAACGCCGTCATCGCAGCCCTGGGCCGGCTCCGGGACCCCCGCGCCGTGGAACCCCTGCTGAAGGTCCTGGCCCAGGCCGACGGCCCGCAGCGCGCCCATGTCGTCGAGATCCTCGGCAGCCTGGGCGACGCCAGGGCGGTAGAGCCCCTGCTGGCCTGTCTCACCCATCCCGACGGCGCACCTCACCTGAACGCCGTCGAGGCGCTGGGGCTGCTCGGCGACCGGCGCGCCGTCGACCCCCTGCTGGCGCTGCTCGAGGACACCGAGGGGGATGCCCGTCTGAGGGTCGCCGTGGCGCTCGGTCGGCTCGGTGATCGCAGAGCGCTGCACGTGCTGCTGGACGAGCAGAAGGGGCGTCCTCTCGAGCCCGGTTCGGAGACGACGGCGGCGTTGGCGGTGCTGGGAGATGCGGAGGCCACCCGGGTCCTGGAGAACGCCATGCGGGAGGCAACCGGTGAGCAGAGGCGGGCAGCACTGTGGTCGCTCGCGCTCCTGGAGAAAGACCCGCTCAACAGGATCCTGTTGTCGAGGGACCGGGACGGTCTCGCGCCGGGTATCGACCCCCGGACCGAGATCAAGGAAACGGCCCTGCGACCCTACGGCGCCGTGACAAGTCTCCCTCTCCACGAAGTCCGCAGCCGCTACGAAGAGTTGGCGGAACGCTATCCGCTGAGACTCTCCTGGCACAGGCGACAGGCAACACGTCCGGAGTCGACACCGTCGCGCCCGGGCTCGCCCTGACCGCCCTGACCGCCCTGGGCGGGCAATGGGAGCGGGACTCCCCCGGGCACACGGGCCTGAGCCGCCGGATTGCGTGACGGACGAGGGGGAGCGCTCCTCCTGGTCCCAGCCGTGCGCTCGTCAGTCCCTCGCCGCCTCCAGCACCGCCATGGCCGCGTTGTGTCCCGGCACCCCGCTCACCCCTCCGCCGCGTACCGCGCCCGCGCCGCACAGCAGCACGTTGGCGTGCCGGGTCTCGACGCCCCAGCGCCCGGTGTCCTGGTGGGCGTAGGGCCAGGAGAGCTCGCGGTGGAAGATGTTGCCGCCGGGCAGGCGCAGGTCGCGCTCCAGGTCGAGCGGGGTCTTGGCCTCGATGCAGGGACGGCCGTCGGCGTCGGTGGCCAGGCAGTCGGCGAGCGGCTCGGCGAGGTGGGCGTCGAGCTGGGCGAGCGTCGAGCGCAGCAGTTCCTCGCGGGCGGCGTCGTTGTCGCGCTCGAACAGCCGCGCCGGGGTGTGCAGGCCGAAGAGGGTGAGGGTCTGCCAACCCCGTTCGGCGAGATCCGGGCCGAGGATGGTCGGGTCGGTCAGGGAGTGGCAGTAGATCTCGGAGGGCGGAGCGGCGGGGAGGACGCCGGAGGCGGCCTGGGCGTGGGCGACGGCGAGTTGCCGGTAGCCCTCGGCGATGTGGAAGGTGCCGGAGAACGCCTCGCGCGGGTCGACGGAGCTGTCGCGCAGCCTCGGCAACCGCTGGAGCAGCATGTTCACCTTCAGCTGGGCGCCCTCGGCGGGGGCGGGCGGGGTGTCGCCGGTGAGCGCGGCCAGTTCCCGCGGGGAGGCGCCCACGAGGACGTGGCGGGCGGCGGTGACGCCCTCGCCGTCGGCGGTCCGGTGGGTGATCTCCGCCGTGCGGCCGTCGGTGTCGATACGGACCGCCTCGTGGCCGGTGGCGAGGACGGCGCCCGCCTCGCGCGCCGCGGCGGCCAGGGCGTCGGTCAGGGCGCCCATGCCGCCGACGGGGACGTCCCAGGCGCCGGTGCCGCCGCCGATCACGTGGTAGAGGAAGCAGCGGTTCTGCTTCAGGGACGGGTCGTGGGCGTCGGCGAAGGTGCCGATGAGGGCGTCGGTGAGGACGACGCCGCGGACCAGGTCGTCGTCGAAGCGGTCCTCGATCGCCACGCCGACCGGTTCCTCGAACAGGATCCGCCAGGCCTCCTCGTCGTCGACGCGGCGGCGCAGCTCCTCGCGGGTGGGGAGCGGCTCGGTGAGGGTGGGGAAGACCCGTTCGGCGACCCGGCCGGTCATGCCGTAGAAGCGCTGCCAGGCCAGGTACTCGCGGTCGGAGCCGGTGAGCCGGGCGAAGGCCTCCCGGGTGCGCTGCTCGCCGCCGCCCACGAGCAGCCCGGTGGGCCGCCCGTCGCGCTCGACGGGGGTGTACGACGAGACGGTGCGGGCGCGGACGCGGAAGTCCAGGCCGAGATCGCGCACGATCTTCCGCGGGAGCAGGCTGACCAGGTACGAGTAGCGCGACAGCCGGGCGTCGAGGCCGGCGAAGGGCCGGGTGGAGACCGCCGCGCCGCCGGTGTCCGCCAGCCGCTCCAGCACCAGGACGGACCGTCCGGCGCGGGCCAGGTAGGCGGCGGCGACCAGGCCGTTGTGGCCGCCGCCGACGATCACGACGTCGTAGGCGCTTTGCTCGTGTGCGGTCATGGTCCTTGGTAGCACGCGGTGATCCGGATCGGCCAGGGCGCACCCCGGGCTCAGCGGCCCGGGGCGGCCCCCCGCTGCCGCAGCACCGCCGCCCTGCGGTACAGCTCGGCCGCCTCGGCGCCCCGGCCGAGCTGCTGCAGGCAGTGGGCCTCGTCGTGGCGGCCGGCGAGCGTGTCGGGGTGGTCGGCGCCCAGGACCCGTTCGCGGGCCGCGGCCACCCGGCGGTACTCGCCCAGCGCGTCCGCCCAGCGGCCCAGCCGGCCCAGGCCCACGGCGACCTCCCGGTAGCTGACCAGGGTGTCCGGGTGGTCGGGGCCCAGCACCCGCTCGCGGACGGCGGCCACGTCGCGGGCCTCGGCGAGGGCCTCCTCCCAGCGGCCCAGTTGCCCGAGGCTGACGCCCAGGCCGTGGCGGGCGCGCAGGGTCTCCGGGTGGTCGGGGCCCTGCACGCGGGCGCGGTCGTCGATCAGATCGCGGTAGAGCGTCAGCGCCTCGGCGGCGTGGCCGAGGCGGCCGAGGCCGACGCCGGCCTCGTGGCGGGCGGCGAGGGTGTCGGGGTGGTCGGGGCCCAGGGTGCGGGCGCGGGCGGCGGCGACCTCGCGGTAGGTCCACACAGCCTCCGTCCAGCGGCCCAGCCGGCCGAGGGTACGGGCGACCTGGCAGCGGGTGACGAGGGTGTCGGGGTGATCGGGGCCGAGCACCCGTTCGCGGGCGGCGGCCACGTCGAGGGCCATGCGGTGGGAGTCCCGGAGGCGGCCGAGCCTGCTGAGGTTGACGGCGAGGTCGTGTCGGCAGCGCAGGGTGTCCGGGTGGTCGGCGCCCAGCACCCGTTCGCGGGCGGCGAGCACCGGCAGGTACACCTGGTGGGCGTCGCCGTGACGATCCAACTGGCCCAGCGCGTAAGCCATTTCCTGACGGACGGCGAGGGTGTCGGGGTGGTCGGGGCCCAGCGCCCGGGCCAGGCCGGCGGCGACGTGCCGGTAGGCGCGCAGCGCCTCGGCGGCGCGGCCGAGGCGGCTGAGGGCGAAGGCGGCCTGGTAGCGGCTGGCGAGCGTGTCGGGGTGGTCGGGGCCCAGCAGCCGGGCGCGCTCGGCGGCCACCGCCCGGAGCACCTCGCCCGCCTCCTCCCACCGGCCGAGCCGCCCCAGGCTCAGCCCGGTGTCGTGCCGTCCGGCCAGCTCGGTGAGCAGGCGCCCGGACGGTGCCGACGGGGGCGTGTGCGCGGACGGCGTCGGCGGGAACGTATGCGTGGACGGCGTCGGCGGGAACGTGTGGGCGGACGGTGCCGGCGGGAGCTGCGGCGGGAATCCGTAGGCGCCGGCCGCGGCGGGCCGTGGGATCCACTCGCCGGTGAGGGCGGCCCCGGCGTCCGGCGGGGCGGTGCGCGGTCCGGCGCCGACCGCCTGGTGGCCGGGGGTCATGGAGCGGGTCCAGGACGGCAGGCGCGGCTCGCGGGAGGGGATCGGCTCGGGCGGGCGGAGCACCGGATGCGGGGTCACCACGGTCGGCGGGTACGCCGGGGCGGTGCGCCCCAGGGTGATGCGACGGCCCACCTCACGGGCGTCGGGCGGGCGTTGCTCGGGGCGCTTGGCCAGCAGGTCCAGGATGATCGTCTCGAGGTAGGCGGGGAGTTCGGCGCGCGTGCTGCGGGGTGGGCGCGGCGGGGTGTCGCGGTGGCCGATGAGGATGCCCCACGCGTCGTCGAGGTCGAACGGCGGCGCCCCGGTGGCGATCTCGTACAGGACGCAGCCCAGCGAGTACAGGTCGCTGCGCTGGTCGACCTCGGTGCCACCGATCTGCTCCGGCGACATGTAGTGCGGGGTGCCCATGGCGACGCCCGTGCCGGTGAGCCGGGCGGTGAAGCCGATGTCATGGCCCAGGCGGGCGATGCCGAAGTCGCAGATCTTCACCGTGCCGTCGGTCAGCCGCATGATGTTCGCGGGTTTCAGGTCGCGGTGCACGATGTCCTGCTCGTGGGTGTAGGCGAGGGCCGCGGCGACCTGCTCGGCGATGTCGACGACGTCGGGCACGGCCAGCGGGTGACGCCGGTTGTCCTCGAGGAGCTGGCAGAGGTTGCGGCCGTGCAGGAGTTCCATGACCAGGAACAGGGCGCCGTCGGCCTCGCCGAAGTCGTGGACGACGGTCACCCCGCGGTGCTGGAGGGCGGCGGCCACGCGGGCCTCGCGCCGGAAGCGCTCGCGCAGCATGCGGGTGAAGGAGCGGTCGCGGTGCGGCCCGAGCGGTTTGAGGCACTTGACGGCGACCTGCCGGCCGAGCGACTCGTCCCGCGCGCGCCACACCTCGCCCATGCCGCCCCGCCCGATCAGCTCGAGCAGCCGGTACCGGCCCTGGATGAGTCTGCTGTCCCCCATCGCCCGCGATCGCCCCCGTCGCTGGTCGCCCCGCCCTCCCCCGGCCCGCCCAGTATGACGATTTATGGGCCGACTTTGTACGGTGCGGGACGGGAGCCGGGACCGAGCCGTGACATGGCGCGGACGATGCGGCGTCCGGGCGGCAGTTGCCGGCGCGGTCCCGCGGGAACCGAGCGCAGCAGGGTGCCCGTGACGCGCGGTCGGCGGGTCACGGTGGCGGGTGCGGGGGCCGCTCTGCCGCACAGCTCGTGGGCGTACGGGGGCAGGGAGGCGTACGCCAGGTGCGTCACGCGCCGCCACGGCACTTCGCGCGCCGGGACGAGGAGGGGGTGCGCCGGCGGGCGCGTTCCGCGGCGAGCCGGACGGTGGCACGCGTGGCGCGGAGCGCGGCGGAGCGGGGCGGAGCGGGGAGTCGTCCACCGCGCGGGCGTCGGCTCCGGGCGCGAGGTGCGGGCGCGGGTGCGAGGTGCGGGCGCGGGTGCGAGGTGCGGGCGCGGGTGCGAGGTGCGGGCGCGGGTGCGAGGTGCGGGCGCGCCTTCTCGAAGCAGGCGGCCCGCTCCGCGAGGCTAACGCCGGACGCGCGGCATCCCCAGGCCGAGCCAGGAGATGATCTCCCGCTGGATCTCGTTGTTGCCGCCGCCGAAGGTGAAGATGACCGCGGAGCGGTAGCCGCGTTCCAGGTCGCCCCGGAGCACCGCGCCCGCCGAGCCCTCCTTCAGGGCGCCCGCCGCGCCGACGATCTCCAGCAGCCAGGCGTAGGCGTCCCGGCGGGCCTCGGAGCCGTAGACCTTGACCGCGGAGGCGTCCTGCGGGGTCAGGGTGCCGTCCTGCACGGCGCCGACCATCCGCCAGTTCAGCAGCTTCAGGGCCTCCAGCCTGGTGTGGGTCTGGGCGAGCTTGCGGCGGACCCAGGCCAGATCGATCACCCGGCGGCCGTCGGCGAGTTCGGTCTCCGCGGACCAGCGCTGGACGTCGTGCAGGGCGCGGACGGCCATGGTGCCGTGCGCGGCGAGAGTGACCCGCTCGTGGTTGAGCTGGTTGGTGATCAGCCGCCAGCCCTGGTTCTCGGCGCCGACGCGGCGGGAGACGGGCACCCGGACGTTCTCGTAGTGGCTGGCCGTGGTGTCGTGCCCGGCGAGGGTGTGGATGAGGGTGCAGGAGTAGCCGGGGTCGGTGGTCGGCACCAGCAGGATGGTGATGCCCTTGTGCGGCGGGGCGTCCGGGTCGGTGCGGGTGGCCAGCCACACCCAGTCCGCCGTGTCGCCGTTGGTGGTCCAGATCTTCTGGCCGTTGACGACGTACTCGTCGCCCTGGCGCACGGCACGCGTGCTGAGAGAGGCCAGGTCGGTGCCGGCGCCGGGCTCGCTGTAGCCGATCGCGAAGTCGATCTCGCCGGAGAGGATCCGGGGCAGGAAGTGGGCCTTCTGCTCGTCCGTGCCGAACTGCATGATCGTGGGGCCGACCGTGTTGAGCGCCATCAGCGGCAGCGGCACGCCCGCCTGGGCCGCCTCGTCGAAGAAGATGAACTGCTCCATCGCCGTCAGCCCGCGCCCGCCGTACTCCTCCGGCCAGCCCACGCCGAGCCAGCCGTCCGCGCCCAGGCGCCGGACGGTGTGGCGGTAGAAGCGTTTCTGGGCGGCGGCGCCACCGTGACGTGCGGAGGCGTCGTCCGGCATCAGGCCGGCGAAGTAGGCGCGCAGTTCGGTGCGCAGCCGCTGCTGCTCGGGCGTGTATGCGAGGTGCACGGCGCCTCCAGGCTTCCCAGGCCGGTGCTGACGGCGCACACCGTAGAACGTGTTCCAGAAATAGGGAATGCCGGTGCCGCTTCGGGCGGGGTCAGTTCAGCACCGTGAGGAACTCGGTGCACGCCCGGGCGCAGTCCCGGCAGGCCTGCGCGCTCTCCTCGGCGCCCGCGACGACGTCGAAGACGTGGGCGCACTCCAGGCACACGGTGCGGCACCACTCCACCTGGATGCGCATGCCGGCCTCGTCCAGGCCGTTCTGCTCGGACAGCGCACGGCAGGTGGCGTCGCACACCTCCGCGCACAGGATGCCCTTGCGGCGTACTCTCTCCTGCTCCTCCGTTCCGTCCGGATCCACCAGGCTGGCGCGCAGCGCGCAGGCCCGCGCGCACTCGGTGCACGCCTGGGCGCAAGCGAAGCGGTCCTCCAGGAACCGGATGAGCTCCTGCTGGGATGTCGTCGAAGTCACGCGGTCCGGGTAGCCGGTGCGGATGCCGTCAAACCGGCGTGGGGCGGGCCCGCGCGGGTTCTTCCGGTGCGCCGCCGGGCACTCGTGTCCCGTGGGCGGACCTCGGCTCGACGGAGGTGGACGCCCTCGGCTCGACGGAGGTGGCGCGATGCCCGGACGACAGGAACTCCCCTCGACCCTGGAGCGCTCGTCCGACGACGCCCAGCGCACCTGGATCAAGGCGCACGACTCGGCGGTCGAGCAGTACGGGGAGGGTGAGCGCGCCCACCGGGTGGCCTACGGCGCGCTGAAGCACGTGTACGAGAAGGTCGGCGACCACTGGGAGCGCAAGGAGGGCGGCCGCAAGGGCCCCTCGGACCAGCGGTCGGAGCGGCCTCGGCAGCAGGGCGGCCACAGCGGCGAGGGCGTCGACGAGAAGGCCTCGAAGCGGCACCTGTACGACATCGCCAGGCGGCTGGACGTCGGCGGGCGGTCCCGGATGTCGAAGGCGGAGCTCCTCGACGCGATCCGGAAGGCCAACCGGGCGGAGACCCGTCGGGCGAGGTGAGCGGGTTCATGCCGGGGGGCCGGGGGTACCCGCGCGCCATGAACAGCGCATCGATGGACATCGCCGCGGGCAGCGGCGCACTGGCGACCGGGCTGGTCGTGGCGGCGGTGGCTCTGGTCGCCCTGCTGATCGGCGCCTTCTGGGTGGGGAGCCGCATCCGGCGTCGTGAGCCGGGGCCCCCTCATCCCGCCGAGCAGCCGCGGATGCCCGAGGAGGGGCCGGTCCGCGAGGTGCGGGAGCGCCGGGAGCCCGACGAGGTGCCCCGCGGCGACCGCCGGCTCACCCCGCACGAGATGCCGGGCCACGGCAACTCCCCGACGCGGAGCGGTACGGCGCAGGAGCGGCCCCGGTGGAGCGAGGGCAGCAGCGGTTCCTTCGGCAGCGGGGGGCCTGGGGGCGGCTGAGCGGCGGCGCTCCGCTGGGGGGCGGTGCGGGGTGACGCCGTCGCGGCGGGCGGGTGCGGGTGCGTTGTGGCCGGTCGCGCAGTTCCCCGCGCCCCCTCGGGGCGTCGGCGCGCCGCTGATGGACAGGGCGGGCGGTGGGAGCAGGCCCCGGTGGGCGGGCGCGGGGGCGTTGTGGCCGGTCGCGCAGTTCCCCGCGCCCCTTCAGGGCGCCGCAGCACCGCGGGGGGACAGCGCGGACGACGGGAGCAGGCCCCGGCGGGCGGGGGCGGCGGCGTTGTGGCCGGTCGCGCAGTTCCCCGCGCCCCTTCAGGGCGCCGCAGTTCCCCGCGCCCCTCGGGGCGCGGGGAACGTTGGGGTTTGCTGCTCAGCGGGTGTCGCTGGTCCTGGTGGTCTCCGTGAGGGTCGCGCGTCCCGCCTCCAGGCGGGCGGCCGGGATCCGGAACGGGGAGCAGGAGACGTAGTCCAGGCCCGCACGGTGGAAGAAGTGGATGGAGTCCGGGTCTCCGCCGTGCTCGCCGCAGACGCCCGTCTGCAGGCGGGGGTTGACCGCGCGGCCGGCCTCGACGGCGATCTCGACGAGCCGTCCGACGCCCTCCTGGTCGATCGTCTCGAACGGCGACACCTCGAAGACGCCCTTCTCCAGGTACAGCGGGAAGAAGGAGGCCTCCGCGTCGTCCCGGGACAGGCCCCAGGTCGTCTGGGTGAGGTCGTTGGTGCCGAAGGAGAAGAAGTCGGCGGTGCCGGCGATCTTCCCCGCGGTGAGCGCCGCCCTGGGCAGCTCGATCATCGTGCCGATCGGGCAGTCCAGCTCGGTGCCGGTCTCGGCGGCGACCTCGGCGAGGACGCGTTCCGCCTCGGTGCGGGCCAGCCGCAGTTCCTCGACCGTGCCGACCAGCGGAATCATGATCTCCGCCTTCGGGTCACCGCCCGCCCGCAGCCGCGCGGTCGCGGCCTCGGCGACGGCCCGCACCTGCATGGCCATCAGGCCCGGCACCGCCAGCCCCAGCCGCACCCCGCGCAGGCCCAGCATCGGGTTCTGCTCGTGCATGCGCTCGACGGCGGCGAGCAGCTCGCGGTCGCGCGGGTCGGGCTCGGCCGCCTCGGCCAGGCGGACGGCGAGTTCCATGCGGTCGGGCAGGAACTCGTGCAGCGGCGGGTCGAGCAGCCGGATCGTCACCGGCAGTCCGTCCATCGCCTCGAGGATCTTCGTGAAGTCCTCGCGCTGCAGGGGCAGCAGCGCCGCCAGGGCCTCTTCGCGGGCGGTGTCCTCACGGGCCAGGATCATCGCCTCGACCAGTGCCCGGCGCTCGCCGAGGAACATGTGCTCGGTGCGGCACAGGCCGATGCCCTGCGCGCCGAGAGCGCGGGCGCGTACGGCGTCCTCGGGGGTGTCGGCGTTGGCCCGCACCTGGAGGCGGCGCACCGAGTCGGCGTGCGCGAGCGCGCCGAGCACCGCTTCGGTCAGCGGTCCCGCGGCGGCCGCGGTCTCCAGCGCGCGGCCGACCTCGGACGCGGTGAGCGGCAGCTCGCCGAGGTGCACGGTGCCCGCGGTGCCGTCGACGGAGACGACGTCGCCCTCGTTGACGACGGTGCCCGTCTCGGTGGTGAACCGGCGGGCCACCGTGTCGACGGCGAGGGCCTCGGCGCCGCACACGCACACCTTGCCCATGCCGCGCGCGACGACGGCGGCGTGGCTGGTCTTGCCGCCCCGGCTGGTGAGCACCGCCTGGGCGGCGATCATGCCGGGCAGGTCGTCGGGCGTGGTCTCCCGGCGGACCAGCACCACCTGCTCGCCGGCCGCGGCACGGCGTACCGCCTCGGCGGAGTCGAAGACGACGGCTCCCACCGCGGCGCCCGGCGAGGCGGGCACGCCGTGGGCGAGGGGCACGTCGTCCGAGGTGGTGCGGAAGCGGGGGAACATCAGCCGGGTCAGTTCGGCGCCGCTGACGCGGACCAGCGCCTCGTCCTCGCTGACGGTGCCCTCCTCCCGCAGGTCGTGCGCGATGCGGAAGGCGGCCTCGGCGGTGCGCTTGCCGACGCGGGTCTGCAGGATCCACAGCTTGCCGCGCTCGACGGTGAACTCGACGTCGCACAGGTCCCGGTAGTGGTCCTCCAGGGTGCGCAGGTGGTCGACGAGTTCGCCGTAGACGGGCCCGTTCAGCTTCTTCAGCTCGATCAGCGGCAGGGCGTCCCGCACGCCGGCGACGACGTCCTCGCCCTGCGCGTCGGGCAGGTAGTCGCCGTACACGCCGCGTTCGCCGGTGGCGGGGTCGCGGGTGAAGGCGACTCCGGTGCCGGAGTCGGCACCGAGGTTGCCGAACACCATCGCCTGGACGTTGACGGCGGTGCCGAGGTCCTCGGAGATGTGCTCGCGCTGGCGGTAGACGCGGGCGCGCTCGGTGTTCCAGGAGTCGAAGACGGCGCGGATGGCGCGGGAGAGCTGCTCGGCCGGGTCCTGCGGGAAGTCCTCGCCGGTCTCCTTGCGGATGATGGCCTTGAACTCCTCGGTGAGCTCGGCGAGTTCACCGGCGTCCAGCAGATGGTCGTCGGCCACCGCGCGCCGGGTCTTGTGCGCGGTGAGGGCCTCCTCGAAGAGGTCGCCGTCCACACCCATCACGGTGTGGCCGAACATCTGCACGAGCCTGCGGTAGGAGTCCCAGGCGAACCGCTCCTGCCCGGTCGCCTTGGCGATACCGGCGACCGACTCGTCGTTGAGGCCGATGTCGAGGATGGTCTCCATCATGCCGGGCATCGAGAAACGGGCGCCCGAGCGCACCGACACCAGCAGCGGGTCGTCGGGGGCGCCGAGGGTGCGCCCCATGGCCTGCTCCAGGCCGGCCAGCGCCTGGGCGGCCTCCACCGCGAGTTCGGGCGGCTCCTCGCCGGTCTTCAGGTAGACCTTGCAGGCGTCGGTGGTGACGGTGAATCCGGGCGGGACGGGCAGTCCGATCCTCGTCATCTCGGCGAGTCCGGCGCCCTTGCCACCGAGCAGGGCGGCCATGTCGCGACCGCCCTCGGCGAATGCGTACACGTACTTCATCGGCTTGCTCATGGAGCCCTCTCAGAAATGGGGCACGACGGCCACGGGGCAGCCGACGTGGTGGATGGCGGCGTGGGCGACGGGGCCGGTCCGCGGACCCGTCGGGCGTTCGGCGGCGTGGCGGCCGACGACGAGCAGGCTCGCGCCGGAGGCGGCCCGCACGAGCACGGACTGCGCGCGGCCCTCGGTCACGGTCTCGACGACCTCGACGTCGGGGTACTTCTCGCGCCAGACCTGCAGGACGGCGGTCAGGAAGCCGAGCCATTCCGCCGCCTGCTGCACCCCGCCCAGCAGGCCGGTCTCCGCCGGGCCCAGCCCGATCGGGGAGGGCTGCTGCCAGGCGTGCACGACCCGCAGGCGGGCGGCGCGCGACCGGGCCGCCTCGAAGGCGAACTCGATCACCTCGTCGCAGGCGTCGCCGAGGTCGACGCCGAGCAGGACGTCGCGGTAGCCGGTCCGGGTGGACGGGCCCCCGTCGTCGTCGGGCAGGTGCTCGTCGGCGGCGTCCTCGCCGGCCCGGACCAGGACGACGGGCGTCTCGGACCGCGCCACCACGCCCAGGGCGACGGAGCCGACCAGGAACCCGGTGAAGCCGCTCAGCCCGCGCGAGCCCAGCACGAGCAGGTCGGCCTCCTGGGCCGCCTTCAGCAGGGCGGCGGTCGCGGGGCCCTCCGTCTGCTCCTCCTCCACCCGGAGACCCGGGCAGGCGGGGCGGATCCGGTCCTCCGCCTCCCGCAGGACACGGCGGGCCAGGTGCCGCTGCGCGGCGCCGGCGGGATCGCCGCCGTCCGGGCGGGGACGCCAGTTCCTTGCGTGCAGCAGGCGCAGCGGCCGGCCTCGGCGTACGGCCTCGCGGGCCGCCCACTCGGCGGCCGCGAGGCTCTCGGCCGATCCGTCGACTCCGGCGATCACGGGGGGAACCATGTGCGCACCTCCTGCGCTCGGCGAGCTCCTCCATGCCAGCGTCGGCCCGCGGCCGGATGTCAGGTATGGGCCGCCAGGGCTCGAAGCGGGACCGTTCGGCCCCTGAGGGGCACGGCCGGTCAGCGGCCAATGTGGAATTCCGAACTCCCTTTCGCGGAAAGGCGGGAAGCCATGGAGCGGATGATCGTCGCCGGTGCGGACGCGTCGGCGGCCGGTTGTGCGGCGGCCTACTGGGCCGTGCGGGAGGCCGAGCTGCGCGGGGTGCCGCTGCACGTGGTGCCGGTGGCGTCGGCCGACGGCCCGGCCAGCGTGCGCGCCCTGGGCGACGGCGCGGAACTGGTCGTGGTGGGCCTTCCTCCCGCCGCCGCGGACACCACCGCCGCGGCGCTGGTGGAGCGGGCGAAGCGCCCGGTGGTGCTGGTGCCCGGCACGCCGTCGAAGCCCGGCCGCGTGACCGTCGGCCTCGATGCCCGCGAGCCCGCGGACGTGGTGCTCGCGTTCGCCTTCGAGGCGGCCCGGCTGCACCGGGCGACCCTGCACGCGGTGCACGCCTGGGCGCTGCCCGAAGAGGCCACCGGCTGGCTGTTCACCCTCGCGCACGACGAGCGGGCCACCTGGGAGGACCAGGAGGTGCAGCGGCTGTCCGACGCCCTGCGGCCGTGGCGCACCCGGTACCCGGACGTCGACGTGCTGCAGGACGTCGTGCTGCTCGCCCCCGAGGAGGCCCTCAGCCACGCCTCCGGCAACGCCGGGCTGGTGGTCCTCGGCCGCCGCTCGGGCGGTACCGCCCTCGCCCTGCTGCGCAGCGTCCGCTGCCCCGTCGCCGTGGTCCCGGCGTAGGAACGCCTTGGTCCCGGCGCGGGAACGCCGTGGTTCCGGCGCGGGAACGCCGTTGTACCGGCGCGGAACATTGGGGTCGCGGCGCAAGAACGCCGAGGTCCCGGCGCAGGAACGCCGAGGTCCCAGCGTAGGAACGCCGTTGTACCGGCGCGGAACACTGGGGTCGCGGCGCAAGAACGCCGAGGTCCCGGCGTAGGAGCACTGGGGTCGCGGCGCAAGAACGCCGAGGTCCCGGCGTAGGAGCACTGGGGTCGCGGCGTGGGAACGCCTTGGTATCGGCCCAGGAACACCGTGGTTTCGGCCCGGCGACCGGGGACGCGAGCGGCCCGGCGGGCTCCGCTCCGTGAGGTCCTGGCCCCGGCAAGGAGGATCGGCCCTGGCGGAGGGTCGTTCGGCCCCTGTGGGTTCGCGGCCGTTCGGCACACGGTGAAGGGCATGAGGACGCACAGCGGCACCGCGGTCATCGGCGTCGGCAACGACTTCCGGCGCGACGACGGCGTGGGCTGGGCCGTGGTCGCCCGGCTGCGGGAGCGGGCCGCCGGGCGTCCCGGCGCGCCGGACACCGTCTTCGCCACCTGCGACGGCGACCCGGGCCGGCTGATCGGCCTGTGGGAGGGCGCCGGCCTCGCGGTGGTCGTGGACGCGGCGCACGCCCACCCGGGCACCCCCGGCCGGGTGCACCGCATCGAAGTGGACGGCGGGCACCTCTCGGCGCCGTCGGCCACCAGCACCCACGGGCTGGGCCTGGGCGAGGCCGTCGAGCTCGCCCGCGTCCTCGGCCTGCTGCCGGAGCGACTCGTCGTCTACGCCGTCGAGGGCGCCGACTGCGACTTCGGCGCCGGCCTGTCCCCCGCCGTCGCGGCCGCCGTGGAACCCCTGGCCGACGCGGTCGAGGACGAACTCGCGCACCGCGCGGACGGGGTGGCGAGGAGGCGGGCATGACCGTACGGCGCTTCCACGTCGAGGGCATCGTCCAGGGCGTCGGGTTCCGGCCGTTCGTGTACCGCACCGCGGCCCTGCTCGGTCTGGACGGCTGGGTGGCCAACGTCGACGGGCACGTGGAGGGCCAGGTAGCCGGGCCCGAACGGGCCATCGAGGAGTTCGCCGTCCGGCTGCGGACCAGGGCCCCGGCACTGGCCCGGGTGCGCCGCGTCCGGCTGACCGCCGGTCCCCGCGAACCGGCCCTCCGCCCGGGTTTCCGGGTGCGCGACAGCGCGTCGGCCGCCGCGGACCCGGCGACGCGGGAGATCCCGCCGGACGCCGCGATCTGCGACGCCTGCCTGCGCGAACTGCGCGACCCCCGCGACCGCCGGCACCGCTATCCGTTCATCAACTGCACCGACTGCGGGCCGCGCGCCACGATCATCGAGGACCTGCCGTACGACCGCGTCCGCACCACCATGCGCCGCTTCCCGCTGTGCCGGGCCTGCGCCGCCGAGTACGCCGACCCGGCCGACCGCCGCTTCCACGCCGAGCCGGTCGCCTGCCCGGCCTGCGGGCCCAGGCTGGCCTGGCAGGAGCTGCGCGGCGAGGACGCGCTGCGGGCGGCGGTGAAGACGGTCGCCGACGGCGGGATCGTCGCGCTGAAGGGCCTCGGCGGCTACCAGTTGGTGTGCGACGCGGGCGACCCGGCGGCCGTGGCGGAGCTGCGGCGGCGCAAGCACCGCCCGGCGAAGCCGTTCGCCGTGATGGTGCCCGACGTCGCCGCGGCGCGCCGGCTGGCCCTGATCGGCGCGGGCGAACTCGAGGCCCTGACGGCCCCGGAGCGGCCCGTCGTGCTGCTGGCCCGGCGCCGGTGGCGGGGCACGCCCGCGCTGGCGCGCGAGGTGCATCCCGGCCTGAGCCGGGTGGGCCTGTTCCTGCCCACCACCGGCCTGCACCATCTGCTGCTGGACGGCCTCACGCGACCGCTCGTCGTCACGAGCGGCAACCTGAGCGACGAGCCCATAGCGGTCGACGACGCCGGCGCCCGCCGCACGCTGGCCGGCGTCGCCGACGGCTTCCTCACCCACGACCGGCCGATCCGGTCCCGGTACGACGACTCGGTGGTGCAGTTCGCCGGACGCACCCGGATCACCGTCCGGCGGGCGCGCGGGCTGGCCCCGGCGCCGCTGCCGCTGGCCGTACGGGAGCCGGTCGCGGGGGCCGGCGCCCAGCTCAAGCACACCTTCACGCTGGCCGCCGACGGCCGGGCGCACCTGGGCCCGCACACCGGCGACCTGGCCGACCCGGCGGTCCACGACGCTTTCCTGGCGTCGTACGACCACCTCAGGCGGCTCACCGGCATCGAGCCCGCGGTGCTCGCGCACGACCTGCACCCGGGCTATCTGTCCACCCAGTGGGCCACGGCGCAGCCGGTGCGGCGGATCGCCGTCCAGCACCACCACGCGCACGTGGCGGCCTGCGCGGCCGAGCACGGGGTGCGCGGCCGGTTCCTCGGGGTGGCCTACGACGGCCTCGGTCTGGGGGACGACGGCACCCTGTGGGGCGGCGAGATCCTGCTGGCCGACCTGACCGGCTACCGGCGCGTGGGCCGGTTCGCGACCGCGCCGCTGCCCGGCGGCGACGCCGCGGTACGGCGCCCGGTGCGCACGGCCCTCGGCCGTCTGCTCGGCGGGGAGGAGCTCGGGACGCCGGCGCCGGAACCCTCGCTGACCCGGCACTTCACCGGCCGGCTCGACCCCGCCGAGGTGGCCGGGGTGCGCGCCATGGTCGCCCGGGACGTCAACTGCCCGCGCGCGTCCAGCGCCGGGCGGCTGTTCGACACGGTCGCCGCCCTGCTGGGCCTGTGCGACCGGGCCGGTTACGAGGGCGAGGCGGCCGTCCTGCTGGAGGCCGCGGCGGGCGCCGAGCACGCCGTGCCGCTCGCCCACCGCGTCGTGCGGGTGCGGGACCTGTGGGTGTACGATCCCGCGCCCACCCTCGCCGACCTGCTTCAGCGGCAGCTCGCCGGTGAGCCGGTGGCGCGGCTGGCGGCCGCCTTCCACCTCACGCTCGGGATCGTCACGGCCGAACTCGTCGGCCGGGCCGTGGCCGACGGCGCGCCGCGCACGGTGTGCCTGGGCGGCGGCTGCTTCGTCAACCGGCGGCTGCTGACCGAGGTCAAGCGCCGGCTGCACGCGCAGGGGCTGCGGGTACTGGCCGGCGGCGAGGTCCCCGTCGGGGACGGCGGCATCAGCTACGGGCAGGCGGCGGTCGCGGCCGCGCGGCTGGCCGGGGAGAGGTGAGCGCGCATGTGTCTGGGCATCCCGGGCCGGGTCGTGGAGGTCCACGACGACATGGGCCTGCGCATGGCCACGGTCGACTTCGGCGGGGTGCGGCGCGAGGTCTGCCTCAGCTGCACCCCCGACGCGGACGTCGGGTCGTACGTCATCGTGCACGTCGGTTTCGCCATCACCCGGGTCGACGAGGCGGAGGCCCGTCGGACGCTGGAGGTGCTGCGGTCGATGGCGGGAGCGGTGGAGAACGAGCTGGGCGAACCACTGCCGTGACCCGGGCCCCGCCCCGCACGGGTCGCGGGCGGAACCCCGCCCGCGACCGGTCCCAGCGGCAACCCGCCCGCACCGGTACTGGCCGGGACCCGCCACACCGGCCCCACCCGGCGCCCCACCCGCACCACACGTGCGCGCAGCCCCGCCCACGCCCGACCCCACCCGGAGACCCGCCACACCGGCCCGGCGACCCGCCGGCACCGCACGCAGGCGGAGCCCCACCGCGCCGGTCCTGGCTGGGGCCCCGGCCGTCGGCCGGTGGGTCCGGGTGCGTGGGGTCCGGGCGGGACGGGGAGCGGTGCGAACCGTCGGCGCGGTGTCCGGGCGCCGGCGCCCGCCCGTAGGCACGAGACCCGCGGTGTCCGGGCGTCGGCGCCCGCCCGCGGGCACGAGACCCGCGGTGTCCGGGCGTCGGCACCCGCCCGCGGGCACGAGACCGACCTGCGCGAGGAGGGGCGGCCGCCGACGCACGTGCGGGCGGCCGGGATCCGGTCGGCACGGGGAGCAGGGCCGGTCGGCCCCTGCCGCCGGTGACCCGGCCGCCGGAACCTGACGGTGGAGGTCCACGACCACCGGGACGAGGAGGACCGTCATGACCGTCACCACAGCCCCGGCCGTGCTGGACCGGGACGGCCTGGGCGCCCTGGTCGCGGCTCTGGTGGCCCGGGGACGAACCGTCGTGGGGCCGACCGTCCGGGACGGCGCGATCGTGCTGGCCGAGCTGACGTCGGCGGACGCGCTGCCCTACGGCTGGGGCGTGGAGCTGGAGGCCGGCCACTACCGGCTGGTGCGGCGCGCGGACGGGGCGGCCTTCGCGAACAGCGCCGGCCCGCAGTCGTGGAAGGCGTTCCTGCATCCCGCGCGGCAGCGGCTGTGGAGCGCCGACCGCACGCCCGAGGGCGACATCTCCTTCACCGCCGACGAGCCGGAGCCGCCGTCGTACGCCTTCCTCGGCGTCCGCCCCTGCGACCTGCGGGCCATCGCGATCCAGGACCGGGTGCTGGCCGGGGGACGGTACGCGGACACCGGTTATGCCGCGCGCCGCTCCGGGGCGCTGCTGATCACCGCCGAGTGCACCGAGCCCGGCGCGACCTGTTTCTGCGTCTCCACGGGCGGCGGGCCCGCCGCCGACCCCGGCTACGACCTCGCGCTCACCGAGGTGATCGACGAGCGGGGCCACCGCTTCCTGGTGCGCGTCGGCAGCGAGGAGGGCGGCCGGCTGCTGGCGGAGGTGCCGCACCGCGCTGCCGACCCGCCCACCGAGACCGCCGCGCGCGCTTCGGTCGACGCGGCCCGCGACCGCATGGGCCGCGCCCTGCCCAAGGTCGACCTGCGTGCCCTGCTGGGCGCCAGCCTGGACGCCGAGCGCTGGAACGACGTCGCCGCACGCTGCCTGACCTGCGGCAACTGCACCATGGTATGCCCGACCTGCTTCTGCACCACCACGGAGGAGGTCACCGACCTCACCGGTGACCACACCGAGCGCTGGCAGCGCTGGGACTCCTGCTACGACCTGGACTTCTCCTACCTGCACGGCGGCCCGGTGCGCTCCTCCGGGCGCAGCCGCTACCGGCAGTGGCTCACCCACAAACTCGGCACCTGGCACGACCAGTTCGGCACGACGGGCTGCGTGGGCTGCGGGCGCTGCATCGTCTGGTGCCCGGTCGGCATCGACATCACCGAGGAAGTGGCCGCGCTGCATGCCGAGACCGGAACGCGACAGGCCGAGACCGGAACGCGACAGGCCGAGACCGGAACGCGACAGGCCGAGACCGGAACGGAGACGGACTGATGCCCCCCTCGATCGCCCTGCGCATGAACCACGCCCTGCCCGCCGAGCACCGTGAACGGCTGCTGCGCGTCGGCCGGGAGGTCACCTTCCCGCAGGGCGCGCGCCTGTTCGAGGAGGGCGGGCACGCCGACCGGTTCTGGATCGTCCGCAGCGGCACGGCCGCCCTCGACATGCACGTGCCCGGCCGCCGGCCGCCGGTGGTGGAGACGCTCGGCGTCGGCGACCTGGTCGGCTGGTCCTGGCTGTACGAGCCGTTCGTCTGGCAGCTCGGCGCCGAGGCCGTCACCCGGCTGGAGACGTACGAGTTCGACGCCGTCGCCGTCCGGCTGATGTGCCTGAACGACGCGGAGTTCGGGCGCGCCGTCGAGCACTGGGTGGGCCGCGTGCTGGCCCACCGGCTGAACGCGGCCCGGGCCAGGCTGGTCGACCTGTACGGCATCTACGAGACCAGGGAACCGCGATGACCGCCGTACCGGTGCCGCATCGTGTGGTCGGCCGCCGGGAGGAGACGGCGGACACGGTCACGCTGCGTCTGGAGCCGGTCGGTGCGGCGCTCGAGGAGTTCCTGCCCGGCCAGTTCGCGATGGTGCACTCCTTCGGCCGCGGCGAGATCCCGGTCTCCGCGAGTTCGGTGCAGTCCACCGGCGGTCTCGCGCACACCATCCGCTCGGTCGGCGCGGTCTCCGGCGGGCTGTGCGCGGCCCGGGTGGGCGATGTCGTCGGCGTCCGCGGGCCCTACGGCAGCGGGTGGGAGCTCGAGCGGGCGCGCGGGCGGGACGTGGTGGTCGTGGCGGGCGGCATCGGCTTCGCCCCGGTGCGGCCGCTGGTCCTCGGCGCGCTGGCCGAGCCGGCGGCCCACGGCCGCGTCAACGTCCTGATCGGGGCCCGCACCCCGGGTGACCTGATCGCCCGCGAGGAGGTGGCGGGCTGGGCCACGGCGTACACCGGGGTCACCGTCGACCAGCCCGACGTGCACTGGCGCGGCGACGTCGGTGTGGTCACCCAGCTGCTGGGCCGGGCGCTGTTCGATCCGGCGGACACCTGGGCGTTCGTCTGCGGGCCCGAGCCGATGATCCGGGCCACCGCCCGCGAACTGGCGCAGCGCGGCGTGCCGCGCGAACGGATCCGGGTCTCGCTGGAGCGCAACATGCGGTGCGCGACCGGGACGTGCGGGCACTGCCAGCTCGGCCCGCTGCTGATCTGCCAGGCGGGAGCGGTCGTGGACTGGGCCCTCGCCGAACCCCTGCTCGCGGTGAGGGAGTTGTGAGATGGCACCGAAACTCGCCGTGTTCAAGCTGGCCTCCTGCGACGGCTGCCAGCTCACCCTGCTGGACTGCGAGGACGAACTCCTCGCGCTGGCGGGCGAGGTGGAGATCGCGCACTTCCTGGAGGCGTCCAGCGCGGTGGAGCCGGGCCCCTACGATCTGTCGCTGGTCGAGGGTTCCGTCACCACGGCCGAGGACGCCGAGCGGATCCGGCAGATCCGGGTCGCCTCCCGCCACCTGGTCACCATCGGCGCGTGCGCGACCGCCGGCGGCGTCCAGGCGCTGCGCAACTTCGCGGACGTCGACGAGTACCGGCGCACGGTCTACGCGCGCCCCGAGTACGTCTCCACGCTCGCCGACTCCACCCCCGTGTCCGCCCATGTGGCCGTCGACTTCGAACTGCGCGGCTGCCCCATCGACCGCCGTCAGCTCATCGAGGTGATCACCGCGTTCCTCGCCGGACGCAAGCCCGACGTGCCCGACCACAGTGTGTGCTTCGAGTGCAAGCGGCGCGGCAACGTCTGCGTCACCGTCGCCCACGGCACCCCCTGCCTGGGCCCGGTCACGCACGCCGGGTGCGGGGCTCTGTGCCCGACCTACCACCGCGGCTGTTACGGCTGCTTCGGGCCGTCGGGGTCGGTGAACCTGCCTTCCCTGATCCCGTTGCTGCGCCGCGACGGCATGGACGACGACGCCGTGCTGCGGTTCCTGCACACCTTCAACGCCGCCGCGTTCCAGAAGGAGTTGGACCAGTGACACACCGCGGATCCCGTGTCCTGCACGTCGGCTCGCTGTCCCGGGTCGAGGGCGAGGGCGCGCTGCGCCTGCACGTGCACGACGGCACGGTCACCGAGGCCCGGCTGGAGATCTACGAACCGCCGCGCTTCTTCGAGGCGTTCCTGCGCGGCCGGGCCCACACCGAGCCGCCCGATCTGACGTCCCGGGTGTGCGGCATCTGCCCGGTGGCGTACCAGATGAGCGCGTGCGCGGCGGTCGAGGACGCCTGCGGTGTGACGGTCGACCCGGCGGTCCGGGCGCTGCGCCGGCTGCTGTACTGCGGGGAGTGGATCGAGAGCCAGGCCCTGCACGTCTACCTGCTGCACGCCCCGGACTTCCTGGGCCGGTCCGGCGCGATCGAGCTGGCCCGCACCCACCGGGCCGAGGTGGAGCGGGGGCTGCGGCTGAAGAAGGCCGGCAACGACCTGATGGAGCTCCTCGGCGGGCGTGCGGTGCACCCGGTGAACGTACGTCTCGGTGGCTTCCACCGGGCGCCGACGCGGGAGGAACTGCGGCCGGTGGCAGAGCAGTTGAGGCGGGCGCTGGACGACGCGTGGGCGACCGTGCGCTGGGTGGCCGGCTTCGAGTTCCCGGACGCCCGCACCGACGCCGCCCTGCTGGCGCTGGCCCGGCCGGACACGTACGCCATCGAGGACGGCACCCCGAGCGTCCTGTGGCCCGACGGCTCCACCGGCTCCTTCCCCGTCGCGGACTTCACCGACCACGTCACCGAGACCCAGGTGGCGCACTCCACGGCGCTGCACTCGCGGCTCGACGGGCGCCTCCATCTCACCGGATCCCTCGCCCGGTTCGCAATCAGCGGCCGGCTGCTGTCCCCGGTGGCGCTGCAGGCGTGCGCCGAAGCGGGGCTGGGCGATCCGCGCGAGGGCGCCGTGTGCCGCAACCCGTTCCGTTCCATCCTGGTGCGGGCGGTGGAGACGCTGTACGCCGTCGACGAGGCGCTGCGCATCATCGGCTGCTACGAGCCGCCCGAGCGCCCGTACACGGACGTCCCGCCGGTCGCCGGCGTCGGGCACGGCGCGACCGAGGCGCCCCGCGGGCTGTTGTACCACCGCTACGAGATCGACGCCGGGGGCGTCGTCACCGCCGCGCTGCTCGTGCCGCCGACCGCGCAGAACCAGGGTGCCATCGAGGAGGACCTGCTGCGCCTCGTCCAGCGGGCGATCGGTGAAGGCGACCCGGGAGACGCCGAGTTGACGGCCCTGTGCGAGCGGGTGATCCGCAACCACGACCCGTGCATCTCGTGCTCCACCCATTTCCTCGACCTGACGGTCGTCCGTACCTGCGGCGCTACACCGGCAGAACCAGCGGGAGGCTGCGATGCCTGAGACTCCGTACACCGTGAGCGATGTGATGACGCAGACCGTCATCGCCGTCGGGCGTGACGCGCCCTTCAAGGAGGTCGTCGGCCTGATCGACCAGTGGAAGGTGAGCGCCCTGCCGGTCCTGGTGGGCGAGGGCCGGGTCATCGGTGTGGTCTCCGAGGCCGACCTGCTGGCGAAGGAGGAGTTCCGCGACGGGGGCGAGGAGGACGCCGAGCGGGACGAGCGGCGCAAGGCCGCCGCGCTGACCGCGGGCGAGCTGATGAGCAGCCCGGCCGTGACCGTGCACGCGGACGCCTCGGTCGCCGAGGCGGCCCGCATCATGGCGCGCCGGCACGTCAAGCGGCTGCCCGTGGTGGACGGGGTCGGCCTGTTGCAGGGCGTGGTGAGCCGCAGCGACCTGCTGAAGGTCTTCCTGCGCGAGGACGAGGAGATCGCCGAGGAGATCCGGCACGAGGTGCTGGGCCAGCTCCCGATCACCACCGAGCTGACGGTCACCGTGCGGGACGGCGTGGTCGTGCTGAGCGGCCCGCTGCCCGACCGCACCCTCGTCCCGATCGTCGCCAGGGCGGTGCGGGCCGTGGAGGGGGTCGTCGACATCCGTCTGGATCTCAGCAGCCGATGAGGTACCTCGACGAGTACCGCGATCCCGTGCTCGCCCGGCGGCTGCTGGGAGAGCTGCGGCAGACCGCCACGCGGCCCTGGCGGATCATGGAGGTGTGCGGCGGTCAGACCCACACCCTCGTCCGCCAGGGCATCGACGAGCTGCTGCCCGCCGGGATGCGGATGATCCACGGACCCGGCTGCCCGGTGTGCGTGACGCCGCTGGAGACGCTGGACCGGGCCATGGCCGTGGCGGCCCGGCCCGGCGTGCTGTTCACCAGCTTCGGCGACATGCTGCGGGTGCCCGGCTCCCGGTCCGACCTGCTCTCGCTGCGGGCGCGGGGCGCGGACGTGCGGGTGGTGTACGCGCCGATGGACGCGGTGCGCCTGGCGGCCGCCCACCCCGACCGGGAGGTGGTCTTCCTCGCGGTCGGCTTCGAGACGACGGCGCCCGCGAACGCGACGGCGGTGCTGCACGCGGCCCGGCTGGGGCTGACGAACTTCTCGATGCTGGTCAGCCACGTCCTGGTGCCGCCCGCCATGACGGCGCTGCTCGACGACCCGGACTGCGAGGTGCAGGCGTTCCTGGCGGCCGGGCACGTGTGCGCGGTGATGGGCTGGCGCGAGTACGAGCCGATCGCCGCCCGCTACCGGGTGCCGATCGTGGTCACCGGCTTCGAGCCGCTGGACCTGCTGGAGGGCGTGCTGATGGCCGTGCGGCAGCTGGAGTCCGGACGGCACGAGGTGGAGAACCAGTACGTGCGGGCCGTGCGGCGCTCGGGCAACACCGACGCGCAGGACGCCGTGCGCAGGGTGTTCCGGGTCACCGACCGGTCCTGGCGCGGCATCGGCTCGCTGCCCGACAGCGGTCTGGAACTCGCCGAGGAGTACGCGCGGTTCGACGCGGCCCGCCGGTTCGACGTGGGCGGGCTGTCCCCGGTGGAGGACCCGGAGTGCATCGCGGGCGCGATCCTCACCGGCGCGCGGCTGCCCACCGACTGCCCCGCGTACGGCACCCGTTGCACACCCCGTCATCCGCTCGGCGCGCCCATGGTGTCCTCCGAGGGCACGTGCGCCGCCTTCCACGCGGCCGGCCGCATCGCCCCCAGGAGCACGGCATGACCATCGAATGCCCCACCCCGCACCACGAGGACGAGATCGTCCTGCTCGGCCACGGTGCCGGCGGGCGCCTGACCGCGGAACTCCTCGACAGCCTGATCCTGCCCTCGTTCGGGGAGACCGGCGGGCCGCTGGAGGACGCGGCGCTGCTGCCGGGCCGCCCCGACCTGGTGATGAGCACCGACAGCTTCGTCGTCAGCCCGCTGTTCTTCCCCGGCGGGGACATCGGCTCGCTCGCCGTCCACGGCACGGTCAACGACCTCGCCATGCGGGGCGCGTGGCCGCTCGCGCTGTCGGTCTCCCTGATCGTCGAGGAGGGCCTGCCGCTGGCCGAACTCCGGGCCGTCACGGCGTCGTTGGGCAAGGCGGCGCAGGAGGCAGGGGTTCCCGTCGTCACCGGCGACACCAAGGTGGTGGGGCGCGGCGCGGCCGACCGGCTGTTCGTGAACACCACCGGCGTGGGGCAGCGGCAGGCTCCGCTGTGCCCGTCGGCGGCGTCGGCCCGCGCCGGGGACGCCGTCCTGCTGTCCGGTCCGATCGGGCTGCACGGCACGACCGTGCTCAGCACCCGCGAGGGCCTCGGCTTCGAGAGCGACATCGCCTCCGACAGCCGTCCGCTGCACCGGCTGGTGCGCGCGCTGGCGCCGCTGGGCGCCGCCGTGCACGTGCTGCGCGACCCGACGCGGGGCGGACTGGCCGCCGCGCTCAACGAGATCGCGCGGGACTCGTCCGTCGCGGTGGAGATCGAGGAGTACGCCGTCCCCGTGCCCGAGGCGGTCGCCTCCGCCTGCGACCTGCTCGGCCTCGACCCGCTGGTGGTCGCCAACGAGGGCTGTCTGGTCGCCTTCGTCGACCCGGCCGTCGCCGGGGACGCGCTGGCCGCGATGCGGTCGATGCCCGAGGGCGCGCAGGCGACCCGCATCGGCGAGGTCGTGCCGGACGGCCCGCGGGGCCGGGTGACCCTGCGCACCCTGGTGGGCGCCCGCCGCATCGTGGACATGCCGCTGGGGGAACAGCTTCCACGGATCTGCTGAGGACGGACCTTCCACGGATCTGCTGAGGACGGACGCGGGATCTGCTGAGCACGCGGACCTGCCGGCCGGCACGGCACGGACCTGCTGGGGGGCCGGGGGGTGGCGGTGCGTCAGCCCGTCCGGCCCCGCCACTGCGGGCTGACCACGGCCCACTCCGCGTCCCAGCGGCGCAGCCGGCTCCGGTCGATCCGGGCGCACACGCCCCAGCCGGCGAGCAGCACCAGGCTGCCGCCGATCACCGCGGCCGCCGCGCCCAGTGCCGCGCCCTGGGCGCGCGCCTCGTCGGCGGTGGCGGGCGCGGAGACGAGGTTGCCCGCACGGTCCAGCCAGACGCGGGTGGTGCCGCCGGCCCGGCTTCCGGGGTCGACCGCGGTGATGCCCTGGCGGGTGGTGCCGTCCGCCAGGGTCCAGCGCACCGTGGCCCACGCCCGGGAGCTGCCCCCGTCCACCGCGGACGTGCCGCGCACCGCGTCCTTGACCAGCACGGCCGCCGCCGCGTGCCGGGCGGCCCGCAGTTGGCCGACGCTCCGCTCGACCGCGCCCGCCGTCCCCACGCCCGAGGCGACGGCGGCGAGCAGGGCCAGGATCCAGGTGGCGATCAGCAGCCAGCCCTCGACCAGGTAGCTGCGGGGCCGGAGCGGGTTGCGGCGCAGCCGCCACCAGCGTGTTCCGGCCGCTCGGGGGCGGGTGACGCGGGCCATCGTCACCACCGCGCCGGGGTGCTGTCGCGGACCAGGACCCGGGTGGCGGGACGACGTGAGGTGACCCACCGCTGTCCGGTGCGGCCGAGCCGCAGGACCACCTGCGGGAAGTGGCCGGCGGTGAGGTGCCGACGCACCTGCGCCCGCAGCTCCGGCAGTTCGAGGGGCTGGGTGTGGAAGGCGGCCGTCACGCCCCGGGCGGCGGCGGACAGCAGCACGCGCTGCAGCGCCTGCCCCGAGCGCAGCCAGTCCTGGCGTCCGTCGCGCGCGGTGGACAGCACGGCGACGGTGCCGGTGCCGGAGGCCCGCCTGCGGGCCGGGACGACGTACCGGCGGGAGAGGTAGAGGTAGTCGCGGCCGGCGAGGAGCGTGCAGTCCGGGTGGTAACGGCACGCCTCGGCGGGCACCCGGTCGGGCCCGACGCGGCGGGCCACCTCCGCCGCGTGCACCGGGTCCGCGCGGTGGCAGTCCTCAGCGGTGCGCACCAGCCGGGCGAGCAGTTCGAGTTCCTCGGGTCCGTCGATGACCTGGAAGTCGGCTCCCTCGGCCCGCGCGTGCTCGCTCAGCTCGTCGAGGAACTCGCGGGGCAGCGACTCGGCGGCGAACGGTCCGCGGTGGGTGTGCCGCAGCACCATCGCGCCGGCCAGTGCGGCCTCTTCGGCGGAGACGGGGGCGTGGGCGGCGAAGCCGACGTGCGCCAGGAAGGCGGGGTCGGCCGGGTCGGGCAGCAGTTCGACGGCCGGTTTGAAGCCGAGGTGCCGCACCGCCATCCGCGCGTTGAACAGGGCCGCCCCGCAGGCGATGACCATCTCCCGGCCGTCGGGGTCGGACAGGAGCATGCGCCGGGTGGCGTCGGCGTGCACCTCGAAGCCGTGGTCGTAGCCCTCCTCGACGAAGAACCACGGCTGGCTGTTGTGCGGCGAGGGCGCGAGGGAGGCGGCGCGGGCCAGGTGCACGGCGGCGTGGCCGGGTTTGTCGTACGACACGGACATGGGTCTCCCGCCTTTCGCGAACCGTCCACCCGTCGTGAACCGTCCACACCCAGGGTCCCGGCCGGGCGTCCGCCGGGGCATGGGCCGACGGTCCCGGCAGTCGGCCTGTGCGGCCCTCCCGCGGCCCGCCGCGGCCCGGTGGCGGCCCATGCGCGGGCCCCTCGGCCCGCCGCCCCCCGGGTTGCCCGGCCGTTCGGCCCGCGGCCGGGGCCGTACAGCACTGGGTGAGGGCGCGCCGGGGGAGTTGTCTGGAAGCGTCGGAGGAGGATGCCATGTTCACCAGAACGCCGTCCGCCCGCCGCGCCCGCCGCCGCCGGT
The DNA here is from genome assembly GCF_035656535.1 of Streptomyces sp. H51. Classification (NCBI taxonomy): domain Bacteria; kingdom Bacillati; phylum Actinomycetota; class Actinomycetes; order Kitasatosporales; family Streptomycetaceae; genus Streptomyces; species Streptomyces sp. H51. The sequence goes on from NZ_JAYMHD010000066.1 coordinate 66,372, forward strand.
CCCGTGTGGTCACCGCGGCGCTCGCGCTTCCCCTGGTCACGGTCGCCGCCTGCGGCACCGGCACGTCCGGCGGGACCACGCCCGCCCCGTCGTCCCCCGCGGACACCGGCTCGTCCGGCGGCACCACGGGCACCCCTCGCCCGTCCGCGTCGGCCACCACCCCCGGCACCGCGGCACCGGACCCGACGGCGTCCAAGCCCTCGGCCGGCGGCTCCGGCGGCACGACGGCGAAGGAGGTCCGTACGGCGGTGTACTTCCTGCACGGCGAGAAGGTCTCCGGCGCCCCGCGCACGGTGACCGCGCCGGGCACCGCCACCGCCGCTCTGCGCGCCCTGCTGGCCGGTCCGGACGCCTACGAGGCCCGTCACTCCCGCACCACCGCCATCCCGTCCGGCACGCGGCTGCGTTCCCTCGTCATCCGCGACCACGTCGCCACCATCGACCTGTCCGGCCGCTACGACGACGGCGGCGGCAGCCTGTCGATGCGGGAGCGGCTCGCCCAGGTCGTGTTCACCGCGACCCGCTTCCCGGCGGTGCGCAAGGTCGCCTTCGAGATCGACGGCAAGCCGGTGAGGGCCTTCGGCGGCGAGGGCATCGTGCTCAACGGCCCGGTCGGCCGGGCCGACTTCGAGGACGTCTCCCCCGCCGTGCTGGTGGAGTCCCCGCTGATCGGCGACACGGTGCGCAGCCCGCTGCGGGTGTGGGGCAGCGCGAACACCTTCGAGGCGGTGTTCCGGCTGAAGGTCACCGACGCCTCCGGGCACAAGGCCGCCGACGTGCAGGTCCGGGCGACGTCCGGGACCGGCACCCGCGGCACCTTCGACGTCACCTTCCCCTACCGGGCCGTCCGCACCGGGCAGGGCCTGCTGACGGCGTACTACCTGTCGCCCAAGGACGGTCGCGCGGTGACCGTCGACACCGTGCCGCTGGCCGTGCACCGCTGACTCCGGTCCCCGGCGACTGCGGTCCGGCACGGACGGACCCCGGCGCGAGTCTCGCGCCGGGGTCCGTCGTATTCCTCCCTCACCCGGTTTCCCCGGCTTCCCCCCGCTCCTTCACCAGCGTGTCGGCGACGCGCGCCGCCCACGCCTCGATCGCGGGGAAGTCGCGGAAGTCCCCGCCCTTGCCGCTGTGCAGGATCATCCGCGCGATGCGCCCCTTGGCGCCCTCCTCCAGACGGCCGCCGAAGGTGACGTGCTCGCGGGCGTCGAGCCGGTCCATGGCGCGCAGCACGCCGGGGACGGGCGGGATGTCCCGCTCCGAGGCGGTGGCGTCCAGGGGGCCGCTGCTGAACAGCCACAGCGGGCGTTCGGCCAGCGTCCGGCCGTGCCGGCGCAGCAGGCGGCGGGCGTCCTTGTGCCAGCGTCCGGCGTACAGGGCGCCGCCGACCACGACGGCGTCGTACGGGGTGACGTCGGTGACCGCCGAGGCGGGTGCCGTGTCGGCCTCGAGCCCCTCCTTGCGCAGCACGTCGGCCACCGCCTCCGCGATCTGCGCGGTCGATCCGTTCTTCGTTCCGTAGGCGACCAGCACGCGCGTCGGCATGGCGATCCGCCTCCTCTCACCTCACGTCACGTCACGTCACGTCACAGCCTGCGCAGCCAGTCGTCGGCGACGCCGTGCAGCGCCTGCTCCTCGGGCTGGATCTGCGAGTCGTCGAGCCGGTGGGTCAGCTTGCTGACGACGGCGACCACGCCGTCGATCTGCCGGGTCATGGAGACGGCGATCTCGGCCTCGCTCTTGCGCTCCACGTGCCCGGAGAGCGTGACCACGCCCTCGACCACCGAGACGTCGATGCTGCGCGGGGCCAGCCACAGGGCGCGGACCAGGACCTCGTCGACGACCTCGTCGTGGATGTCGGCGTCGGGCCGCAGGAACACCTGCAGCAGGTCACGGCGGGTGACGATGCCGACGAGGCGCTGCTCCTCGTCCAGGACGGGCAGCCGTTCCACCCGGTTCTGCGCCATGGTGCGGGCGGCCTCGACGATGGTCTCGTCGGCGTGGACGGTGACGGCGGGCTCGGTCATCAGCTGGCCGGCGGTGCGGGCCCGGCTCTTGGCGGCACGGATCCGCCCCTCGTGGGTGAGGTCGGCGAGCCGGAAGCGCTTCCTCGGCTCGGCCGGGTCCGGGCTCTCGGCCTGCCGCATCAGCAGGTCCGTCTCGGAGATGACGCCGATGACCTTCTCGTCGTCGTCCACCACCGGCAGTCCGCTGATGCGGTGCTCGCCGAGCAGCCGGGCCACTTCCTTGAAGGGCGTGCCGTACTCGGCGCGGACGACCTCCGTGGTCATGACGGAGCCGACCTTGTTGTGTCGCATGACTGTTCCTCCTCAGCGGAGCCGGCGCAGATAGGGGTCCTGGGGCCTGCGGGGCAGCAGGCGCACCCGGGCGTCGAGCACACGGACTCCGTCCGGTGTCGCGAGCACGGGGTTGAAGTCGGCCTCGGCCAGCTGCGGCAGGTCGCTCGCCATGCGGGACAGCCTCAGCAGCAGTCGTTCGAGGCCCTGGAGATCGACCGGCCGGGCGCCGCCCTCGCCCAGCAGCAGCGGGGCGCAGCGCGGGGCGGTGATCAGGTCGTGGACGTCCAGGTCGGTGAGCGGGGCGAGCCGGGCGGCGTGGTCGGCGAGGACCTCGGTCGCGGTGCCGCCGAGCCCGAACAGCACCAGCGGGCCGAAGACCTCGTCCTGGACGACGCCCGCGAACAGTTCCGTGCCGCGGTCGGCGAGCGGCTGCAGCAGGACGCCGGTCAGCAGTCCGGCGAACCGGGTCCGCAGGTCGCGGAAGGCGGCGCGCACCTGCTGGTCGCCGCGCAGGTCCAGGTGGACGGCGTGCTCGGCGGTCTTGTGCAGCAGGCCCGGCCAGTGGCCCTTCATGACGACCCGGCCGTCGGCGCCGCGCAGCCGGTCGGCGGCGAGGACGGCCTCGTCCTCGGTCTCCGCCCAGGCCCACGGCGACTGCGGGACGCCGTAGCAGTCGAGGAGCCCGGCGCACTCGCGCGGGTGGAGCCAGCCCCCCTCGGGGTGGGCGTCGAGGAAGTCCTCGACGAGGGCGTGGGCGCGTGCGCCGTCGACGCCGTCGAGGTCGGGAACGGTGCCGACGGGACGGGCGAGCCAGGCGGCGCGGCGGGCCGCGTGGGCCAGGGCCCGTGCCGCGGCCTGGGGTTCGGCGTACGCGGGCACGGTGCCGCCGTCGGCCGCGGGCAGCAGTTCGACGGGCAGGGCCTGTTCCAGCCGGAGCACGGTGACCGGCTTCGGCCGCCGTGCGGGGCCGCCGGTGACGGCGCGGACCAGGTCGTCGCCGGTCGCCGCGGCGACCGCGGTGGGGACGAGGACGACGAGTACGGCGTCGACGGCGGTGGACCCCATGACCCGGTCCACGCACCGGGTGAGCTGTTCCTCCGTGACGGCGGCGGTGACGTCGACGGGGTTGCCGGCCGTGGCGCCGTCGGGCAGGACGGCGCGCAGGGCCTCGACGAGGCCGGGGGAGGGCGGCTGAAGGGTCAGCCCGGCCTCGGCGCAGGCGTCGGCGGCGAGCACACCGGCGCCGCCGGCGTTGGTGACGATGGTGACGCGGGGGCCCGCGGGCAGCGGCTGGGAGTGCATCAGGGCGGCGGCTTCGAGGAGTTCGCCGCAGGAGCGGGTGGCGGTGATGCCGGCCTGGGTGAACAGCGCGGCGCGGGTCATGGTGCGGGTGGCGGCGGCCGCGGTGTGCGAGGCGGCGGCGCGCCGGCCGGCGTCGGTGCGGCCGGCGTCGACGGTCAGCACCGGCATCCGGCGGGTGACGCGCCGGGCGGTGCGGGAGAAGGCGCGCGGGTTGCCGAAGGACTCCAGGTGCAGCAGGGCGAGGTCGGTGCGGCCGTCGCTCTCCCACCACTGGAGCATGTCGTTGCCGCTGACGTCGTACTTGTCGCCGAGGGAGGCGAAGGTGGAGACGCCGATGCCGAGCCGGGACAGCCCGTCGAGGAGGGCGATGCCCACTCCCCCGGACTGCACGGCGACGCCCGCGGTGCCGGGGCGGGGGTGGTCGGCGGCGAAGGTGGCGTCCAGCCGCAGGTCCGGTTCGGTGTTGCCGACGCCGAGGCAGTTGGGGCCGACCAGCCGCATGCCGCCCGCCCGGCACGCCGTCAGCAGGGCGCGCGCCTGGTCGGCGTCGAGTCCGGCGGTGACCACGAGGAGGGCCCGCACGCCCGCCTTGCCGCACTCCTCGGCGGTGCCGGGAACGGCGGCGGCGGGTACGGCGAGGACGGCGAGGTCGGGTGTCACCGGCAGCGCGGAGACCGAGGGGTAGGCCGGTACGCCGAGGATCGCGTCGGCGGCCGGGTTCACGGCGAACAGGCGCCCGGCGTAGCGGCCGGCGCGCAGGTGGTGCAGGACCGCCCGGCCCACCGAGCCCGGCCTGCGGCCGGCGCCGACGACGGCGACCACCTGCGGCCGCAGCAGCGGCTGGAGGCTGGCCACGTCGGCGGCGCGCCCGCGTTCCTCCACGGCCGTGAGGTAGCTGTCGGACTCGTCGAGCGCGATGGTGCAGCGCACCTCGGGGCCGTCGAAGTGCCGCGCCGTGTGCAGGCCGAGGTCGGCGAACAGGCGCAGCACCTCGTGGTTCTCGCTGAGCGCCTCCGCGGTGAAGTCGGTGATGCCCTCGGCCCGGGCGGCGGAGACCAGGTGCTCGGTCAGCAGGGTGCCGACGCCCCGGTGGTGCAGGGCGTCGGAGACGGCGATGGAGATCTCGGCCTCCGTGCCGTCGCCGCCGGCCGTGTCGTACTCGGCGAGGCCGATGATCCGGCCCTGCGTCTCGGCGACGAGGGCGCGGTGTCCCGGGTGCGGGGAGGCGCACGCCCGGTCGGCGGCCAGCTCGGCGGAGCGCCGGCTCGCGGAGAAGAACCTGAGCCGCAGGTTCTCCGGGGACATCTCCTCGTAGAAGCCCCGCAGCTGGTCGTGGTCGTCCGGGCGCACGCCGCGGATGCACACCGTGCTGCCGTCCGCGAGGAGAGCGTGGACCATGGGCCTGCCCGGCGCGTCGTGCGTCATCGCGGTTCCCTCCAGGTCTGTTGACACTAAGAGGGTCCAGCGGAACGGTCCCCGCTCCCATGGGCTGTTGGGGGACCGATCGGGGGCCGGTCGGCCCCCGATCCGGACCTGATCTCAGGCGTCGAAGGTCCACTCCGCGACCTCGGGCAGGTCGGTGCCGTGCTCGCGGATCCAGGCGTGGTGGCGGGTGCGGACGTCGGCCATCCGCTGGCGTACGGCGGCGGCGCGGACGGCGAGGCCGGGCACCCGGTCGATGACGTCCATGACCAGCCGGTAGCGGTCGAGGTCGTTGCGGACCACCATGTCGAACGGGGTGGTCGTGGTGCCGGCCTCCTTGTAGCCGCGCACGTGCAGGTTGCGGTGCCCGGTGCGCCGGTAGGCGAGCCGGTGGATCAGCCACGGGTAGCCGTGGTAGGCGAAGATCACCGGTTTGTCCGTGGTGAACAGGCCGTCGTACTCGAAGTCGCTCATGCCGTGCGGGTGCTCCTCGCGGGGCATGAGGCGGGCCATGTCGACGACGTTGACCACGCGGACGGCGAGGCCGGGCAGGTGCCGGCGCAGCAGTTGCGCGGCGGCCAGCACCTCCTGGGTGGGCACGTCGCCGGCGCAGGCGAGGACGACGTCCGGCTCGCCGCCGTTCTCGGTGCCCGCCCACTCCCAGATGCCGGCGCCGCGGGCGCAGTGGACGCGGGCGGCGTCGATGGAGAGCCAGTCGAAGCAGGGCTGCTTGCCGGCCACGATCACGTTGACGTAGTCGCGGCTGTGCAGCGCGTGGTCGGCCACCGACAGCAGGGTGTTGGCGTCCGGCGGGAGGTAGACGCGCACGACCTCGGGGCTCTTGTTGAGGACGTGGTCGACGAAGCCGGGGTCCTGGTGGGAGAAGCCGTTGTGGTCCTGGCGCCACACGTGCGAGGTGAGCAGGTAGTTGAGGGAGGCGATGGGGGCGCGCCAGGGCAGCCGCCGGGAGGTGCGCAGCCATTTGATGTGCTGGTTGACCATCGAGTCGACGATGTGCACGAACGCCTCGTAGCAGGAGAACAGGCCGTGCCGGCCGGTGAGGAGGTAGCCCTCCAGCCAGCCCTGGCAGGTGTGTTCGGACAGGATCTCCAGGACCCGCCCGTGCCGGTCGAGGTGCTCGTCGACCGGGAGGGTCCGTGCCTGCCATGCCTTGCCGCTGGCGCCGAAGACGGCCTGCAGCCGGTTGGAGGCGGTCTCGTCCGGGCCGACGAGCCGGAAGTCGCGGCGGGCCGCGGTCTGTTTCATCACCTCTTCGAGGAGGCCGCCGAGGACGCGGGTCGGTTCGTGCAGGGTGGTGCCCGGCTTGTCGACCTCCACCGCGTGGCGCTCCAGGGGTACGGCGGGCAGTTCGCGCAGCAGCAGGCCGCCGTTGGCGTGCGGGGTGGCGCCCAGGCGCCGGTCGCCGCCGGGGACGCAGGCGAGGACGTCGGCGACCGGCCGGCCGTCGGCGTCGAAGAGTTCCGCCGGGCGGTAGGAGCGCAGCCAGTCCTCCAGTTGCCGCAGGTGCCCCGGGTTCTCCCGGACGCCGGCCAGCGGCACCTGGTGGGCCCGCCAGGTGCCCTCCACCGGCAGGCCGTCGACCTCGGCGGGGCCGGTCCAGCCCTTCGGCGTGCGCAGCACGATCACGGGCCAGCGGGGGCGTTCGGTGACGCCCTCCTCGCGGGCCGTGCGCTGCAGCAGGGCGATGCGGTCGAGCGCCTCGTCGAGGGCGCCGGCCATCGCCCGGTGGACGGCGGCCGGGTCGTCGCCGGTGACGTGGATGGGGGCGTGGCCGTAGCCGCGCAGCAGGTCGTCGAGTTCCGGCTCGGGCAGGCGGGCCAGCACGGCCGGGTTGGCGATCTTGTAGCCGTTGAGGTGCAGGATCGGCAGGACGGCGCCGTCGCGTACCGGGTCGAGGAACTTGTCGGAGTGCCAGGAGGCGGCCAGCGGCCCGGTCTCCGCCTCGCCGTCGCCGATCACGCAGGCGACCACCAGGTCCGGGTTGTCGAAGGCGGCGCCGTAGGCGTGGGAGAGCGAGTAGCCGAGTTCGCCGCCCTCGTGGATCGAGCCGGGCGTCTCCGGCGCCACGTGGCTGGGGACGCCGCCGGGGAAGGAGAACTGCCGGAACAGCCGCTCCATGCCCGCCCCGTCGCGCGGGACGTCCGGGTAGGTTTCGCTGTAGGTGCCCTCCAGCCAGGAGTTGGCGACCACGGAGGGGCCGCCGTGGCCGGGGCCCCAGACGCACAGGGCGTCCAGGCCGCGGGCCTTGATGACCCGGTTGAGGTGGGTGTACACGAGGTTCAGCCCGGGCGAGGTGCCCCAGTGCCCGAGCAGCCGCGGTTTGATGTGCTCCGGCTTCAGCGGCTCGCGCAGCAGCGGGTTGGCGAGCAGGTAGATCTGCCCGGCGGCCAGGTAGTTGGCGGCCCGCCAGTGGGCGTCCAGCGTGCGCACTTCCTCGTCGGTCAGTACGGTGGCGTCCTGGTGTTCGACCTTGGGCATCAGTGGCTCCAGGTGTCAGCGGCACGGGTCATCGAGCGGTGGAGGCGGCGGCAATGGCCGGCAAGGACGAGGCGGCGCTGCCGCGCAAGACCTACGAGAAGGAACTGCTCCGGCTGCAGGCGGAGTTGGTGAGGCTGCAGGAGTGGGTGCGGGCCGAGGGCGCTCGTCTGGTGGTCGTCTTCGAGGGGCGGGACGCGGCGGGCAAGGGCGGCACCATCAAGCGTGTCGCGGAACACCTCAATCCGCGAGTCGCCCGCATCGCGGCGCTGCCGAAGCCGACCGAGCGGGAGCGCACCCAGTGGTACTTCCAGCGGTACGTCGAGCACCTGCCGGCCGCCGGGGAGATCGTGCTGTTCGACCGGTCCTGGTACAACCGGGCCGGCGTCGAGCACGTGATGGGTTTCTGCACCAGGGAGGAGTACCAGCTCTTCCTCAGGCAATGCCCCATCTTCGAGCGGATGCTGGTGGAGGACGGGATCCTGCTGCGCAAGTACTGGTTCTCGGTCAGCGACGCGGTGCAGCAGGAGCGGTTCCGGCGCCGTCTGGACGACCCGCTGCGGCGCTGGAAGCTGTCGCCGATGGACCTGGAGTCGATCACCCGCTGGGAGGCCTACTCGCGGGCCAAGGACGAGATGCTGGTGCACACCGACATCAGCGAGGCCCCGTGGTACGTCGTGGAGAGCGACGACAAGCGCCGGGCCCGGCTGAACATGATCGCCCACCTGCTGGGCACGGTGCCCTACCGTGACGTGCCGCCGCCGGTGCTGGAGCTGCCGCCGCGGCCGCCGTCGACCGGGTACGAGCGCCCGCCGCGCGATCTGCAGACCTACGTCCCGGATCACGCGGCGAGCCTGTAAGCCCCTCACGGGCCCCGTCGCGGGCCTCAGACCCGGTGCGGCACCACGGCCACCGGGCAGGCGGAGTGGTGCAGCACGGCGTGCGTGACACGGCCGAGCTGCAGTCCGACGTGCCCGGGGCGCCGCTTCGCCCCGACGACCAGCAGGTCGGCGCCCTGCGAGGCGGCCACCAGCACCCGGCGGGCGTGGCCCTCCACGGTGCGCCGGCGCACCTCCAGATCCGGCGGGGCGTCGCGCAAAGCCGCCTCCAGCGCCTCGGCGGCGCGTTCCTCGTGCACCCGGGCGGGTTCGCCGGCCAGCAGCGGATGGTCGGTGGTCTCGTGCGCGGGGCACCGCCAGGCCCGTACGGCTTCCAGGGGGACACCGCGGCGCCGGGCCTCGTCGTAGGCGAAGCGCACGGCCGGGGCGTCGGCGCCGTCCTCGCCGACGGCGACCAGGACGCGCCCGTGGGTGCCCGGCTCGGCCCGCTTGTCCTGGCTGCCGCGCAGCACGATCACCGGGCAGTCGGCGTGGGCGGCCACGGTGAGGCTGACGGAGCCGAGCAGGTACTCGGCGACGCCGCTGCGGCCGCGGGTGCCGACCACCACGGCGGAGGCGTTGCGGCCCTCACGCACCAGGGCGTACTCGGGCTCCTCGGCCAGCACCTCGCCGGACACCTTCAGCTCGGGCCGGCGGCGGCGCGCCCGGTCGACGGCGCCGTCGACGATGTCCTCGGCCATGACCTCGTCGGACGGTTTGCGGATCTCCTGGGCGAGCGCGGCGCCTTCGTAGCGCTCCCAGAGAGAGGCGTACACGATCCTGAGTGGCACGCCGTGCAGCGTGGCCTCGTCGGCCGCCCAGTCCACGGCGCGCAGACTCGGCTCGGAGCCGTCCGTGCCCACCACGAGGGGCAGTTCCATCGTCCTCACCGTCCTGATTCCAGATCGAACACGATGCGGGCCCTGACCCGGCCGCGCGATATGCCGAAGCCGGCGTTCATGTCGCTCGCTCCTCGGGTGGTCAGTCGTGCGGGACGACGGCGACGGGGGCGGTGGAGTGGTGCAGCACCGCGTGCGCGACGGGGCCGATGAACGGTCCGAGCGGGGTGCGGCGGGCGCGGCGGCCCACGACCAACAGCGCGGCCCCGTCGGCGGCGTCGACCAGGAAGTCGGCGGCGCTGCCGGCCCGGGACTCCTCGACGACCTCGACGTCCGGGTACTTCCGCCGCCAGGGGCGTACGGCCTCGGCGAGGGCCGCGGCCTGCCGGCGGGCGACCTCGTCGTGGAACTGCGGGTCGACGGTCAGGCCGTAGGTGTAGTAGGGCGGCAGGTTCCACCCGTAGACGATCCGCAGGACGGCCGAGCGGCGGGCGGCGGCCTCGAAGGCGAACTCCAGGAGGGTGTCGTCGGGTCCGGCCGGGTCGAGGCCGAGCACCACCGGACGGTAGGGGGTGGCGGCCGACGGGATGCCCACCGGGTCCGGCTGGTGCTCGTCGGCGGCCTGTTCCCCGGCCCTGACCAGGACCACGGGCGCGGTGGCGTGCGCCACGACGGCGAGTCCGACGGAGCCGACCAGGAAACCGCCGATGCCGCTCAGGCCGCGGGAGCCGAGGACGAGCAGTTCGGCGTCCTTGGCCGCCCCGAGCAGGACGTCGGCGGGCCGGCCGTCGGGCTGCTCGACGGTCACCTCGACGCCGGGGTGGCGCAGCCGCAGGCCGGCGGCGGTGTCCGCGGGGTACTGGTCGGTCCACTGCTGCCGGGTCTCGGCGCCGAGGAAGGGTGCCTGGGCCACCGGCGCGGGGACGGGCTCCCACACGTGGACGATCGTCAGGGGCAGGCCGCGCAGTTTCGCCTCGCGGGCGGCCCATTCCGCGGCGGCCCTGCTTTCGGGCGAGCCGTCGAGTCCTGCGACAACGGTACGGACCATTTCTGCCTCCTGATCGGGATCTGCTCCCAGCCTCGGCCAGTTCCCGGCGGGAGCTGCAGGGGCCGCATGTCCCCCGCCGGGACCGACCGGCCCAACGGCCGTGCCGGCCCGCGAACGGCGTCCGTCACGGGGCCGACGTCGCACGTCGGCGGCGGGGTCGTATGGTCTGATCGGCCCCTTCCCGGCAGTCGCCGGGTCGCGGAGGCCGGCGCCGCCGAGGTGGCCGGGCGGTGGGCCGTGGCACGGCGGATGCCGGACAGGCCGGCGGAGGGAGGCCCAGGGTGCGCGGCTCGGGCGGGCATGTACGTGACTGGCGCCGTCTGGCGCCCGGGATCGCCGCGTTGGGCTCCTACCGCCGGTCCTGGCTGCGCGGCGACCTGCTGGCGGGTCTCACGGTGGCGGCGTACCTGGTCCCGCAGGTGATGGCGTACTCGGGCGTGGCCGGGCTGCCGCCGGTGGCGGGACTGTGGGCGATCCTGCCCGCGCTGGGCCTGTACGCGCTGCTGGGATCCTCCCGGCTGCTGTCGGTGGGGCCCGAATCGACGACGGCGCTGATGACGGCGGTCGTGGTGGGTCCGCTCGCGGGCGGCGACCCGTCGCGTCACGCCTCGCTCGCGGCGGCCCTCGCCGTCACGGTGGGCCTGCTGTGCCTGGCGGCACGGGTGCTGAGGCTGGGTTTCGTCGCCGACCTGCTGTCCCGGCCGGTGCTGATCGGCTATCTCGCGGGCGTCGCCCTGATCATGATCGTGGACCAGTTGCCCAAGCTGACGGGCGTGCCCACCACCGGCTCGGCCTTCTTCCCGCAGCTGTGGTCGTTCCTGCGCCATCCGGGCCAGGCGCACGGCGCGACGGTGCTGTTCTCGGCCGTCGCGATCGCGTTCCTGTTCGCGGTGAACCGGCTGCCGCGCCCGCTGCCCGGCCCGCTGCTCGCGGTGCTGCTGGGAACCGTGGCGGTGGGCGTGTTCGGTCTCGACGACCGCTTCGGCATCAAGGTGATCGGCGAGGTGCCCTCGGGGCTGCCCTCGGCCGGGCTGCCCGAGCTGGGCGTGCTGCCCCAGCTGGTGCTGCCCGCGCTGGGCGTGCTCATCGTCGGCTACACCGACTTCGTGCTGACCGCGCGGGCGTTCAGCGGCCGCGACGACGAGGCGCCCCCGCTCGACGCCGACCAGGAGTTCCTGGCCCTGGGCGCGGCGAACCTCGGCGCCGGCTTCCTGCACGGCTTCCCGGTGAGCAGCAGCGCCAGCCGGACCGCGCTCGCGTCCTCGGGGGGCGCGCGCAGCCAGGCGTACTCCCTGGTGGCGGGCGCGGTGGTGCTCGGCGTCCTGCTGTTCCTCAGCCCCCTGATGGCCCGCATGCCGGCCGCGGTGCTGGGCGCGCTGGTGGTGTACGCGGCCGTCCGCATGATCGACCTCACGGGTTTCGCCCGGCTGGCCTCCTTCCGCCGCCGCGAGCTGCTGCTGGCGTTCGGCTGCCTGGCCGGCGTGCTGGCCCTGGACATCCTGTACGGGGTGCTGGTGGCCGTGGGCCTGTCGGTGGCGGAGCTGCTCAGCCGGGTGGCCCGCCCGCACGACGCCGTGGAGGGGCTGGTGCCGGGGGTGGCCGGCATGCACGACGTGGACGACTACCCGCAGGCCCGCACGATCCCCGGGCTGCTCATCTACCGCTACGACTCCCCCTTGTTCTTCGCCAACGCGCAGGACTTCCACCGCCGGGCGCTGGCCGCCGTCGACGAGCAGACCGAGCCGGTGCGCTGGTTCGTGCTGAACACCGAGGCGAACGTGGAGGTGGACATCACCGCCCTGGACGCCGTCGACGCGCTGCGCCGCGAGCTGGCCCGCCGCGGTGTGGTGTTCGCGCTGGCCCGGGTGAAACAGGATCTGCTGGACGACCTGGAGGCGTACGGGCTGGCCGACTCGGTGGGCCGGGACCTGATCTTCCCCACGCTGCCGACCGCGGTCGCCGCGTACCGCAAGTGGTGCCGGAGCCGGTAGCGCCGCGCCGGGTGGCCCGGACGCAGGGCCGGGTGGCCCATGGCCCGGCGCCCCCTTCGCCGACACGCTGGAACTGGCCAGTTCCGTACGCCGCACTGGAGGCACGCCATGAACGCTCCCGCAACGACGAGCCTGCCGCGGGCCCTGCCCGCCGAACAGCGGCAGCGGCTGATGGAGCTGGCCCGCGAGGTGTCGTACCCGCAGGGCACCCGGCTCTTCGAGGAAGGCAGCCGGGCCGACAAGTTCTGGATCGTCCGCACCGGCACGGTGGACCTCGACATGCGGGTGCCCGGCCGCCGCCCGGCCGTCATCGAGTCCATCGGACACAACGACATCGTCGGCTGGTCCTGGCTGTTCCCGCCGCACGTCTGGCACCTCGGCGCCGAGGCGGTGACCCCGTTGCGGGCGTACGAGTTCGACGCCTCGGCCGTGCGCGAGCTGTGCCACAAGGATCCGGTGTTCGGGCTGGCCATCGCCGAATGGGTGGGCCAGGTCGTGGCGCACCGGCTCCGCACGGCCCGGACCCGGCTGCTGGACCTGTACGGCCCGTACGGCAGCGGAGGCATGCGATGACCACGGCGTCGGACCCCGGCGGGCGAGAGGCCCGCGCAGCGGACGTGTACGGAACCCCGCACACCGTGAGCGACGTGATGACCCGCGCCGTCGCCTCCGTCGACCGGACGGCGTCCTTCAAGGACATCGTGCGGGCGCTGCAGCAGCACAAGGTGAGCGCGCTGCCCGTGGTGGACGGCGTCGGCCGGGTCGTCGGCATGGTCTCCGAGGCGGATCTGCTGCCCAAGGAGGAGTTCCGGGACAGCGACCCCGACCGGCGCACGCAGCTGCGCAGGCTGTCCGACCTCGCCAAGGCGGGCTCGGTGACGGCCGGCGAGCTGATGACCTCCCCCGCCCTCGCCGTCCGCGGCGAGGCGACGCTCGCGCAGGCCGCGCGGGAGATGGCGCGGGCGCGCGTCAAGCGGCTCGCCGTCGTCGACGAGGACGGCCGCCTCGAGGGCATCGTCAGCCGGGCCGACCTGCTGAAGGTGTTCCTGCGCGAGGACGAGGACATCGCGCGGGAGGTGAGCCGGGAGGTCGTGGCGTACCTGTTCCCGGCTCCGGACGCGGAGGTACGGGTGGAGGTCGACGAGGGCGTCGTGACGCTCGGCGGACGGGTCCGCGACACCTCCCTCGTCCCGGTCGCCGCACGCATGGTCCGGGCGGTCGAGGGCGTCGTGGACGTCCGCTTCGACCTTGACGGACCGGGCACGCCCGCCGCCTGACGGCGGGTCCGGCGGGCCCCGGGGACCAACCGCCACCTGACGGCGGACCGGACGGTCCCCGGGGCACCCGCCACCTCACGGCGAGTCGAGCAGGGTCGCGGGACACCCGCCACCGCACGGCAGGTCCGGCAGAACCCCGGGAACACCCGCCACCACACGCCGAGCCCAGCAGAACCCCGGGCACGCCCGCCACCGCACGGCAGGGCCCGGCAGAACCCCGGGAACACCCGCCACCACACGGCAGGGCCCGGCAGAACCCCGGGAACACCCGCCACCACACGCCGAGCCCAGCAGAACCCCGGGAACACCCGCCACCACACGGCAGGGCCCGGCAGAACCCCGGGAACACCCGCCACCGCACGGCAGGGCGCCCGCGGCGGCGGTGGGGTCGGTGGGTCAGCCGGTGGTGTGTCCCCAGCGCCGGTCGGCGCGTTCCCAGTCGGCGCCCCACCGGTCGGTGGCGCGCCGCTCCACGCCCAGGCGCACCAGGTAACCGCCCGCGAGCACCGTCACGCCGGTCACGAAGGCGGCGCCCGTACCGGCCAGCACCGCGCGCGTCGTCGCCTCGGCGGCCGGGACGGGCGCGGAAACCAGGTGGCCGCGGCCGTCCGTCCACGCCCTCACCCCCGCCCCGGGCCGGGCCGCGCTCGGCACGTCCGTCGTCCCGGTGTGCGGCCGCCCCTCGCGGTCCGTCCAGCGCACGGTCGCCGGCACCCGGTCGCGCCGCACGCCGGTGAACAGGTCCCGGCCGCCGCCGGGCAGGACGCCGGTCACCACCGCGGCCACCGGCAGGCGGGCGGCCCGTTCGCGCTCCGCCAGGCGCTCCATCGCCCGGGAGCCGAGGACGCCGGCCACGACCGCCGCACACACCGCCGCCGTCCAGGCGACCAGCAGGATCCACGCCTCCAGCACGTCACTGCGCCGCCGCAGGGGGTTGTGCCGCCAGCGCCAGCCCACCACGTTCCCGTCTCCGGTCCTCCGCATCGGACCCACCCCCTTTACGGGCGCAAGGGGACAGACACACCTATAAAGGTCTCACTCCCCGGCCCCCGAGGGGAGGGGGTGCCTGTCGCGGCGGCAACCGATTGCGCAGAATATGCAATAGGCCATGTGGGGAAACGCAGGGGCCTGGTGGTCCCGGTCCCACCGCATACCGCATGATGATCGTCGGAACAGACGGCCCGCAGTCCGTCTCACACCCGGGGAAACAAGGGGTCGACATGACCGAGCCACGCACCTTCACGGCGCAGGATCCGATCCGCGTCTTCCTGCTGGACGACCACGAGGTCGTCCGACGCGGTCTTGCCGACCTGCTGGACGCGGAGCCCGACATCAGCGTCGTCGGCGACGCCGAGAACGTCGCGCACGCCCTCGTGCGGGCGCCCGCGGTGCGGCCGCACGTGGCCGTGCTGGACGTACGGCTGCCGGACGGCGACGGCATCTCCGTCTGCCGCGAGCTGCGCAGCCGCATGCCGGAGCTGGCGGTGCTGATGCTGACGTCGTTCGACGACGAGGACGCGCTGCTGGACGCCATCATGGCCGGCGCCTCCGGCTATGTGCTGAAGCAGATCAAGGGCTCCGACCTGGTCTCGGCGGTGCGCACGGTCGCCTCCGGCCAGTCGATGCTCGACCCGGCGACGACCGCCCGCCTGATGCGCTCCCTGCGGACCGAGCCCGCCGCCGAACCGGAGCTCTCGCCCGAGCTGGCGAGCCTGTCGCCGCGGGAGCGGGAGATCCTCACCCTGATCGGGGACGGCCTGACCAACCGGGAGATCGGCAAGAAGCTCTACCTGTCGGAGAAGACCGTCAAGAACCACATCTCCCGGCTGCTGGCGAAGCTGGGCGTGCAGCGGCGGGTGCAGGCCGCGGTGATCGCCTCCCAGCTGGACCAGCCGGAGCAGAATCCCCCGCACACGCGGTGAGGCCGCCGGGGCCGTCCGGCGCCCACGGAGGCCGTACGGCCCCTGTCTCCGCCCGCCCGTGAGGGGCCAGCGTGGTCCGTGTCATCGACGGACCGCCGGCCCTTCGGTTGAGGGCGGGGAGGAGACCACCATGTCCACCGCTCTTCTCGACGTGCGGACCCTGGAGGAGCTGGTCTCGGCGGCGGCGGCCGCTCCCTCGGTCCACAACACCCAGCCGTGGCGGTTCCGGTTCGACCCGGACACGCTCACGCTGGAGGTCCGGGCGGCCTCCGAACGCGGCCTGCGCCACACCGACCCGTCGGGACGCGCTCTGCACGTGTCGGTCGGCTGCGCCCTGTTCAACCTGCGGCTGGCGGTGGCGCACCACGGCTGGGCCCCGGTGACCCGGCTGCTGCCCCGGCCCGACGAACCGGACCTGCTGGCCACGGTGCGGCTCGGCGGACCGGCCCGGTTCGCGCCGCCCACGGGGCTGTACGAGGCCCTGTGGCACCGGCACAGCAGCCGCCTGCCGTTCGCCGACCGGCCGCTGCCCGCCGCCGTGCTGACCGAGCTCACCGAGGCCGCCCACGCCGAGGGGGCGCTGCTGAGCCACCCCGGCGCGGGTGAGACCGACCGTCTGCTGCGGGTGACGCTGGAGGGCGAGCGGCGCAACACGGCCGACCCCGACCGGGCCGCCGAGAGCCGCCGCTGGGTCCACGAGCCGGACGACGGGGGGCTCGGCGTCCCGCCGGTCGCGGTCGGACCGCAGGACTACCGGGACCGGGTCCCGATGCGGGACTTCGGCGCCCACCTCCACCCGGCCACGCTCGCCGCCCGCGCCTACGAGACCGACCCGGCGCTCGCCGTGCTGTCCACGGCGCACGACCGGCGCGCGGACTGGCTGCGGGCCGGACAGGCCCTCCAGCGCGTCCTGCTGGTCGCCACCGCCCGCGGCCTGCGGGCCTCGCTGATGCACCAGGCGATGGAGTGGCCCGACCTGCGGGAGGAGTTGGTACGGGAGCCCCACGACGGCCGGATCCACGCCCAGATGGTGCTCCGCCTGGGCTACGGCCCCCAGGGCCCGGCGTCCCCCCGCCGCCCGGTGTCCCGGACCCTGGAACAGCCCACGCTCGCGGTTTCCGGCTGACCCGCGTCAGCCGGGCTGTCCGCCCGGCTGCGGGGGCTGGGCGGAGCGCAGGTCGGCGAGGAGTTCCGCCTGGTCGGCCAGGACGCCGGAGAGGATGGTCCTGGCGACGCCCAGCAGTTCCGCGACCTTCGGACTGGTCAGCGAGTAGTAGACGGTCGAGCCCTCCTTGCGGGTCCGGACCAGGTTGGCCCGGCGCAACACGGCGAGCTGCTGGGACAGGTGCGCGGGCTCGATGCCCACCTGGGGCAGCATCTCCGCCACCGCGTGCTCGCGCTCGCTGAGCAGTTCCAGGACCCGGATGCGCGCCGGATGACCGAGCGTCTTGAAGAACTCGGCCTTCAGCTGGTACAGGGGCGCGGTCACCGGGCCGGCCCTTCCCCGGTTCGGCGGCACGTCCCGGCCGGCCGGGCGCCGGCACGTCGCGTCCACTCGCTCGTCGAAGACATGGGCCCCATCCTCGCCTGCCGGAGGCACGGGACCGAAATCGGGACCCCCTGACCCGTGGCGGGGGGCGTGAGCCGTAACGGGGGCCTGACCCGTAGCGGGGGCCTGACCCGTAACGGGGGCCTGACCCGTAGCGGGGACGGTGCCCGGGGATCGTCCCGGGCACCGCCCCCGCTCCCACCGCGCGGCCGTCATCCCTCGCGGTCCGCGGTCGCCGATCCCTCACCGTTCGCGGTCGCCGATCCCTCACCGTTCGTGGTCGTCGATCCCTTACCGTTCGTGGTGGGGATCGCGGCGCGGTTCGTGGTGTGGATCACGATGGGAAGGGCGGTGCCCTTCGCGGTGGGAACCCCGGCGTCACTCGCGTTGGGAACCGCGGCGCCGCTCGTCGTGGGGACCACGGCGACGGGGCAGCGTGCGTGCCGCAGCACCGCGCGTCCCGCCGAGCCCCGCACCGCTTCCGCGACCCGGCCTCGGCCCCGCGCGCCGACCACGACGAGCTGGGCGCCGGCGGTGGCCTTCTCGACGGCGGTTCCGGTCCGGCCCCTGCTGCTCCGCAGGCGCACGGTGACGTCCGGGTGCCGCTGGCACAGCACGGACAGCGTCGCGGCGCGGTGGGCGGACTTCGTGCCGTCCACCGGTCCGAACGGCAGGTGGGGCAGTTGGCCGTCCACGTGCAGGACCACCAGGTCGACGCCCCGCTCGCCGGCCTCGGCGAAGGCGAAGGCGGCCACGTCCCGACCGCCCGTCGAGGCGTCGTCGACCAGCACGACGGGACCGCCGGGCCGCGGCGTGCCGCGGACCACGAGCACCGGACCGGAGCCGTGAGCGGTCAGCCGTCCGGCGACCGAGTCGCGCGCCGGCCCGCCGAACCGGCCCAGGCTCGCGCCGCCGACCACGGTGAGCGTCGCGTGACGCGACTCGCTCTCCAGCACCGCCGCGGGCTCGCCCACGAGGACCTCGCTGGTGATCGGCAGCCCGGGGGCGACCCGGCGGGCCCGCTCCTCGGCCAGGCTCAGCGCCCCGTCCGGCCCGGCGCCGTCCGGGTCCCACGCCGGCCCGCCCGCCGGCACGGGGTCCGAGGGCCATGCGACGGCGTACGCCAGTTGCAGTCCCACCCCGCGCCGGTCGGCCTCCCACGCCGCCGCTTCGACGGCGGCCAGGCTCGACGGAGTGCCGTCCACCCCCACCACGACCGGTTCACGCATGGCAGCTCATCCCTTCTCCGTGCGGCCCGGTCACGGCGGCCGGGTACCGCGGCCGGCAGTCCGCTCGCGGCGGGACCCTCGTGGGGCGGCCCGGCCGCGGCGGGGTGCGCGCCTGCCGCATCCAGCGTCGGGCCGCCGTTCCGCTCCCGCATGGGCCGTACGGGCCCGGGCGCCCCACCGACCGGCCCTCAGCCCGCGGCCGGGCGCCGGGCCGGGCGGAACCGCACGGCCCGCACGAGCAGTTCGACGACCAGCACGGTGGAGGCGGTCAGCAGGCACAGGGCCCACTGCGTCGCCCCGAGCGGCACGGTCCCGAACAGGGTGCGCATCCACGGCACGTGGACGGCCGCCACCTGCACGGCGACGATGCCGGCCAGGCACAGCCACAGGGTCCGGTTGCGCAGCTGGTGGCGGCCCAGCACGGGCCCGTCGTCCGCGCGGGCGTTGAGCGAGTTGAACGGCTGGAAGAGGACGAACGTGGTGAACGCCATGGTCAGCGCGGTGTCCGTGCCGTAGGCGGAGCGGGCCGCGGCGAGCAGGGCGACCGTCCCGAGGGCCATGACGGCTCCGGCCCGGCCGATGGCGCGCAGCCGGCGGGCGTCCAGGATGCGCTCCGCCGGATCGCGCGGCGGCTGCCGCATCACGTCGTCGCGGGCGGGGTCCACGGCCAGTGCCATCGCGGGCGGCCCGTCCATGATGATGTTGACCCACAGCAGCTGTGCCGTCGTCAGCAGCGCGGGCAGCCCGGCCAGGGAGGCGCCCAGCAGCGTCAGGATGGCGCCGATGTTGGTGGCCAGCTGGAAGCGCACGAACTTGACGATGTTGTCGTAGATGGCGCGTCCCTCGCGCACGGCCCGCACGATCGTGGAGAAGTCGTCGTCGGTGAGCACCATGTCGGCGGCTTCCTTGGCCACGTCGGTGCCGGTGCGGCCCATGGCCACCCCGATGTGGGCGGCCCGCAGCGCCGCCGCGTCGTTGACTCCGTCACCGGTCATGGCGACGATGTGGCCCCGGCCGGACAGCGCCCGCACGATGGCCACCTTGTGCTCCGGTGCGACGCGGGCGAACACGCCGATGTCCTCGATACGCGCGGCCAGTTCGCCGTCGGTCATCCGGTCCAGCTCCGCGCCCGTCACCACCTCGCCGCCCAGCCCCAGTTCACGGGCGACGGCCGCCGCGGTGTCGGCGTGGTCCCCGGTGATCATCTTGACGGCGACGCCCGCCGTACGGCACAGCGCCAGCGCCTCCCGCGCCTGCGGCCGGGGCGGGTCGGCGATGCCGGCGACCGCCGTCAGCGTCAGCCCGCCGAGTCCGCCGCGGCCGCGCGCCGGGGCGGCGCCGTCCACCACGGCGCCGGCCGCGCCGAGGACCCGCAGACCCCGCCCGCCCAGCCGCGAGGCGACGGCCAGGATCTCGCTCCTGCGCCGGTCGTCGAGGTCGCGTACGCCGTCGTCGGTGAGGACGGTGTCGCACAGCGGCAGCAGCACGTCCACGGCCCCCTTGACCTGGACCAGGGTGCGGCCGCCGGGTCCGCCGGGTCCGACGGGTTCGTCGTGGAAGGTGGCCATGTACTTGGCGGCGGCGTCGAAGGGCACCTCGCCGGTGCGCGGCCGGCGGGCGCGCAACCCGTCGACGTCCACCCCGGCCTTCACCGCCAGCACCGCCAGCGCGGCCTCGGTGGGGTCCCCGACGGGCCCGCCGTCGGCCAGGCGGGCGTCGTTGCACAGGGCGAAGGGCACCACCGCCGTCCGCAGCGCTTCGGCGTCGGCACTGCTCATGTCGCCCGCACCGGCACCGGCACCGGCACCGGCACCGGCCGCGGCGCCGTCGGCGCCGTCGGCGTCACTGTCGGCGCGGTGCGGGCGGAGGGCGCCCGCGGTGTCGTAGCCCTCGCCCGTGACGTCGAAGAAGCGGCCGCGGGTCCACAGGGTCCGCACGGTCATCTCGTTGAGTGTCAAGGTGCCGGTCTTGTCGCTGCACACGACCGTCGCCGAGCCGAGGGACTCCACCGAGGCGAGGCGCTTGACGACGGCGCCGCGGCGCGCCATGCGGTACACCCCGAGCGCGAGGGTCAGGGCGAGGACGGCGGGCAGACCCTCGGGGATGGCGGCGACGGCCAGCGCCACGGCCCGCAGCGCGATGTCCCCCGGCGACTCGCCGCGCAGCAGCGAGATGACGGCGTAGACGACGACCGCGACGCCGCTGAGCAGCGCCAGCCGCCGGCCGAGGCTGTCCAGCTGGACCTGCAGCGGTGTGGGCGGCTCGGTGCCGGTGCGCAGCGACTCGGCGATGGCGCCGAGTTCGGTGCGCATGCCGGTGGCCGTGACGATCATCTCGGCCCGGCCCCTGGTCAGCGAGGTGTTCATGAACAGCTCACCGGTGCGCTCGGCGAGCTGCACCGGGGCGTCCGTCTCCCCTCCGACCGCCGCCAGGTTCTTGGCGACGGGCTGCGACTCCCCCGTCAGGGCCGCCTCCGCCGCCTCCACCGACTCCGCCACGACCAGCCGCCCGTCGGCCGGCACGCGGTCACCGGCCTCCAGCACCACCACGTCGCCGGGGACCAGGTCCGCCGCGTCCACCAGCCGCTCCCGGCCGTCGCGGCGGACCCGGGCGGTGGGCACCAGCATCCGGCGCAGCGCCTCCAGGCTGCGCTCGGCGCGCCGTTCCTGCACATAGCCGAGCACGGCGTTGATCTGCAGGACGACGGTGATCACCACGGCGTCCTTGACCTCGCCGATCGCCCCGGCGACCACGGCCGCGACCAGCAGGACGCCGATGAGCCAGTTGCGGAACTGGTCCAGGAACTTCAGCCACTCGGGCCGCCGGGCCGGTTCGGCCAGCCGGTTGGGCCCGCAGGCGGCCGCCCGGTCGGCGGCCTCGCGGGAGCCGAGTCCGCGGGCCGGGTCGACCCCGAGGCGCGCCGCGACCTGTCCGGGCGCCATCCGGCAGGCGCCGGGCAGCCCGGCGGGGCGTTCCCCCGGGGAGCCGGGCCGGACGGGCTCGGCCGTCGCCGACCGGTTCACCGTCATGACGCCGAACCGTCCGTCCCCGCCGCAGCCGGACCGGTCATCGCAGGCCTCCTTCTCGGTGGGTCCCGGAGGCCGTCGCACGGCGTGCGGCAGTGCCCGGGGCCCGGCATCGTCGGCCGGGCGGCCCCCGGCTCACTCCTACGCGTCCCACCCTCCGTCCCGCGCCGCCGCGCCGCAGTGGGCCGTCCGGGCCCGAAGAGCACACCGACCGGCCCTCCCTGGCCGAACGCCCCGGGAGGGACCCTGAGACCGGGGAACAACGCGCGGCAGCGCTGCCCCGGCTGTCCGAGTGGGAGGTGCGCCATGACCAGTCGTCCCGTCGTCGCAGGGCTCGACGGTTCACCGGCGAGCGTGACGGCCGCCTGGTGGGCCGCCCGCGAGGCGGCGGACCGGAAGCTGCCCCTCCTGCTGCTGCACTCCTGGACCACCCAGCCGCTCGACGTGCCCATCGCCCAGGAGGCCCTGAGCAAGCAGCGGTACGGCGGGCAGGTGCTGCAGCGCACCGAGGCGGAACTGCTCCACCGGTACCCCGACCTGTCCCTGACCACCGAACTGGTCTCCGACCCGGCCGCGAAGGCGCTTCTGGAGTTCGGTGAGAGCGCCGCCATGCTGGTGCTCGGCTCGCGCGGTCTCGGCTCGGTCGCGAGCTTCCTGCTCGGCTCCATCAGCCTGCACGTCCTCGCGCTCGCGCAGTGCCCGATCGTCACCGTCCGGGCCGGTGACCCGGCCGTCGAGGAGGGGTGGGAGCACCCCGCGGCGAGCGGACGCTGCGAGGTCGTGGTGGGGCTGCAGGAGTACGGCCCTGCCTCCGACGCGCTGCTGGAGTTCGCGTTCACCGCCGCCGAGACGCACCGGTGCGCGGTGCGGGCGGTGCACGCGATGCCGGCCGAGTCCCCGCTGCCGCACCCGCACGGGGCCGCCGTGCCGCAGGAGACGGAGGAACAGGCCCGGCTCGCGGCGGTGCTCGCCCCGTGGCGGGAGAAGTTCCCGGACATCCGGGTGGTGGAGCACCTGGCGCAGGGCTCCGCGGCCCAGGTGCTGCTGTCGGCCTCCGAGCACAGCCGGCTCACCGTGGTCGGGCGCCGCCGGCACCCGTCCTACCTGGCCTGGAAGCTCGGGCCGGTCGCGCACGCCGCCCTGCACCACGAGCCGTGCCCCGTCGCCGTCGTCCCGCACGACTGACGGCCCGGGGAGACCCAGGGGGAGAGAGTAAGGAGCACATGATGTCGGGGACACCGCTACGCCGCACGCTGGTCTCGCTTCGGCCACCGGGGCTCGAACCACTGCTGCTGGCCGTCACGGCGGCGGCGCTGGTGGTCGGCGGCGTCCTCCGGCTGCTCGGCATGCCGGGCCTCGCCGACCTGTGCTGGGCCGTGGGGACCGCGTCGGCCGTGGTTCCCGCGGTGGTGTGGGTGCTGGACGCGCTGCGGCACGGGCGCGCGGGCGTGGACGTCATCGCGGTGCTGGCGCTCGGGGGCACGCTGGCCGTCGGCGAGTACCTGGCCGGTGCGCTGATCGCGCTGATGCTCGCCACCGGACGCACCCTGGAGGCGGCCGCCCAGCGGCGGGCCTCCCGCGACCTGCGCGCCCTGCTGGAGCACGCGCCCCGCAACGCGCGGCGCCGCACCGGCAGCGAGGTGCGCACGGTGCCGGTGGCCGAGGTGGCGGCCGGTGACCTGCTGGTCGTCGGCCCGGGCGAGGTCGTCCCGGTGGACGGCCGGGTCGTCGGCGATCCGGCCGTCCTCGACGAGTCCGTGCTGACCGGCGAGTCCCTGACCGTGCGGCGCCCCGAGGGCGAGACGGTGCGCAGCGGCGCGGTCAACGCGGGCGGCGCCTTCGAGCTGCGGGCCACGGCGACCGAGCAGGACAGCACGTACGCGGAGATCGTGCGGCTGGCGCGGCAGGCCGGCGCCGAGTCCGCTCCCCTGGTCCGGCTGGCCGACCGTTACGCGGCCTGGTTCCTGCCGCTGTCGGTGGTGGTCGCGGGGCTGGCCTGGCTGGTGTCGGGCTCGGCGGTGCGGGCGGTGGCGGTGCTGGTGGTCGCCACGCCGTGTCCGCTGCTGCTGGCGGCGCCGGTGGCCGTGGTCTCCGGCCTGTCCCGCGCGTCCCGCCTCGGCGTGGTCATCCGCGACGGCGGGGCGCTGGAGAACCTGGGCCGGGCCCGGACCCTGCTGCTGGACAAGACCGGCACCCTCACCGGCGGGCGCCCGCGGGTGCTGGACGTGGTGGCGGCGCCCGGGTGGCAGCCAACCCAGGTGCTGCGACTGGCCGCCTCGCTCGACCAGTACTCCCCGCACGTCCTCGCGGAGGCCATCGTCGGCGCGGCCCGTACGCGAGGGCTGCACCTGTCGGTGCCCTCGGACATGACCGAGGTGCCCGGCACCGGGGTCACCGGCGTGGTGGCGGGACGCCGGATGGCCGTGGGCCAGCTCGACGAGCACGCCGAACGGCCGGACTGGGCGCGGGCGGCGGACAACCGGGCCCTGCTGGACGGGGCGGCCGTGGCCTGGCTGAGCGTCGACAAGCACCCGGTCGGCGCCGTCCTGCTGCGCGACCCGGTGCGGCCGGACGCCCCGCGGACCCTGCGCAGGCTGCGCGCGGCCGGGCTGGAACGGCTGGTGATGCTCACCGGCGACCGCGCCGAACCCGCCCGCGAGGTGGGCGCCGTGCTCGGGCTCGACGACGTGCGGGCCGGGCTCACCCCGGCCGGCAAGGTCGCCGCGGTGCGGGCCGAACGGGAGTCCGCGGTGACGGTGATGGTCGGCGACGGCGTGAACGACGCGCCGGCGCTGGCCGCCGCGGACATCGGCGTGGCGATGGGTGCCCGCGGTTCCACCGCGTCCTCCGAGGCCGCCGACATCGTGCTGACGACGGACCGCGTGGACCGCCTCGCCGACGCGGTGGCCATCGCCGTACGGTCCCGGCGCATCGCCGTGCAGAGCGCGCTGGGCGGCATGCTGCTGTCGCTGGCCGCCATGGCCGCGGCCGCCTTCGGGCTGCTGCCGCCCGCCGTCGGCGCGCTGCTTCAGGAGGGCATCGACATCGCGGTCATCCTCAACGCCCTGCGCGCGCTGCGTGGCGACCAGGGCGAACGGCCGCAGTTGCAGCCCGCCGCGGAGGCCCTCATCCACCGGTTCGCGGCCGAGCACGACGATCTGCAGGACGTCCTCGAGGCCGTGCGGGACGCCGCCGACGACCTCGCCGAGGGCACCGGTCCGCGGTCCCTGGCGCCGGTGGCCGAGGTGCACCGGCTGCTGACCGAGCGGCTGCTGCCGCACGAGTACGCCGAGGAGCACGAGCTGTATCCGGCGCTGGCGCCCGCGCTCGGCGGTCCCGAGGCGACGGCCACCATGAGCCGCGCCCACGCCGAGATCGAACGCCTCTCGCGGCGCATCGCCACCCATCTCGCGCTCGCCGGACCGGACGGGGCGCTCGCCCCCGAGCAGCTCGACGACCTGCGGGCCAGCCTCTACGGGCTGCACACGGTACTGCGCCTGCACTTCACGCAGGAGGAGGAGAACTACTTCTCCCTCGCCCGCTGAACGACACCCGGACGCAGGGGCGCCGACGGGGACCGGTCCGCGGTCCCGGGCCGCGGCCGGCTCGCCGGCGCGCCGCCCGACCGCCGGGGATGTCGTCCGGGACGACGGCAGCACGCGGCACCGGCACCGCCGGCCCCGCGCCGCGCTCGCCGGCAGGACGCGGCCCGTCCAGGGCGCGTCCCGGGCGGGTCGAGGGCCCGGTGGACCGTGCGGAGGGCCGGTCGGCCCATGCCGCACCGGCTCCGGTCCCCGGCAGGATGGCGGCATGCCCTGTGCGTCGCCGGCCGTGCCCCGCCGGCCGTACCTCCGGAGGTGGTTCCCATGAGCGCGCTTCCCTCCCGCCGGTCGGACCGGCGCCCCGCGACGCTGCTGCATCTGCCGTGCGCCGAACGCACCGTGGGTGTGGAGGCCGCGCTCGTGCTGCCGACGGTGATGGTGCTGGTCGTGGAGGACGCGTGCGCCGTGATCGCGCTGCGGGACTGGCAGCGGCGCGAGCCCTCCCGCCGGCACCCGCTGGCCCGCCGCCGCTGGCGCGCGGAGGGCGAGCGGCTGCGGGCGAAGAAGGCCCGGATCAAGGAGCTGGCCGCGCAGTCCCTGGACACACCGGACTGACCGCGCGCCCGAACCCGACACCACCCGGACCCGTCGGCCCCGCATCAGCCCCCGGCTGTCAGGGACCGGCCACCGGCCATGCGCCGCGGCCCTGGCGACAGACCGCGGCCTCGGGCGTGGCGCGGGCGGGCGCCACCGACCGACTCGGGCCGATACCGTCCGGGCCCGCCGGTGGCGAGCGGAGACACTCCCCCGGCGCGCGCCGAGGAACGTGCCCCAAGCCGGCTCCGGCCCGGGGGCGCGGGATCGGCACAGGCGGGCTCGGCACCGGAGCGGTACCTGGGCACCCGGGCACGGGCGAGGGCCCCGGACCCGGGCCACGGCACAGGGCACAAGGGCACAAGGGCACAGGCGGATCAGGCCAGGACACGGACACCGCGCCGGGAACAAGGCGACCGCGCCAGGGACGGGGCGACCGCGGCGAACGGGTGCGACGGCGCCTGTGACGGGTGACCGCCCCGGGGACGGGCGACCGCGGCGGGCACCCGGCCCACCGCGTCGGCGACGGGCGCGGCGGGAACGGACGACCGATCCGGAGACCGGCGACTGCGACGGCACGAGCCGACCCCGCCGGGAACGCAGCCGGGCGACCGCGGCGGGCACCGCCGGCCGCCGGGCGTAGGCCGGCGGCCGCCGGGCGCGGGCCGCCGGGGTGGGGGTTATTCGATGTCGAGTACCTCGGGCACCGGTCGGCGGGGGCTCGCCACGCCCGTGGGGCCGTAGCCCAGGCGCAGCACCATCTGGACGAAGCCCATCGCGGAGACGGGGTCCCGGGCCAGCTCACGCAGGTCGTGCTGTTCCAGGGAGTGGGAGCTGAGGGACGTGGACAAGCCGTGCAGCGTGGCGAGCAGCAGCACCCGCTGCATCGCCTGTCCGGCGCGCAGCCAGTCGACCCTGCGGTCGTTGGTGGTGCCGAGCAGGGCCAGCTGCGGAACGGTCTCGAAGACCGCCGCCGTCCGGCCGGGGACGTGGCGGCGGCCGGCGAAGTCCCGGACCGGGGCCCGCCCTCCCGACTTGGTGGGGCCGAAGGCGTAGTCCGGGATCCCGTCGACGGCCGCTTCGGCTTCCTGCTGCCCGATGCGGGTCCAGTTCTGGATGTCCTCGAACCGCTCGGGCCGTACGCTGTCGCGCCCTTCGACGTCATAGACGTGGTCGAGCAGCGCCTCCACGTGCCAGGCGTCGGGGAAGACCATCTGTGCGCCCTCCTGCCGGGCGGCGTCGCACAGGGCGTCCGCCACCTCCCGCGGGATCGGCTGCTCCGTGAAGGGGTGCCGGCTGGTGTGGCGCCGGCTGATCGCCGGGAACAGCCGGGCCAGCTCGCGGTCCGCACCGCCGGTGCCGGTGAGGCGCACGGTGGCGTAGAGGTCGGGGTCGGCCGGGCTGGGCAGCAGCAGTGTTTCCACGTCCCGGCCGGCGTGGGCCGCGGCGACCCGCAGGTTGAACAGGGCGGCCGCGCAGCCGAGGCACAGCGCGCGGTTGTCGGGATCGGTGCGCGTCATGGCACGGCTGAGGTCGGGGCGCAGTTCGAAGGTGCGCGTGCCGGTGACGTACCGGAAGCGCCACGGCTGTGCGTTGTGCATCGAGGGGGCGGCCGTCGCGGCTGCCACCAGGTCCGTGATGGTGGTCGTGTCAATGGGTTGCGCCGGCATGGCGCACCTCCCCTCGCAGGAGCCGGGGCGGCCGGTGTCGCGGTCAGTGTTTGCTGAGGGTGGGGCCGTCCGCGCGTAGCACGCTCAGCCGGCGCCGGTACTCCTCCTCGTCGATCTCCCCGCGGGCGAACCGTTCGGCGAGCAGTTGCTCGGGCGATGTCCTCGCGGGCGGGTGCGGGGGCTTGGGAGTCCGGCTCACCACGCGGTAGACGACCACCGCGACGACGATGAGCAGGGCCCACATCAGGACCATGCCGACCGACCCGGCGGACCAGGTCCAGCCCGACATGCCATGCCGGTTCCAGTACATCACGGCCGCCACCTCTCGTTCGTGCGGTGCCACGCGCGGCGGGGCCCGCCTCTGCCCGGCGTGCGTACCGCCCCTGATGGCCAGCCTCCCCGGCCCGTCGGCGGGCGGGTAGGGGCCGCCGGCACTCGGCACGGGACCATCCGGCCCATCCTCGGCGCCGTCGCCCGGGCCACGCTGGCATGGAGGGGGGAACGGAACGCGAGTCGGAGGCCGACGCCATGAAGCAGGTGATCGTCGTCGGGGTGGACCGGTCGGCGCGCAGCCGCCCGGCCGTGGAGTGGGCCGCGCGGGAAGCCGTGCTGCGCGACCTGCCGCTGTGTGTGGTGCACGTGGCGCCGCCCGGCGGGCCGGACGCGCCGCGCCCGGAGACCGTGGCCGCCGCTCTCGCCGTCGACCGGTGCCCGACGGTGGCGGTGGAGAGCGTACGGCTGACGGGCGAGCCGGGCGCCGTCCTGCTGGAGCGGGGTGTGGACGCGGCCATGACGGTGCTCGGTCTGCGCGGCGAGGGCAGGCGCACCGGGCTGACGCCGGGCTCGACGGCCCGGGTCGTCGCGGGCTCGGCACGGTGCCCGGTCGTGCTGGTCCCGGCCGGACCGGCCCCGCGGCTCCCGCCCGGACCGGCCCGACCGGCCCGACCGGCTCGACCGGCCCGACCGGCCCCGCGGCTCCCGGCCGGACGTCCGTACCAGGTCCTGGCGGCCGTGGACGCCGACGATCCGGCGGACGGCGCGGTCGACTTCGCGTTCGAC
Organism: Streptomyces sp. H51; assembly: GCF_035656535.1. Taxonomy (NCBI): domain Bacteria; kingdom Bacillati; phylum Actinomycetota; class Actinomycetes; order Kitasatosporales; family Streptomycetaceae; genus Streptomyces; species Streptomyces sp. H51. The sequence goes on from NZ_JAYMHD010000066.1 coordinate 94,516, forward strand.
ACCGCGCGGTTGCACGGTGCGCGGCTGCAGGCGCTGTACGCCGGGCCGCCTCCGCTCCGGGCGCCCGGGCCCGCGGGCCGCGCGACGTCGGCGGCGCGGCACGCCGCGCGGGCGGAGCGGGAGCTGGGGCTGCTGACGCGGGCGCTGCGGCCCTGGCGGGCGAAGTACCCGGCCGTCCGGGTCTTCGAGGACGTCGTCCTGTTCGATCCGGCGCGGGCACTGATCCGGGCCTCGCACCACGCCGACCTGATGGTCGTGGGGCGCGGCGGCCGGGGCGGGCTCGGCCCGGTCGCGTACGCCGTCGCCCGCCACACCGCCTGCCCGCTCGCCGTGGTCCCGGCCTGACCGTGCGGCACGCACCACCGCCGTCCCGCCTCACCCCCGTCCCCGTGCTACCGGCCCGAGCGGTGCCATGCCCGGTCCTCACTGTCAGTCGAGGAGCGTCAGGCGGCTGGTCTCCCCCGGTTCCAGCCGTACCGCGCGGTCCGGCAGCCGCACGTCGATCGGGGACTCCTCGGACGACGGCACGATGATCTCCAGCTGCCCGCGCTGCAGCCGCAGGCCCACGCCCCAGTGGCCCTGGTAGCGCATGGCGAACCCGTACGACGACAGCTCCGGCAGCGGCACCGGGTCCAGCCACAGCGCGCCGCTCCTGGTCTCCAGGCCGGTCAGGCCGCGCTGGACGAGGTCGAGGGTGCCGGCCATGGCGCCCAGGTGGATGCCCTCGCCCGTGGTGCCGCCCTGCACGTCGGCGATGTCGCCCTGCAGGGCCTCCTGGCAGAACTTCCACGCCTCCGACCGCCGGCACCGGGCCAGCACCCAGCCGTGCACCAGGCCGCTGAGGGTGGAACCGTGGCTGGTGCGGCGCAGGTAGTAGTCGACCGTGCGGATCCAGGTGTCCTCGTCGAGCCGGATCCCCAGCCGGTGGAACATGCCGCTCAGTTCGGCCGGGGAGAACAGGTAGCCGAGCATCAGCACGTCGGCCTGCTTGGACGCCTGGTAGCGGTTGACGCTGTCGCCCTCGGCCTCCAGGATCCGGTCCAGGCGGCGGATGTCGCCGTAACTCTCGCGGTAGCCCTCCCAGTCGAGTTCGGCCAGGTTGCCGTAGCCCTCGAACTGGCTGATGACGCCGTCGTGGAAGGGCACGTGGAGGGTGCGGGCGATGTCCTCCCACTGCTCCAGTTCGCCGCCGTCCAGCCCGGTGCGCTCGACGAGTTCGCGCCGACGCGGCTCGGGCAGCAGGTCCACCAGCTCCAGGGCGCGGCTGAGCACCCAGGATGCCGTGACATTGGTGTAGGCGTTGTCGTCGAGGCCGGGCCGGGTCGCGTCCGGGTAGGCCTCGTGGTACTCGTCGGGGCCGACGACGCCCCTGATGCGGTGACGCCGCAGCCCCTCGTCGTAGACGGCCGCGTCGGCCCAGAAGCGGGCGATCTGCAGCAGCATCTCGGCGCCCTTGGTGTGCAGGAACTCGGCGTCGCCGCTGGCCTCGCAGTACTGCCAGACGTTGTACGCGATCGCGGAGCCGACGTGGTGCTGGAGCCGCGAGTGGTCGGGCAGCCAGCGTCCCGAGCGGGGATTGAGGTGCAGCTGCTGGGTCTCCTCTCGGCCGTCGCTGCCGCTCTGCCACGGGAACATCGCGCCCCGGCGGCCCGCGTCCCGGGCGGCCGTGCAGGCCTGTTCGAGGCGCCGGTGGCGGTAGCGCAGCAGGGCGCGGGACACCTCGGGGAAGTGCAGGTTCAGGTACGGCAGGACGAACAGCTCGTCCCAGAAGACGTGGCCCCGGTACGCCTCGCCGTGCAGTCCCCGGGCGGGCACGCCGACATCGAGGTCGGCGGTGTGCGGCGAGAGCGTCTGCAGCACGTGGAACAGGTGCAGGCGCAGGATGCGGCCCGACTCGCCGGGCACGTCGAGGTCGGCCCGGCGCCACAGCTGGTCCCAGGCCGTGAGGTGGTCGTCGACCAGGATGTCGAAACCGGGGGCCCGGCCGACCCGGTGGGTCGCCGCGTACAGCGGGTCGCTGATCGCGGGGTCGCGGGAGGTGTGCAGCGCGACGGTCTTGTCGATGACCACCGGGCGCCCCTCCGCCAGGTGCAGGCGGACCTCCTGGACGGCCCGCCGCCCCTCGTGCCGGACGGTGGCGGGTGCGTCCGCGGTCAGCCGTGCGGCGATGCCGATGCGGATGTCGGAGGTGCGGGTGCGGCAGCGCAGCCAGACCGTGTCGGTGGTGGCGCTGCCGGTGTGCACGTGGATCAGGTGGCGGCCGTCGAGGTCGCGGTAGCGGGCCACTCCGCTGTTGGTGACGTTGGCGTCCAGGGCCGCCTCGACCTGGAGTTCGGCGGAGAAGCCCTCGGCCGTGAACTCGGTGCGCAGCGCGCCGACGTGCGGGTCCGCCATGTGCGCCAGCCGCTGCTGACGCACCACCAGCACCCGGCCCCCGCCCAGGCCGTAGCGCGTCCACCGTTCCAGCAGGCCGGACGCCAGGTGCAGCAGCTGCCGGTGGTCGAGGACCGTCGCCGTGTCGGGGGTGAGCCACTGCCCGCCGTCGAGGCGGAAGCGCAGCGGCAGCCAGTTGGGCACGTTGACCATGTCCTCGTTCTCGACCCGGCGTCCGGCCACCTCGGAGGTGAGCCGGTTGTAGCAGCCGGCGATGTAGGTGCCCGGATAGTGCACGTCGTCGGCGGTGCATTCGGGGAGCGCCCCGCGGGTGGCGAAGTAGCCGTTGCCGAGGGCGCACAGGGACTCCCGGAGCCGCTCGTCCACGGGGTCGTAGCCCTCGTACTCCCAGATGCCGTCCGTCACTCGACCGGTCCTCTCCTCGCGTTGCCCGACGGTGCGTACTGCGGTGCCGGCCGGACCCGGCCGCCGGTCAGGCCCGTTGCGGCACCACGGCCACCGGACAGGCCGCGTGGTGCAGCAGCGTGTGCGCCACCGTCCCCAGTTGCAGGCCGTGGCGGCCGTGCCGGCGCTGCGCGCCGATGACCACGAGGTCCGCGGCGGCCGAGCGGTTCACGAGTACCCTGCGGGCCGGTCCTTCCACCGTGTGCCGGCGCAGCCGCGGCCCGAGTCCTTCCGCCGCCGGCTGCCGCAGCAGGTCGTCGAGGAGCGCGGAGGCGCGCTGCTCGTGGTCGCCCGCGGCTTCCCCGGCCGGCGGCCGGCGGTCGGCGGTCCCGGGCGCGGGGCGGCGCCAGGCTCGTACGACGTCCAGGGTGCAGTCGCGTGCCCGGGCCTCGCGGAAGGCGAACCGGGCCGCCTCGCCGGCCCGGGCCGGGTCGTCGGCGCCGAGCAGGATCCGCTCGTGGGTGCCGTGGATGCCGGCCCGGTCGCCGCGGACCACGATCACCGGGCAGTCGGCGCGTGCCGCCACGGTCAGGCCGACCGAGCCGAGCAGCAGGCCGGCCAGTTCCCCCCGGCCCCGTGAGCCGGTCACCACCGCGAAGGCGCCCCGTCCGGCCCGCAGCAGCGCGGCGGCCGGGTCGTCGGCGACCACGTCGGCGCCGATCCGCACCCCCGGATCGGTCCGGCGGGCGCGCTGCACGGCGGAGGCGACCGTGTTCTCCACCGCCACCTGCTCCGACGGGCCCCGCGGGCCGGCGCCGGCGGACGGCGCGGCGGGCTCGTAGCGCTCCCACAGGGAGGCGTACACGAGGCGCAGCGGCAGGGCGTGCCGGGCCGCTTCGCGCACCGCCCAGTCGAGCGCCTCCAGGCTCGACTCCGATCCGTCGACACCTACGACCAGAGCCGCCTCCATGGTGCCCACCGCCTTTCGTCGGGCGTCGCGGAGTCCCGTGCCGCGGGCCTCCACGGTCACTGTCGCATCCGTCCCGGGGCTGCTGCAGCGGGACGTTCGGCCCGGGCGGATGCCCGTTCAGCCCCTGGGGGCCCGCGGGCGCGGGCCGGAGACTGTGGACGAGCCGGGGAGAAGGTGCGCCATGGCCGAGGTCCAGCAAGCCGCCGTGCACGCTCTGCTCACGGACGGGACCATCGTTCGCATCCGGCCGGCGGGTTCCGCCGACCGTGGTGGGGTGCTGCGGCTGTGCGGGCAGGCGCCGGCCGGTGCGCCGCCGTGGTTCCCCGGCCGCCGGGCCCTGGTCGCCGAGCACGCCGGCCGCCTCCTCGGTGTGGCCGCCTGCGGGGAACCGCGGGAGGGCACGGCGGCGGAGCTGTTCCTGGCCGTGGCCGACGACTGGCGGCACCGCGGCGTCGGCACGCTGCTCGTGGAGCACCTCGCGGACGCCGCCCGCGCCGACGGCGTCACCGCCTTCACCGCGGACTCGCTGTGCGACGACCACGGACCGCTCGCCGTGGTGCGGGACCTGGGCCTGCACGTCACCCGGAGGGCCGACGGCCCCCGGCTGCGCTGCACGATCGACCTGGCCGAGACCGAGGACTACCTGCGCGCCGTGGACGCCCGCGGCCGGCTGGCCGACACCGTCAGCCTGCGGCCGCTGCTGCGGCCCCGCAGCGTCGTGGTGATCGGCGCGGGCGGCGGCCCCGGATCGGTGGGGCGGGCGATCCTGCGTGACATCCGGACCCGGTCCTTCGCCGGGCGCCTGTACGCCGTCGACCCGCGGGCCACGCTGCTGTGCGGGGTGCCCGCCCGGCCGGCCGTGGACCGGCTTCCCGAGGTGCCGGACCTCGCCGTGGTCGCCGTGCCCGCTCCGGACGTGCCCGCCGTGGCCCGGGAGTGCGGCGCGGCGGGCGTGCGGGCCCTGCTCGTCGTCTCCTCGCACCTGGACGCCGGCCAGACCGGCGCCCTGCTGGCCGCCTGCCGCCGGCACGGCATCCGGATGGCCGGCCCGCACGCCCTGGGCCTGGCCAACACCGAGGACGACGTCCGTCTCGACGCCACCTTCGCCACCCACGCGCCCGGCCCCGGCCCGGCCGGGGTGGCCGTGCAGTCCGGCGGGGTCGGCATCGCCCTCCTCGACGGGCTGTCCCGGCTCGGCATCGGCGTGTCCACGTTCGTGGCGCTCGGCGACAAGTACGACGTCAGCGGCAACGACATGCTCCAGTGGTGGGAGGACGACGGGCGGACCGGCCTGGCGCTGCTGCATCTGGAGTCCTTCGGCAACCCGCGCGCCTTCTCCCGTACCGCCCGCCGGGTGGCCCGCCGGATGCCGCTGCTGACGGTGGACGCCGGCCGTTCGGAGGCCGGACGGCGCGCCGCCGCCACGCACACCGCCGCGGCGGCCGCCCGCACCGTGACCCGGCAGGCGCTGTTCACCCAGGCCGGTGTCACCGCCGCCCGCTCCCTCGGCGAACTGCTGGACGCCGCAGCCCTCCTGCACGCGCAGCCGCTGCCCCGGGGGCCGCGGGTGGCGATCGTCGGCAACGCGCGCGGCGCGGGCGTCCTGGCCGCCGACGCCTGCGCGGACGCCGGGCTGAGCGTGCCGGAGCTTCCGGACGCCCTGGCCGGCGAGCTCCGCCGGCTGCTGCCCGAGGGCGCCGACGCCCCGAACCCCGTGGACGCGACCGCGTCCGTCGGCGAGAAGCAGCTGCGCGCCTGTGTCGACCTGCTGGCCGGCCACGCCGCGGTCGACGCCGTCCTGGTCGCCCTGGTGCCCACCGCGGTCGCCGCGGCGACCGGCGACGACCTGGTGCGCGCGGTGACCGACGCGGGGGCCCGCCCCCGCCCGGTGGTCGCGGTGCTGCCCGCCCAGCCGGCGCGGGTGGACCTGCTGCCCGCCCGCGGCGGGGGCGGCGTACCGGCGTACTCCGACGCCCAGGACGCGGCCCGCGCCCTGGCCCACGCGGCGCGGCGGGCCGCCTGGCTCGCCCAGCCGGCCAGTCCGGTACCGGCGTTGCCGGACGTGGAGACCCGGCGGGCGAGGACGGTCGTCGACTCGTTCCTGGAGCGGAGCCCGGAGGGCGGGCCGCTGGACCCGCGGACGACCGCCGCGCTGCTCGGCTGCTACGTCGTTCCGCAGATCCCCTGGGCCTGGGCCCGGGACGAGGACGAGGCGATCGCCGCCGCCGAACGGCTGGCGGGCACGGACGGCCGCTTCGTGATGACGGCGTACGGGCCGGGGCCGGCCCACCTCGGTGAGGAGCGGGCCGTCCGGCTCGACCTGCGCAGCACCTCCCGGCTGCGGGCCGCCCACCGGGAGCTGGTGGCCCGCTACGGCGACCGGCTGGCCGGCGTGGTGGTCCGGCCGGCCGCCGGACGCGGCACCGAACTGGCGGCCCGGGTGGTGCAGGACGACGTGTTCGGGCCGCTGGTGCTGCTCGGGCCCGGCGGCACACCGGCCGGACTCCCCGGCGACCAGGAGGGACGGCTCGCCCCGCTCACCGAACGCGATGCGCGCGAACTGATCGCGTCGGCGCGGTGCGCGCCCGCGCTCTTCGGCCGCGGCGACGGCCCGGCGCCCGACGTGGAGGCGCTCGGACAACTCCTGCACAGGCTTTCCAGGATGGCCTGCGACCTGCCGCAACTGGCGGAAGCGGACCTCGATCCGCTGCTGGCCGGAGCGGACGGCGTCCTGGCCGTCGAGGCCCGCGTGCGGCTGGTGCCGCGCCGCGGCAACGATCCCCATCTGCGCAGGTTGTGACACGGAAGAAGGCAGTCATGTTACCTCTCGTCCTGGTCGGTGTGGCGGTGTTCGGCGCCTGCCTGGTGTTCGGCTACAGCTCGTTCGTCGTCGGCTTCGTGCTGATGGTGGTGGGCGTGCTCGGCCTGCTGATGTTCCTGGCGACCCCCGGCATGGTCCGGCGTCCCGGCGAACACGGGACCGTCATCGAGGAGCGCCACTACCTGGGGGACTACGACGAGCACCGCGACCACCGCCACCACCGGCCGTGAGCCGCGTCCCGGGGTTCGCCCCAGAAGCCGGGAAGGGGCCGACCGGCACGCACGGGTGCCGCACGGCCCACGTCCCGCGGGGCTCCGCTCCGGGCAGCCTGGAAGTCCGGGCCACTCTTGGAGGCAGTCATGACCGAAAGCGCCCTCGCCGACGTCGTCGTGGTCGGTGTCGACGGGTCGGAGGCGTCCCTGGCCGCCCTGCGCTGGGCCGGGGAACAGGCCCGCTCCCTGCACCTGGAGGTCGTCGCCGTGCACGCCTGGGAGCCGGCCGCGGAACGGTACGCCCCGTACGCTCCGGCGTCCGCGTGCCCCACCGCGGCCGACCAGCGCGACCGGGCCGCCCAGCTGCTCGCCTCGTGCGTGCGCGAGGTGTTCGGCCCGCGCGTCGGCCCGGCCGTACGGGCCGTCCTGGTACAGGGGCCGCCCGCGCGGGTGCTGCTCCAGCAGGCGCGCGGCGCGCGGCTGCTCGCCCTGGGGCACGAGGCCCACGGTCAGTGGGAACGTCCCGCCGCCGGCGCGGTGGGCCGCGAGTGCCTGCGGTACTCCACGGTCCCGGTGGTGACGGTACCCGCGCCCGTCCGCGCCCGGCCCGGGCACGCGCCCGAGCCGACGGCGGCTCCGGCTCCGGCACCGGCACTACGGCAGGTGGTCGTCGTCTGACGGCAGCGGCGGGGACCGAGTGATCCGCCGACCGCCGACGGGGGGCCGGCGGGTGAGCGCGGGCGGCCCGGTGGCCGGGCCGGCATCGATGATCAGGCGCCCGGCGCTCCCTCCGGTGCGGGCCCGGCCGTCCTGTGCGGTTACACTGGCCGGCAGCGAAGGGGAGTAGTCCCGCAATACCGGCAGGTCGACATACTGGACGTCCACGGACGTCCCGGCCCCCGGGCCCCACACCACACGGTGCGGAGGTGGACGAGACCTTCGGCCAGGCAAGACCCGGCCCGTGCCGCAGTGCGGGCCGTTCCGTCATGCCGGGCCGAGCGGTTCCTCCCGTCGCCTCCTTGGGTGCCGATGAGAACCCGTGGCCCGGCCCCAGCAGAAAGCACCAGCAATGACCTTCGACCCCGTCGCGCTCGTCACCGCCTTCGGGCTGATCTTCCTCGCGGAGCTTCCCGACAAGACGATGTTCGCGTCGCTGGCCATGGGCACCCGGATGCGGCCGCTGTACGTGTGGTTCGGCACCTCCACCGCGTTCCTCGTGCACGTCACCATCGCCGTGGGCGCCGGCAGCCTGCTGAGCCTGCTGCCGACCCTGGCCGTCAAGCTCGTCTCCGCCGCCCTGTTCGCCTTCGGCGCGGTGGTCCTGCTGCGCGGTTCCGGCGACGACGAGGACGAGACGGCGGGGAGGACCGTCACCGGTTTCTGGCCCGTCTACACCACCGCCTTCATGGCCGTCTTCATCAGCGAATGGGGTGACCTGACCCAGATCACCACGGCCAACCTCGCCGCCACGAACGGCTGGCTGCCCACCGCGATCGGATCCGCCGCCGCCCTGATGTCGGTGTCCGCCCTGGCCCTGCTGGCCGGCCGGTTCATCGCCAAGAGGGTGCCGCTGAAGACCGTGCAGCGCATCGGCGGCCTGTGCATGGCGGGCCTGGCCACGTGGACCCTCATCGAGGCGTTCACCGGCTGAGGCGTTCCGGGCTCGCCGTCGGCGTCGAGGCGGTGGGACCCGCGCCTCGACCGGGTCTCCGGCCCGGCCCGAGGCCACGATGCCCAGAGGCCGCGATGCCCCGAGGCCGCGATGCCCCGAGGCCGCAACGCCCCGAGGCCGCGATCCCGCGCGCCGACGGCGGTGGCCGCCCGGCTCCGCCGGTGCGGATCCACGGCGGCTCGCCGGGCGGCGCGCGACGCGACGCCCGGCGCCGTGCCCCGCCCACCCCGCACGCCCCCGCCCCCGCCGCTCAGCAACCGACGGCGGTACGGTGATCCGCGCCCGTAGGCCGGCGCCCGGCCCGCGCGGCCGGTCCGCGCCGGTGCCGCCCGGCCGGTCCGGAGCCGTGCCGCCCGGCCGACCGCACCGCGAGCGCGTCGAACAGTGCGGCGAGCGCACAGGTCACGGCCATCGCCGCGACCAGCAGGACGGCGAACCGCTCCCAGAACTCAGGTGTGAGCGTCGTACCCACTGTGTCCCCCTCCTCTGTCCCGGAGGTCGGCCCGGGGCCGTGCCGCCACGGCCCCGGTATCCCTCGCTACCAGCCAACTCCCTTGCCGCGCACGGCGCATGAGTCGACCGGCCCGGACGGCGGGCCGGCGCGGCCCTTGCCGCGCGGCGGCTCACCGGACCAGGACCCGCTCCCCGGAGCGGGGCACGACGGCGGTCCAGCCCAGGGTGCGGGCGATCCGGTCGCGCAGCGCCTCGGCGGCCGCGGGCTCGCCGTGCACGAGGTAGGTGGCCTGCGGGGCGGGGGCGTCGCGCAGCCAGTCGACGATCTGGGTGGCGTCGGCGTGGGCGGAGAAATGCGGCACGTCGGCGACCTGGGCGCGCACCGGGACGTACTCGCCGAACATCTTCAGCACCTTCGCCCCGTCGACCAGGTCGCGGGCGCGCGTGCCCTGCGCCGCGAAGCCGACGACGACGACGGCGTTGCGCGCATCGGGCAGCAGGCGCCGCAGGTGGTGCAGCACCCGGCCGCCGGTGGCCATGCCGGACGCGGAGACGATGACGGACGGTCCGGAGACGTGGCCGAGATCGATGGACTCCTGCAGCGAGCGCACCGTCCGGAACGGTTCCGGGGCGGAGCGCCGCCGTGCCTGTCTCGGTGATGTCCGCGCGCAGTTCCGCGGCCCCGGCGGCGAGGGCGTCCCGGTAGACGTCGAGGGCGGCGAGGGCCATCGGGCTGTCGACGTACACCGGCACGGCGGCCGGCAGCCGGCCCGTGCGGCGCAGTTCCGCGAGCTCGTGCAGGACGACCTCGGTGCGGTCCAGGGCGAACGCCGGGATCACCACGGTGCCGCCGCGGGCCAGGGTGGCGGTGATCACCTCGGCGAACCGGGTCCGGCCCTCCTCCTCCTGGTGGTGCCGGTTGCCGTAGGTCGACTCCACGAGCAGGACGTCCGCGCCGGAGAACGGCTCGGCGGGACGCAGCAGCGGGTGGCCGGGGCGGCCCAGATCGCCGGTGACGGCGAGGGTGTGGCCGTCCTCCAGGGTGAGGCGGGCCCAGGCCGAGCCCAGGATATGGCCGGCGGAGTGCAGGGTGAGCCGGGTGCCGGCGGCGATGTCGACGGACGTGCGCAGCGGCACCGCGTCCACGAGCTTCATGGTGCGGTCCACGTCGGAGTCGTCGTACAGCGGCTCCGCGGGACGGTGCTTGGACCAGCCGTGCTCGTTGGCGTGCTGGGCGGCCTCCATCTGGAGCTTGGCGCTGTCGCGCAGCACGATCTCCATCAGCCGGGCGGTGAACTGGGTCGTCACGATGCGGCCCCGGAAGCCGTGGCGCACCAGGCGGGGCAGGTATCCGCAGTGGTCGAGGTGGGCGTGGGTGACGACGACGGCGTCGATGTCCTCGGCGTCGCAGGGCAGCGCGCGCCAGTTGCGCCGGCGCAGGTCGGCGAGGCCCTGGAAGAGGCCGCAGTCGACGAGGACGCGGGCGTGGTCGCTCTCGACCAGGAACTTGCTGCCGGTGACCGTGCCGACACCGCCCAGGAAGCTGAGCAGTGCGGGCCGGCCCGGGGTGGCCTGCGGGTCTTCGGTCGTCGGTGCCGCGGTGGTCATGATGTCGCTCTCCTCGGGTGATCGGGGCCGATCGGCCCTGGCGGGCAGGTGACCGCCGTGGTGTGCTGAAGACGACGGGAAGGACCCGGCGAAAGACGCGGAGCAACGGCTCTCGGGCCGCGCACCGCGCAATCAGGATCCGCGAGAAGCGGATGGGTCCTTCCCGCCTTGCTGTGCGCGGCCGCGGGCCGCTGCCGCGGGGTTGACCGCGCTGCCGTCTCCGGTCCGGTTCGCGGGCGCGGCGGCCGGTGCCGCGAGGGGCCCGGCCGGAACCCGGCCGGCGAGACGCCGGCGGCCTCGACGACGGCCCCGACGGCGTGGGCGACCGGCCGTCTGTACGACGGCGCGGCGTCCGCACGGACGTGGCTGCCGCCCCTGACACGGCGGCGCCCCCGGAGGCGACGGCTCCCCCGGGACGCGACGTCCGCCCCGGGCCCGGCGACCGCTGCGGGACGCTGCGGCCGCACGGCGTACGGCCGCCGCCCCCACCGGGGCTCGGCGGCGGCCGGGGCGGGCCGGTGGATCCGGCCGGGTGCCGCGGGTCCGCCACCTCGACGGCCCGCGCGGGTTCCGTCGCCCCGCGGCACGTCCGCGAGGTCCGCGACCGCTCCGGGGACCGCCGCCCGGCCGGGTGCGCCGTCGCGCACGGCGAACGGCGTGCCCGGGGGCAGCGGCCGCGCGGCGGTCCGTTCCCGCTGCCGGGCGACGGCCGCCGCGTCGGCGCGGACGGCGGTGGCCGCGACACGGGTGGGGACCACCATGGTCTGTCCTCTCTTTCCGCTGATGTGCCCTCAGACTGCGGGGCCCGCGACGCCCTGACATGGGCCGAAGGGGCCCGCGTCGGGGACCGGGTGTCCTCCGGGCCCGCCGGGTCGCCCCGACGGGCCCGCCCCGCGGGCGCCGTGCGAGCCGATGGTCCCTCCGGGCCGGACCCATGGGCCCCTGCCGGAACGTCCGGGGTGGGGGTCGAATGGGGGGAGGCGGGTGCCGCCGACGCGGTACGCGCATGAGGAGGTGCCCATGCGGTACCAGGACCGCACGGAGGCCGGTCTGCGGCTGGCCCATCGTCTGGCGCACCTGCGGGGTCAGGACGTCGTCGTGCTGGGGCTGCCGCGGGGTGGGGTACCGGTGGCCTACGAGGTGGCCAGGGAGCTCGGCGCGGCCCTGGACGTGCTGGTGGTGCGCAGACTCGGTGTGCCCCGGCAGCCGGAGCTCGGCTTCGGCGCGGTCGGCGAGTGCGGGGTGCGTGTCCTGGACGGCGACGTGGTGCGCCGCACCGGGCTGGGCCCGCACGAGCGGGCCGCCGTGGAGCGGTCCGAACGGGCCGAACTGGACCGGCGGACGCTGCGTTACCGCGCCGGCCGCGCGCCGGTGCCGGTGACGGGGCGGGCGGTGGTGATCGTCGACGACGGGCTGGCCGGCGGCGCCACCGCGGAGGCCGCCTGCCGGGTGGCCCGCGCGCTGCACGCCGCCCGGGTCGTCCTCGCCGTGCCGGTCGCTCCCGAGTCCACCGTCACCCGGCTGCGGGGTGCGGCCGACCAGGTGATCGCCCTGCAGCGGCCGCCCCGGGTCGGCTCGGTGGGCGCCTGGTACCGCGACTTCGCCCAGGTCGGCGACGCACGGGTGACCGCCCTGCTCGAGCGGGCCGCCCGCGCCGCGCCGGCGGCCGCGCCCCGGCCCGCCCCCGGTACGCCGGGGGACGTGGAGGTGCGGGTGCCCGCCGGGCACGTGCGGCTGGCCGCACAGCTCGTCGTCCCCGAAGCGGCTCCGGCGGTCGTGGCGTTCGCGCACGGCAGCGGCAGCAGCCGGCACAGCTCCCGCAACCGCTACGTCGCCGGCGTGCTGAACCGGGCCGGCCTCGGGACGCTGCTGCTCGACCTGCTCACCGCGGACGAGGAGCAGAACCGGCACAACGTCTTCGACATCCGCCTGCTCGCCCAGCGCCTGCACGCCGCCACGCTGTGGCTGCGGCACGAGAAGGGCCTGCCGGTGGCCTACTTCGGGGCCGGCACGGGCGCCGCGGCCGCGCTGGAGGCCGCCGCCGTGCCGGGTGCCGACGTGGTGTCGATCGTCTCGCGCGGCGGCCGTCCCGACCTGGCCACGCCTGCCGCCCTGGCGCACGTGCGGGCGCCGACGCTGTTCGTCGTCGGGTCCGCCGACCCCCGGGTCCTCAGCCTCACCCGGCTCGCCGCCGACTGGATGCACTGCGAGCACCGGATCGCCGTCGTCCCCGGCGCAACCCACCTCTTCCCCGAACCCGGCACCCTGCCCACGGTCGCCGAAGCAGCCCGCGACTGGTTCACCACCCACCCGCCCCTGCCCCACGCCGGCACGCCACTGCCAGGAGCGCAGTAGCGGCTACGGCCCCTGAGCCTGGTCGCCGGGCCGGAAGGCCGCAGGTCGCCAGGCCGGAAGGCCGGAAGGCCGCCAGGCCGGAAGGCCGGAAGGCCGGAAGGCCGCCAGGCCGGAAGGCCGGAAGGCCGGAAGGCCGATGGCGGTCAAGCGGCTGGGGGTGGGTCTTCGGGGGGTGCTGCCCAGCGTCTGCGTACCGCGTCCTCGTGTTCGGTCTGTTCGAGTGCCGCGTCCGCGCGGGCGAGGGCCGCTTCCAGGCGGGGGACCCAGTGGCGGCGCAGCGCCCGCACCCGGCGGCCGGTGCTGAGCACCTCGGCGCCGACGGCCCGGGCCGCCGCTCGGGCCGCGGCGTACTCTGCGGCCGCGCGCACGGCGTCCGCGTAGGCCGACTCGGCGTGCACCAGCGCGGTGTTCGGGGGCGCCGGGTCGCCCGGCCGCCGTCCGGGGACCGTGCAGGAGGCGCCCCCGGGATGCCGTACGCCCATCGTGGACGTCCAGGAGACCTCCAGCTCGGCCGGGCGGGGGCGGGCGACGGCGTCCAGCGCTTCCTCCCCGCCGAGGAGCAGTCCCCGGTGCAGCCACGACTCCGCCTCGCCCAGCCGCCGGTGCCAGTGCTCCCGCGCGACGCGCTCGGCCTCCGACAGCTCCTGGTGGCGGGCGCGCAGGATGCGCAGTTTCTGGTCGAGCAGGTCCGCGCCGCGCCGCGCCGCGTCCAGGCTGCGGCGCAGCTTCATCCGTCCGGCACGGCCGGGCTCCACGCGCAGCTGGGCCATGGCGTCACCTGCCTTCCCGCGCGGACTCGTGCGCGTCGAGGAACTCGGCCGGGAGCATGGCGAGTTGGCTGCGCGGCAGGGTGAGCAGCACCCGCCAGGCACGTTCCAGCGTCTGCTCCAGGGTGCGCAGTTCGGCGCTGCCCTGGTCCACCAGGCCGTGCGCGAACGCCTCGTCGAAGGTGAGGTAGCCGCGGTCCGCGGGGCCGAGCGCCGCCTGCCCGACGAGGTCGGCGAGTTCCTTGACCTGGCGCGCCCGGGCCAGCGCGGACAGCAGCTGCGCGGCGACGTCGAGGTGGTCGTCGCGGGTACGGCCCGGCCCGGCGCCCTTGCGCATCAGCCGCGACAGCGACGACAGCGCGTCCACGGGCGGGTAGACGCCACGGGCGTGCAGGTCTCGGGAGAGCACGACCTGACCCTCCGTGATGTAGCCGGTGAGGTCGGGGACGGGGTGGGTGATGTCGCCCGCGGGCATGGTCAGCACCGGCAGCACGGTGACCGAACCCGGCAGCCCGCGGATGCGTCCGCAGCGCTCGTACAGGGACGCCAGGTCGCTGTACAGGTAACCGGGGTAGGCCCGGCGCGCCGGGATCTCCCCACGGGCGGCGGATACTTCGCGCAGCGCCTCGGCGTAGCTCGTCATGTCGGTCATCACGACCAGGACGTGGCGGCCGGCGGTGAAGGCGAGGTGCTCGGCGACGGTGAGGGCGATGCGCGGGGTGAGGATGCGCTCGATCACCGGGTCGTCGGCGGTGTTGAGCAGCAGCACCAGTTCGCCCGCCGCCGAGCGCTCCTCCAGCGCGTCGCGCACGAACGCGGCGTCGGCGTGGGTGACGCCCATCGCCGCGAACACCACGCAGAACGGCTGTCCGCCGGCCGTGGACTGGGCGGCGATCTGGGCGGCGAGTTCCAGGTGCGGCAGGCCGGCCGCGGAGAACACCGGCAGCTTCTGCCCGCGCACGAGGGTGGTGAGGGCGTCGATGGCGCTGACGCCGGTCAGCACGGGCTCGGCGGGCGGCTCGCGGCGCACCGGGTTGACGGGGTTGCCGCCGACGGCCGAGGTGGCCGCGCCGAGCACGGGCGGGCCGCCGTCGAGGGGTTCGCCGCGGCCGTTGCAGACCCGTCCCAGCCAGCCGGTGCCGACGGGGACGCGCAGGGGCGTGCCGGTGAAGGCGGCGCGGACGCGCGCCGGGTCCATGCCGCCGGTGTCCTGAAGGACCTGGACCACGGCCGTGCCGCGGTCCACCTCCAGCACGAGCCCGTGCCGCCGCTCGCCCGAGTCGAGGGTGAACAGCACGAACTCGTCCCAGCCGACCCCCTCGACCTGGTCGACGACGGCGAGGGGACCGCGCAGCTCGCGCACCGAGGTGTACTCGACGCGGGCCCAGTCCTGTGTCCCGTCCACGGCACCTCCGCTCACGACGCCTCCGCTCACGGCATCTCCGTTCACGACACCTCCGCTCACGGCATCTCCGCTCACGACACCTCCGCCAGCCGGGCGAGCATGGCCCTGCCGAGCTCGCCCGCCTTCGCCGCGTCCTGCGGGCCGGCCTCCTCGCGGGCGCGCAGCACGGGCGAGAAGTCGACCTCCTCGATACGGGCCGGCGGCACCCCCGCGTCGGCCAGCTCGCGGCAACGCGCGATCACCGCCAGTACGGCCTCGGCGAGCGCGGCCGTCTTCTCCGGGCCGCTGTACGCGTCCCGCGCGGACAGGGCGCTCTGCTGGAGCACCCCCTCCCGGACGAGCCGTCCGGCCAGGACGCTGACGCGTTCCTGGGCGGGCAGGGCCGTGATGCCGACCAGGTCGACGAGATCGGCGAGCCGGTCGGCCTCGGCGAGCACCTCGGCGACGCGGGCCCGGCGCGCGGGCCAGTCCGGGTCGTCGGTGCCGGCGTGGTGGGCGCCGACGGTGGCGGCGTCGCGGGAGAAGGACTCGGCCCAGGAGACGGCCGGGTAGTGCCGTGCGTAGGCGAGGTCGCGGTCGAGGGTCCACAGGCAGCGCACGAAGCGCTGGGTGTGGGCGGTGACCGGCTCCGCCATGTCGCCGCCGGGCGGGGACACCGCGCCGATCACGGTGACCGAGCCGGGGCGGCCGCCGAGGGTGGTGACGGCCCCGGCGCGCTCGTAGAACGCCGCGATGGCCGAGGCGAGGCCCGCCGGGTAGCCCTCCTCTGCGGGCAGGGCGCCGGTGCGGGAGGCGAACTCGCGCAGCGCCTCCGCCCACCGTGAGGTGGAGTCGGCGATGACGACCACGTCCAGGCCCATGTCGCGGAAGTACTCGGCGACCGTGACGCCGGTGTGGACGCTGGCCTCCCGCGCCATCATCGGCATGTTGGAGGTGTTGGCCACGATGACCGTCCGGTCGGCGAGCCGGCCTCCGGTACGCGGGTCGGTGAGCGCGCCGAACTCCTCGATGACGTCGGCCATCTCGTTGCCGCGCTCGCCGCAGCCGACGTAGACGATCACGTCGGCGTCGCACCACTTGGCGATCTGCTGCAGCAGCACCGTCTTGCCGGTGCCGAAGCCGCCCGGGACGGCGACGGTGCTGCCGAGCGCGACCGGGAAGAGCAGGTCGATGACCCGCTGGCCGGTGTGCAGGGCGCGGCCGGCGTCCCGGCGTGCGCGGACCGGGCGGGGCGTGCGGACGGGCCAGTGGGTGGTCATCCGGACGTCGGTGCCCGCGACGGTGGCGACGACCGCGTCCTCGGGGTGGCGGCCCGCCTCGGCGGGCCGTGCCACCGGTCCCGCGCAGCCGGGCGGCACGAGCACCCGCACCGGCACCGGTCCCGCGTCGCGGATCTCACCGAGGATGTCGCCGGGGGCGACCGCGTCGCCCTCCGCGGCCAGGGGAACGTACTCCCACCGCCGCGCCGGCCCGCCGGAGCGGCGATGGGCGGCGCCCGGCTCCAGCCAGGGGCCCGCGTCCGCCAGCGGGCGCAGCAGTCCGTCGAAGACGCCGCCGAGCAGGCCGGGGCCGAGGGCCGCCGACAGCGGCCTGCCCAGCGGGCGGACCGGCATCCCGGGCGCGAGGCCGCCGGTGTACTCGTACGCCTGGACGGTGACGACGGTGTCGCGGATGGCGACGACCTCCCCGGGCAGCCGGGCCTCGCCCAGCTCGACCAGGTCGTGCATGGCGGTGCCGGCCACGCCCTCGGCCTCGACCAGGGGACCGTTGACCCGCAGCACGCGGCCGGTGCCGTACGCGGTGCGGGTCGGGGTGCCGGTCAGGGGGCCCACAGCCGCTCCGCCTCCACGCCCGTCCGCTCCAGTGCCCGGTGGGCCAGCGCGGCCAGGCTGCAGTCGATGCGGCGCCCCGGGGCCTCGCCGGTCACGCCGCCTCCGGGGGCCTCCGTCACGACGGCGTCCGGCCCCAGGGCCTGCCGTACGTAGGCGGTCAGCCGTTCCCGCAGCCGCGGGTAGGCGTCGGTGCCGCGCAGTTCCCCGACGCCCCGGACGACCTGCCGGCCCAGTTCCTCCCAGCACTCGCGGCGGGCGGCGAGCTCCCGTGCCCGGGCGGTCCTGCGGGCGCGGACGCGGGCGGCGGCGCGGACGCTCTCGGCGTCGGCCGCGCCCTGCCGCCGGGCCTCGGCCAGGATCTCCGCGGCCCGGGCCTCGGCGTCGCGGAGCGCGGCGGCGGCGTCCGCGTCGGCCGCCGCCAGCAGGGCCTCGGCCTCGGCGCGGGCGTCCCGCAGCAGGCGGTCGCGCACCGGTGCGAGGGCCGCGTCGGCCCGGGCGGGAAGCGTGGGCTTCGTCGGCTTCGTGGGCCTCGTGGCGGCGCTCATGACGGCATCACCGCGGTGAGCGGTCCGGTGTCGTCGAACGGTTCCGGGCCGAGCGCGGCGGCCGCGGCGGGCGTCATGATCAGCATCCCCACGTCCGCCGGGATCCTTTCCCGGGCGGCGCGCACCGCCGGCGGGTCCTCCGCGGCGTACACGTCGACGCCGGCCGCCGTCAGCCCCGCGACCCGCACCCGCTCCCCGATCGCCGCGATCCGCGACCGCCCGCCCCGCCGGCCGCCCGACGGCCCCGGCATCCCGGCGACGGACACCTCCGGCTCCGCTTCACCGCCCCGGTCGGCGTCGGCGTACCGGTCCCCGGCGACGGCGTACCGGTCCGCGGCGTCGGCGACGCCTGGCGCGTCCGGCTCCTCGCCGCCTCCGCGCGAGGTCGCGCCGTCACCGGGCCGGGGCGTGGCCGGGGCTCGCCACGGCAGGTCGCCCCCGGTCAGGGCGTCGTTGTCGGCGGGCATGTCAGGATTTTCCGATCAGGAGGATGGCGACGACCAGGCCGTAGATGGCGATGCCCTCGGCGAGGCCGACGATCACCATGGCGCGGCCGAACAGTTCGGGGCGTTCGCTCAGCGCGGCCAGCGCCGCGGCGCCGGTGTACGCGACGGCGACGGCCGCGCCGATCGAGGCCCCGGCGACCGCGATGGCGGCTCCGATGAGGGCCGCCGAGCCGGAGCCGGAACTCTGCGCCGCCGTCGCCGCGTCCGCGTGCGCCGAGCCGCCGCTCAGCCCGACCACCAGCAGCGCCAGGGCTCCCGCGAACAGGACCGCGTCCGCCGCCAGGACGGACCGCAGCACGGCCTTGCCGCGGCGGCGCAGCAGCCGGTGCGTCACGGCGAACGCCCCGACGAGCGCCGGCAGTGCGATCAGCCAAGCGATCATGTCGTCACCTCCGTGCTGTGCGGTGCGGGCACGTCCTCGTGCCCGGCGGTCCGCGTGGGTACGTGCCAGGGCCGGAACGGCCGTCCCTCGGTCTCGAAGACGCGGGAGAACAGCTCGTAGAATTCCAGGCGCAGGGCCTGGACGCCGGCCACCAGCGCCTCCAGCGCGAAGGCGAGCGCGTTGCCGGCCAGGAAGACGACGGCCGCCGCGACGAACGCCGCGGGCCCGGCGCCCGCGAGCGCCGTGGTGCCCTGCCAGACCATGGCGCCGAGCGCGGCGTGGGTCAGCCCGAAGGCGGCGAGCCGGGCGAAGGAGACGGTGTTCGAGCCGATGCGGATCACCACGTCGAACAGTTGGACGCCGGTCTGCAGGGCGCCCGCGGCGCCGCCCGAGGACGCCGTGAACAGACCGGTGCCGGCCAGCGCCAGTCCGGTCACGGCGAGCAGCGCGCCCGCCGTCAGGAGCGCGGGCGTGTGCAGCGCGGCACCGCCCGCGAGGCCGCCGAGGCCGAGGAAGACGGCGGCGCCGGCGATGCCGGAGGAGGCGTACAGGGCGCGGCCCGGACCGCCCTCGCGCCACCGGTTGACGATGCCCGCCGCGTAGGCGAGGGCGAGCAGGACCGCGCCGAGGGCGATCGCGCCGACCAGCAGGCGCAGCGGCTGGTCCATCGGGTTCAGCCACAGCACCGGCAGTACACCGGTGGGGCCGAAGAACTCCCCGTAGGCGA
The DNA here is from genome assembly GCF_035656535.1 of Streptomyces sp. H51. Lineage (NCBI taxonomy): Bacteria > Bacillati > Actinomycetota > Actinomycetes > Kitasatosporales > Streptomycetaceae > Streptomyces > Streptomyces sp. H51. Next base: position 113,549 of record NZ_JAYMHD010000066.1, read on the forward strand.
TGCCGGCCAGGATGCTGGTGACCCCGGCACCGGCCAGGAAGGGCCAGACCTTCCGCAGGGGCGCCAGGCGGCGGACGCGGCCGGAGCGCAGCAGCAGCGCGCCGAGGAGCAGCAGGAGTCCGTGGCCGGCGTCGCCGAACATCATCCCGAACATGACGACGTAGGCGATCCCGGCGGGGAGGGTGGGGTCGACGTCGGCGTAGGGGACGGTTCCGTAGGTGCGCACCAGCGGCAGCAGGGAGCGCCGCACCGTGCCGTGCTCGGCCAGCCGGGTCGGCGGATCGGTTCCGCGCGGCGGCCGCAGCGGCACCACGGCGCCTCCGACGTCCGCGAGCAGACCGGTGAGCCGGGGCAGGTCGGCGGCGGGGCACCAGCCGGCCAGCGCGGCCACGTCGCCGTGGAGCACGGCCGCCTGCCGGTGGGTCTCCAGTTCCGCCTCGCCGGCCAGCAGGTCGGCCCGGCCCTGACGCCGCAGCGCGTCGAGGTCGGGCTCGGTGGCGGACAGCAGCGGCCGGGCGGGCCGGGCGCCCAGTGCCTGGAGCCGGCGGGCCGCGGGACCGGGGGCGCCGCGGTCGGCGTCGTCGGCGTGGTCCAGTTCGACGCAGCCCGCGTCGGCGACCCGCACCAGGGTGTCGCGCAGCGCCGCGCGGGGGGCGACGACGGCCACCCGCCGCATGCGGGCCGGGGTCAGGGAGTCAGCCCACGAGCTCATCGAACGCCTCCAGCGCCCGGCCGCCCTGGGCGGCGCACTCCAGGCCGGCGCGGACCCGCCAGGCGTCGACGCCCAGTACGGCGGCCGCGGCCACGACGGGTGAGGCGTCGAGCCGTGCCCGGCGCAGCATTCCCAGCGCCTCCCCCTCGACCGCGTGCCACCAGCGGGCCTCGGCCCGCCACAGGTCCTCCGGCCGTTCGACGTCCGCCAGGGCCCAGCGGGCCGGGGGCGCGAGCCGGTCGCGGAAGCCGGTGAACGACGGCGCGCGCAGGGCGGCCGGTCCGAGCAGCGACGCGGCGCGCCGCCCGGCGGGTCCGGTCAGCCGCAGGCCGGTGAGACGGACCTCGCGGGCCACCAGCAGCGCGGCCCGGCCCGCCGCCCAGCGCGCGGCCTGCGGCACGTTCGCGGCGGTCCGGGCGGCCGCCGACAGCCGCATGCCGGTGACGACGGCGGCCGGTGACTCGGCCCCGGGATCGCCCCAGGCGGAGGTGGCCAGCACGGCGCGCAGCCCGGCCGGGGAGGTGGTCCGCGACAGCCGCGGCCACGCGGTCGACAGCGCGCCCAGCCGGTAGGGGGCGCGACGCGGCGCGCCGGACAGGGCGCGCAGGTGGTGGTGGGTGTTCTCGATCTCGAAGGCGGAGGCCAGCAGGCGTACGGCGACGGTGCCGGGCCGCGGCTGCCATCCGGCGAGCACCCGCAGTTGCCACACCAGGGCCTCCGACACGGCACGCTGTGCGTCGGCCGCGCCGGCCGTCACGTCGAGTCCGCGCCGGTAGCAGGTGCCGGCGAGTTCGCGCAGCGCGTCGGACAGGCTCGGCGCGGTCGCCAGGCGCCGTGCCGTGTCGGGTCCGGCCCGCCCGGCGGCCATGGCTTCGGCCCGGGTCACTCCCGCGACCCACCCTGCGCCCATGGCGTCTCCCGGTGTGGTGTTCCGGGCCGTTCCCCGGCGTCGTCGGTGTGCGGCGCTCCGGTCAGTTCGTCCGTCGCCCGGGACACCAGCCGCGCCGCCAGGTCCGGCGTGCGGGCGCGTGCCCGTTGCCGCAGGTCCGCCACGGCTCGTTCGGCGGCGGCGTCCGCGCGGGCGGCCTCGGCGGCGGCCTCCTGGCGGAGGCGCGCCGCGGTCTCGTGGCGTACGTCGAGGGCCCGCTCCCGGGCCGAGCGCACGATGCGTCCGGCGCGCTCGGCGGCGGCACGGCGGCGGCGAGCGGCCTCGCGGGCGGCGGCCTCGCGGATCGCGGCGGCCTCGGCGGCGGCGGCGTCGGTCGCGGCGAGCGGCGCCCGCAGTTCGGCCGCGAGTTCGGCGGACCGGTCGGCGGGAACGGCCCCGCCGGCCGCCGGACCGGGTGAACCGGCCGGCCGGAAACGCGCGAGGAACGCGCGGAAGTCCGGCATGAGCACCTCCCGGCCCGCTCGATGACCGCTCGCCCTCTTGCCCTCTTGCCCTCGAAAGTCTCCTTGTCCTCGGACTGTTCTGGAGGACTGTTCCGGCAAGACCGTTCCGGAATGTCCTCGCTTTCCACGGTACGGAGGTGACGCGAGGTGTCCACAGGGGCCGGTTGACCTGGGCAAGGGGCCGTGCGGCCCCTGTGGCCGCGGCCACCGCGGCGGGAAGGTGGCCTCGGAGGACTCTCGCCCCTGCGTACGGCCGGAGGTTGCCATGGATGACCGAAACGCGCGGGAAGCCGGTACGACGTCGGCCGAGGCCCGTCGTGCGGTCCCGGGCCTGGCCCCGAAACCGGCGGAGGAGTTCCGCCAGGACCTGATGGTGCGTTACCTGCAGGCCATGGCCTCGCAGTCGGCGGAGGCCGCGGCGCGGGAGCCGGCCACCACCGCCGCACGGGCGGCCGTACCGCCCGCGGCGCACGCGATCCCCGTGCCGGAGCTCCAGGTGCGGCACGTGATGCGGCGGACCGTCGCGGGGATCTCCGCGGACACGCCCTTCCTGGAGGTCGCCCGGCTGCTGGCCCGTGAGCAGGTCGGCGCGGCGCCCGTGGTGGACGCCGACCAGCGCGTCATCGGGGTGATCGCGGAGTCCGATCTGCTCGCGCGGGCCGCGTCCCTCGCGTCGGACGAACGGCCCGGCACGTTCGAGCGGCTGTTCGGCCGGCGTCAGGCCCCCGGGGGCGACGGCGGGACGGCAGCCACGCTGATGACGGCACCGGCGCTCACCGTCCACCCGTGGACCCATGTGCTCGAAGCGGCCCGTACGGCCGCGCACTCCCGGATCCGGCAGATCTACGTCACGGACCACAAGGGCACGCTCGTCGGCGTCGTCAGCCGCAGCGAACTGCTGCACGCCCTGGTGCGGGAGGACGCGGCGGTCCGGGAGGAGGTCGTCTCCAAGATCATGAAGGAGGAGCTGGGGATCGACCCGGCGCGGGTGGACGTGCAGGTCCGCAACGGCACGGTGACACTGAGCGGCTCGCTGGACGCGGAGGCGGTCCCGCGGCTGACGGAGGCGGTGGCGGGGATACCGGACGTGGTGGAGGTGGTGGACCACCTGATCGCCGTGTGAGCAGCCGGGACGCGCGGCCCCGTCCCCCGGTCGTACCAGGTGACGACCGGGGGACGGGGCCGTGCGCGGGCGACGGGGGAACAGCGGGCGGGGACGGCGTGGGCCGGCGGGCGCGCGGGGTGGCCGGGGTGTCCCTGGACCTGCCCGATCAGCTTCGATCCGCTTCGATCCGCTTCGATCAGCGGGGCGTTCCCGTCCTGCTGGACCAGCGTGCCAGCAGCAGGGCGAGGACCAGCAGGACCGCGCCGACGACGAGGATCGACAGCGGTGCCGCGAGCGATCCCGGAAGGTAGCGTTCCGCCGTCTGCGGCACCGTCTGCAGGGTCGCGAAGGCGCCGAGCAGCAGCGCCCAGACCTTGCGCAGGGCCACGCCCAGGGCGAGCAGGGCGCCGGCGGTGGCCAGAGCGAGGAGGTGACCGGCGGCGAGGTCCATGGTCAGCTGCGCGCCGACCAGCAGACCGAGCGCGGCGGCGAGGTACCCGGTCTCCCGCGGAAGGACATGGCCGCGGTGCGCGGCGGCGCCCCACAGCGCGGACAACAGCCAGACACCGGCCCCCGGAGCCCACAACGGCACGTCGTCGCCGAGGCATTCGATGCCCGCGGCGAGCGTGACGGCGGCGCCCGCGAACACCGCCAGCTGCTGCAGCGGTGCGGGCCTCACAAGCCACGGCACGATGCCGTACGCCGTCGCGGCACCGGCGGCGGTCAGCGCCGTGACCTGCGGGGAGAACGCTCCGGCACGGGCGGCGAGCACGCCCGCGAAGGCGGCCACCGAGCCGGTGGACGCCAGCCACAGCACACCGCGCAGCCGCACGAACGCCGGTTCGGCCGCATCGCGCAGCAGGGCACCGGCGACGCCCAGGACGACGGCGGCCACCGCCGCGAGGGCGAGCTGCGCGCCCATGGGGATGTCGGGCCACAGCCGGTCCGCCGCCAGGAACCCGGCGACGACCGCCATCGCCGCCCCCAGGTAGCCCAGCGCCTCGACCACCAGCGGCACCCGGCCGGCCGGGTGCGGTCCGGCCGCAGGAGCCTGGGCCGCACCCCCGGCCTGGGCCGCGGGAGCCTGAGCCGCACCGGCCTGATCCGTACGAGCCCGGGCCACGGTGCCCTGCTCGGCGTCCGCTGCCGCGCGGGCCCGTTCGGCGGCCTCGATCCGTTCGGCCTGGCCCGCGTCGAGCAGTCCCTCCGCCACCCAGCGGGCCAGCCGGGCGTTCAGCTCCGCGTCGGGCGGGATCCTCGCCATCGTCTGCCTCCCCACCTGCGCGTCCGGCGCGCACTCATGGCTCGACCGGGCTACCGCTGCCCGGCGTGGTGCGGGTGGGAGGCGGTCCGGTTCTGCCGGGCATGGTCGGCGATCTGCTCGGGGGACGGCCGTTCACGCGTGAAGACGTCCTGCCCGACGGCCGTGGCCTCCCAGGTGTTCGCCGGGTTGGCGGACGCGGTGAGCAGCCAGGTGGCGCAGATCCGCTCTCCGCCCTCCTTGTGGTACTGACCGCTCCAGCTGGTCACCGACGCGGCGTCGCTGCGCTCGTTGTGCCAGGCCACCGTCCAGCCGAGGGTGGTGCCGTGGTCGGGGAAGTCGGCCGTGTCGTAGCGGCCGACGAGCGGGTAGGCACCCGCGGCGTGGCCGGTGGCCGACATGTAGGTCCCCCTGATTCCTCCGACGGGGTCGACCGTGATCCTCATGTGCGAGCCGACCTCGTTGTACCAGTCACCGCTGATGCTCATCGCTCGCTCCTACTCCTGTCGGCGCACGGCTGTCGCCGCCCTGGTCGGGCCGGGAGCCCACCGGGCTTCCGGCCCGTGCTCGGCTCCTGCTTCGATCGTTCGCCCCGCGCGCACCCCCGTGCACTGGGCCGAACGTCCCCGGGCCCGGGCCCGGGCGGGGGTGACCTGGAGTCCTGCCCGGCCCCACACCGCCGGGCGGCGGGACCCGGCGTCCGGCGGGACCCGGCGGCCGCCTCGGAGTGTCGTCGTACCGCTCGCGCCGGCCGTAGTGGTCCCCTTCCGGCGGCGGCAGGGCCGAACGGCCCACCCGTCGCCGGAAGCAGGGCCGAACGGCCCACCCCCGTCGGCCCGGACGGCCCTGTTGCCGCACTCGCGCGGGCATAGGCTGGAATGAGCCTGCGGGGCGAGCGAGGGAGTCCGCCCGCAACGGCAGTTCCCGGCGAGGGAGTCACCGCCCCTGTCGGAGGACGCCGCAGACGGGTGGGCTGAGAGGCCGGATGGTCGAGAGACCGGACGGCGACCTCCACAACCTGATCCGGACCATGCCGGCGAAGGGAGCCCACCTCGCAGGTTCGTCCGTGCCCCCGGGAGCGTCGTCTCCAGGGGGTTTTCGCGTGTCCGGGCCCGCCGGGGCTGCCCGACCCCGGGCGTGGGCCGGGTGGCCCCTGGCGACACGATCTTCGCCGGTCCAAGGTGGGACGGAGAGTTGCCGTCCAGCCAGGGGGTACGGTGCCGAGTCATCTCACCGCGAGCTTTCCGGCCGGTCACCCCCGCCCCGGGGCGTCCGTGCCGCGGCCCGACGGATCGTCGGCGCCGGTCCAGCGGCTGCGTCCGGACGAGGTGTTCGGCGCGTACGGCACCTCGGTCCGCGGCCTGTCCGGCGCGGAGGCCGGGGCCCGCCTGGGGTACTACGGCCCCAACCAGCTGCCGCGGCCCCGCCGCAAGGGGATGTGGCGGCGCTTCGCCGCCCAGTTCACCGATCTGTTCGCGGTCGTCCTGATCGTCGCGTCGGGGCTGACGTTCCTCGCCTACGCGCTGCAGGATCCGCGCGACGTCGGGAACCTGCAGCTGGCCTTCGCGATCCTGGGCGTGGTGCTGCTGAACGCGGTGATCGGCTTCGTGCAGGAGTACTCGGCCGAGCGCACCGCCCAGACGCTGCAGGCCATGGTGCCGCACACGTGCCGGGTGCTGCGGGACGGGGAGCGGCTGGAGCTGCCGTCGGGGGCGCTGGTGCCCGGCGACGTGGTGGCCCTGGAGGCCGGGGACGCGGTGTCCGCGGACTGCCGGGTCGTCGAGGCCCACGGCCTGTCGGTGAACAACGCTCCGCTGACCGGGGAGAGCTCGGCCGTCGGCCGGGTGAGCGAGCAGACGGCCGCGGACACCGCGCTGGATTCCCGCAACTGCGTCTTCATGGGCACCACGGTGGTGTCCGGCTCCGGCAAGGCCGTCGTGTACGCCTCCGGCGCGGCGACGGAGTTCGGCAGGATCTACCGCCTCACCGACGAGGCGCCGCAGCAGAAGACGCCGTTGCAGCGCGAGGTGGCGGTGATGGCCCGGCGCGTGGCGGCGCTGGCCGTCGCGATCGGCGCGGGCGTGTTCGCCCTGCGCCTGCAGACGGGGCAGCCGCTGGTGTCGGCGTTCGTGTTCGCCCTCGGGGTCATGGTCGCGCTGGTGCCCGAGGGGCTGCCCGCGACGCTGTCGGTGTCGCTGGCCATCGGCGTGCGGCGGATGGCCCGCCGTCAGGCGCTGGTCAAGAGGCTGCTGGCGGTGGAGGCGCTGGGCTCCACCACCGTCATCTGCACCGACAAGACCGGCACGCTCACCCAGGCCGAGATGACCGTGACGCAGTTGTGGAGCGACGGGGCGTCGCACACGGTCTCCGGGGTCGGCTACGCCCCGGCCGGCGAGGTCGCCGGTGCCGACGGGGTGCGCGCGCTGCTGCGCGCGGGGGCGCTGTGCACCGACGCCAGGCTGGTGCCGCCCGAGCGGTCCGAGGGCTGGCGGGTGCTCGGCGACACCACGGAGGGCGCGATCCTCGTCGCGGCGGCCAAGGCGGGGCTGGACACGGCGGCGGAGAAGGAGGCGGCCCCGCGGATCGGGGAGTTCCCCTTCGACCCCGTGCGCAAGCTGATGAGCACCGCCCACCGCACCTCACGGGGCGGCCTGCTGTGCGTCAAGGGCGCCCCGCAGGAACTCCTCGCCCGGTGCGACCGGGTGCGCCGCGCGGGAGGCGACGAGGAGCTCACCGGACCGCTGCGGGACGCGGTCGTCGCCGCCGACGACGAGATGGCCGGGCGGGGACTGCGGGTGCTGGGCGTCGCGGTGCGCCCGGTCGACGCGGTGCCGGACAGGGCGGAGGAGGCCGAGGCGGGGCTGACGTTCCTGGGCCTGATCGGCATGCTCGACCCGCCCCGGCCCGAGGTGTCGGAGGCGGTGCGGGCCTGCCACCGGGCCGGCATCCGCATCGTGATGCTGACCGGGGACCACCCGCTGACGGCGGAGGCGATCGCCCGCCGCGTCGGCATCGTCACCGACCCCTCCCCCACGGTGGTGACCGGCTCCCGGCTGGACGCCATGGACGCGGACGCGCTGGACGGACTGCTCGCCGGGTCAGGTCAGCTGCTGCTGTGCCGGGTCAGCCCGGAGCACAAGATGCGCGTCGTCGCCGCCCTGCAGGCACGCGGCGAGGTCGTCGCCGTCACCGGGGACGGCGCCAACGACGCGCCCGCGCTCAAGCACGCCGACATCGGCGTCGCGATGGGCGCCACCGGCACCGACGTGGCCCGGGAGGCCTCGGAGATGGTGCTGCTGGACGACTCGTTCGCCTCCATCACCGCGGCCGTCGAGCTGGGCCGGTCGGTCTACCGCAACATCCGCAAGTTCCTCGCCTACCTCTTCAGCCACAACCTGGCCGAACTCGCCCCGATCCTGGCCGCCGCCTTCGCCGGGTTCCCCCTGGTTCCGCTGACCGCGATCCAGATCCTCGCCATCGACCTCGGCTCCGACGTACTGCCGGCCCTGGCGCTGGGCGCGGAGCCGCCCGAGCCGGACACCATGGACCGCCCGCCCCGCTCCCGCCGCGAGCGGCTGTTCTCCGCCGAGCTGGTGCGCCGGTTCGTGTTCCTGGGGCTCGTGCAGTCCATCGGGGTGTGCACGGTCTTCTTCTGGCAGGTGCACTCCGCCGGCATCCCGTTCGCGGACTTCACCAGCGGCGATCCCGCCTACCGTAAGGCGATCACGCTCACCCAGGCCGCGATCGTGGTCAGCCAGTTCTTCAACTCGCTGGCCGTGCGGACGGACCGGCAGAGCGTGTTCACGGTGGGGCTGTTCTCCAATCCCCGGCTGATCGCGGCCGGCTGCTTCGGCATCCTGCTGATGGCCGCCATCAGCTACACGCCCTGGCTGCAGGACGTGTTCCACACCGCGCCCCTCGCGCTCGCCGACTGGGCCGTCCTGGCCGGCTTCGGCGTGCTGCTGCTGACCGCGGAGGAGGTCCGCAAGTGGTGGGTGCGCCGCACCCCCGCCCCCGCCGGGGCATCCGCCGGGAACGCCGCCGGGACATCCGTCGGGAAGGCCACCGGGAACGCCGCCGGGACATCCGTCGGGAAGGCCGCCGGGAACGCCGCCGGGACATCCGTCGGGAAGGCCGCCGGGAACGAGAAGGAGGAGACGCCATGAGGGTCATCGTGGTGGGCTGCGGCCGGGTCGGTTCCGCGCTCGCCGCCCAACTGGTCAACGAGGGCCACGACGTACGGGTGATCGACCGCGAGCCGAAGACGCGGCGTCACCTGCCCGCCGGGTTCTCCGGTCGGTTCCTGCCCGGCAACGGCTTCAGCCGCACCGTGCTGGAGGCGGCCGGCATCGAGCTGGCCGACGCGTTCGTGGCGGTGACCTCCGGCGACAACACCAACATCGTCAGCGCCCGCACCGCGAAGGAGACCTACCGGGTGCCGATCGTGCTGGCCCGCATCTACGACCCCCGGCGCGCCGACATCTACCGCGACCTGGGCATCCCGACGATCGCCAGCGTGCGCTGGACCGTGCACCAGCTGCACCAGATGCTGCTGCACCGCCACCTCACCCCGGAACTCGACTTCGGCAACGGCGAGACGCTGCTGCTGCGCTCCCGGTTGCCCGCCTATCTCACCGGCCGGCACCTGGGCGAGCTGGAGGTCGACGGCGAGATCCGGGTCGTGGAGGTGACCCGCGGCGGCCGGTCGTTCCTGCCTACGCACCACACCCCGGCCGAGGCCGACGATCTCGTCACGTTCGCCGTCGCCGCCGACGCCCTGGGCCGGCTGCGCGGCTTCCTGGACAAGGAGCTGGGCACTTGACTTCCTTCCCTCGCCTAATGGCGGGGGAGTCCAGCGGTCGCCCGCTGGGGTTCCTGCTTCACCGACGACCGCCCCGTCCGGGAGGACTCCCGTTGAGGTCTTACACCGTCTCCACAGGCAGACGCCGCCGGCCCGGCGGCCAGGATGTTGCGTGCCGCGTTCACGTCGCGATCGTGCACGATGCCGCAGTCGCATGTCCACTCGCGGACGTTCAGCGGCAGTTTCCCGCGGACCGTGCCGCAGGCACCGCACAGCTTGGAGCTGGGGAACCAGCGGTCGATCACAACGAGTTCGCGCCCATACCAGGAGCACTTGTATTCCAGCATCATGCGCAGATCCGTCCAGCCCGCGTCGGAGATGGCGCGCGCGAGCCTGCCGTTCTTCAGCAGGTTGCGGACGGTGAGGTCCTCAATCACGACCGTTTGGTTCTCACGGACGAGACGAGTGGTCAGCTTGTGCAGGAAGTCGCGGCGCCGGTCGGCGATCCGCGCGTGGATCTCGGCGGTGCGACGCCGGGCTTTCTCACGGTTCGCCGAGCCCTTCGCCTTCCGCGACAGCTCACGCTGCGCGCGGGCCAGGCGGGCGCGGTCACGGCGCTCGTGCTTCGGGTTCGCGATCTTCTCCCCGGTGGACAGGGTGACCAGGGAGGTGATCCCGGCGTCGATGCCGACCGCCGCCTCAGTGGCGGGGACCGGGGCGACGGTGTCCTCGCAGAGCATCGAGACGAACCAACGATCCGAGCTGTCGCGGGACACGGTCACCGTCGTGGGCTGCGCACCCTGCGGGAGGGGACGCGACCAGCGGACGTCCAGGGGCTCGGTCATCTTGGCCAGCGTCAGCTTCCCGTCGCGCCATGTGAAGGCGCTGCGGGTGTACTCGGCCGACGCGCGGGACTTCTTCCGGCTCTTGAACCGCGGGTACTTCGCACGCTTGGCGAAGAAGTTCGTGAACGCCGCCTGGAGGTGGCGCAGCGCCTGCTGGAGCGGGACGGAGGACACCTCCGCCAGGAAGGCCAGCTCCCCGGTATTCTTCCACTCAGTCAGCGCGGCGGAGGACTGCACGTAGGACATCCGGCGCTGCTCGCCGTACCAGGCCCGCGTGCGCTCCTCCAACGCCTTGTTGTACACGAGACGGACGCAGCCGAACGTGCGCGACAGCTCCGCCGCCTGCCCGTCCGTGGGGTAGAAGCGGTACTTGAACGCCCGCTTGACCTGCTGCTTCACACCTCACACGCTATCAGTTCCCGCGTGGGTGACGGGTTTCGGCCAGGGGGCCTCGGCGGTGAACGCCGGTCCGCCCTGACGGCGAACCGACTCTTTTCGCCCTGCTCCGCAGGAGCTTCGCTTCTCCTCGGCAAGCAGGAGGTACCCCCACCGCGGCCTGAAGGCCGGGGTATCCACGAAGGAAGGCCCCGATGAACGTCATCGTCGCCGGGGCGGGCCGCCTCGGCACCCAGATCGCCCAGGTCCTGGGCGCCGCTCAGAACCGCGTCACGCTGATCGACCGGGACGACGACCGGGTCGCCGCGCTGCGCGGGCACGTGCCCGCCGAGCTGTACTGGGGGGACGCCTGCGAGCCGGGCGTCCTGGAGGACGCCGGTGCGGGCGCCGCCGACCTCCTCGTGGCCACGACCGGCGAGGACGAGGACAACCTGGTCATCAGCCTCCTGGCGAAACGCCAGTTCAAGGTCGCCCGGGTGCTCGCCCGGGTGAACGACGAGGACAACGCCTGGATGTTCACCCCGCACTGGGGCGTCGACACCGCCGTCCCGGGCGCCGCGCCCCTCATCTCGCTGATCGAGGAGGCGACCAGCGCCACCGACACCGTCGCCCTGCTGCGCCTGAGCAAGGCGGGCGTCGACGTGATCGAGACGACCATCACCGCGCACTCCCGTGCGGCCGGCCGCACGCTGGGCGAGCTCGCCGTCCCGCCGGGCATCGTCGTCACCGCCGTGGTGCGCGGCGGCGAGCCGCTGGCGCCCGCTCCGGATCTGCGGCTGCGGGAGGGCGACGAACTGCTCATCGTCTCGCACACCGCCACGGAGAGCGAGGTCCACGCGGTCTTCCAGTGAGGCGGACGCGGGTGCGCGGCCGGTGGGCCACCGGCCGCGCGAAAGGTGCGGCTCAGCGCGGGACAGCGCTCAGACGTGCCGCACCGGGATGGTCCTGGTGTCCGCCGCCTTCTCGGGCACCGGCACCGTGACGGTCAGCACACCGTCCTTGTATTCGGCGGTCGCCTCGTCGCCCTTGGCGCCGGCCGGCAGCCGGACGGACCGGGTGAAGGTGCCGTAGCGGAACTCCGAGTGGTGCTTCCCGGTCTCCTCCTCGCTCCGCTCGGCCCGCAGCGTCAGAACGTCCTCGGCGACGGTGATCTCGACTTCCTTGCCGGGGTCGATGCCCGGCAGCTCCGCCCGCAGCACGTACGCCCCGTCCTTGATCTGCTCCTCGATGCGGATGCCGTGCGCGCCCGGCGCCTCGCCCCAGCCGAACAGGTCGGGGAGCGTGGACCAGCCGGGCAGCCGCTCGATCATGCTGCTCATGTCTCCCTCCTCTCCTCTTCGCCTTCTTCGCCTTCTTCGTCTTCCTCGCCGTTTCGTGGTTTCCGGTTTTCGTGGTGTTCGTGGTGTTCGTGGTTTTCGTGGCTTTCGTCGTCCCACTCCCTCCCAGGCTCCTACCGCGGCCCGGCGGACGCGTGGGCCGTCCGGCCCAGTGCGGGACCCGGTCGGCCCTGTCGGCCTGTCGGCCCTGTCGGCTCCGTCGGCCCGGTCAGCCGAGCATGCGTTTCCTCCACTGGGGGCCGATCCGCTCCCATTCCGCGGCCCACTCCTCGTACCGCCGCCGGTCCAGCCGGCCGCGCGCCAGCCGCCCGCCGCCGAGCACGAGGGCTCCGGCGCCCAGTGCCGCCGGCACGCCCAGCAGCGCGGCCTGCACCCGGGCCTCCGTGACGCCCGGCGGCTGCGTGACCGGGGTGCCCGTGCGGTCGAGCCAGACGGTGACCCGGGTCCCCGCCGGCTCGCCGGGGGCGACCTTGACGCGGTCCGTGCGGGTGGCGCCGTCGGCGCCGGTCCAGCGCACCCGCGCCCACACGGTCCCGTCGGAGCCGTACCCGGTCATGGCCGGCGCGCTGGGGACGTCGTCGGTGAGGACCGCCGACACGGGGTGGGTGTTCGCCCGGCGCGCCGCCAGGCCGTCCGTCACCCACCCGCCGACCGCGAGCCCGGCGCACAGCGCCGCGAGCAGGGCGAGGAACCAGGCGGCCAGGACCGTCCAGGCCTCCACGCGGTCGCTGTGGCGCCGCAGCGGGTTCCGCCGCCAGCGCCAGAACCGTACTTTCGCCGACCGGGTAGGACGCGCCTTCTTCATGGGAGACACCCCTTCGCGTGTGCCGCGTCAGGTTCCCCTCCCCTGCTTGCAACGTCTCACGTCCGGCCGCCGCGGGTCAGGGGCCGACCGGGGCGACCGCCGGGACGTTGGGGCACGCCTCGTGCCCCGCCCGACCCGGCACCCGGGCCGAGCGGTACCGGCGGGCGGAGCGAGGACCGTGAGGACCCGAGGCGTCTCGGACCAGGCGGAGCGTCCCGGATCAGCGGAGCGTCAGGTCAGGCGGGCCGTGCCGGTCGCTCGCCGGGGGCGTGGGGCGCGTCGGGGAGGTCGGGGTCGAGGTCCACCCGGCGGGGCGGGCCCAGCAGCGCGCAGTCGACGTCCACCACGCCCTCCACGGCCCGGGTCAGGCGCGCGGCGACGGGCACCAGCGTGGTGTCCCGGACCCGTCCGGTCAGCCGTACGACGCCCTCGCGGACCCGTACCCGCACCCGCTCGACCTGGCCGGGGAAGAGCGTGGCGACGACCTCGCGGCGCACCTCCCGGGCGATGTCCTCGTCGCTCCGCAGGAACACGCTGAGCAGGTCGGAACGGCTGACGACGCCCTGCAGCACACCGGACTCGTCCACGACCGGCAGTCGTTTGACGCCGCCCCGCGCCATGGCGCGGGCCGCCTGCGCCAGCGTGTCGCCGGTCCGGGCGGTGACGGCCGGCGCCGTCATCAGCTCCCCGGCGGTCCGGGCGGCGGCCTTGGCCAGGTCGGGCGAGCGGCGCAGCCGGGTGTGCGCGTCGGGGTCCTCGTCCCGGAACTCCTCCTTGGGCAACAGGTCGGCCTCGGAGACGACGCCCACCACACGGTGGGCGTCGTCCAGCACGGGAAGGGCGCTGACCTGCCAACTGCGCATCGCCCGGACGATCTCCTTGAAGGGGGCACCGTCCGTCACGGCGACGACGGTGCGGGTCATCACATCGCTCACGGTGTGCGGGGTGCCGTACATGGTGTCCTCCGGCGCGGCTCGGACGCGGGGTGGCGCGGTGCGCGTGAGCGCCCGTCTTCAGGCTGGGCCACGGGGACGCGCCGGGCATGGGCCGAGTGGCCCCTACCGGGGATCCCGTCGACACTTCTCGCGGACGGCGGTGCAACCGACGGGGGAACGACCGCCGAATGGTTACCGGACGACCGCGAAACCCTCACGCACAGGACAGGACAGCAAACGGACAGTAGGCGACATTCTCGCGTGTCCGTGACAGGAAGGCGCTGAGCTGTCCTGGTCGTCGGACGGGTGGAGGTGAGACGGAGGTGACCGACTTCGTCGAAGCGGAGCAGGATTCGGCGGTCCGTGAGGACACGCCCCGGGGGGCCGAAGAAAGGTTCCGGGGACTGCTGGAGGCGGCGCCGGACGCCATGGTGATCGTCGACGACACCGGGACCATCCGGCTCGTCAACGCCCAGACCGAGGCCCTCTTCGGCTACCCGCGCGGGGAACTGCTGGGCCGTCCGGTCGAGTTGCTGATCCCGCGCCGCTTCCGCGCCCAGCACACCGTCCACCGCGGCGGTTACGCCGCCAATCGCCAGGTGCGTCCCATGGGGGCCGGACTGGATCTGCACGGGCTGCGCAGGGACGGCACCGAGTTCCCGGTGGAGATCAGCCTCAGCCCGCTGGAGACCGCCGAGGGGCTGCTGGTGTCCGCGGCCGTGCGCGACGTCAGCGACCGCAAGGCCGCCGAGGCGCGCATCAACGAACTCGCGGCGCTGGTGGAGTCGTCGCAGGACGCGATACTCGCCAAGACCCTCGACGGGTACATCACCTACTGGAACGCGGCCGCGCAGAACCTGTACGGCTACACCGCCGAGGAGGCCATCGGCCGCCATGTGTCCGTACTCGCCCCGGCCGAGCTGACCGAAGAGGTCTTCGTACTGCTGGAGCGGCTGCGGCAGGGCGAGAAGGTCGAGCACTTCGAGACGCTGCGGGTCACCCGCACCGGGGCCCTGCTCGACGTCGACGTCACCCTGTGGCCGACCCGGGACGCCGGCGGCACCGTGGTCGGGGCGTGTGCCATCGTGCGGGACATCAGCGACCGCAAGCAGGCGGAGGCCGAACTCACCGCCCTGTACGAGCAGCAGCGGCACATCGCCCTCACCCTGCAGCGCAGCCTGATGGGCACCCCTCCCGCCCTGCCGGGCCTGGCCACCGCCAGCCGCTACCGGCCCGCCACTCAGGGCGCCGGCGTGGGCGGCGACTGGTTCGACCTGGTGCCGCTGGGGGCCGACCGGGTCGGGGTGCTGATCGGCGACGTCATGGGCCGCGGGCTGGAGGCCGCCGCCGTCATGGGGCAGCTGCGTTCGGCGGCGCACGCGCTCGCCAAGACCGGCATGCAGCCCCGGCAGCTGATGCAGGCCCTGGACACCTGCGTGGCCGACCTGGACGTGCCGGACCAGCTCGTCACCTGCTGCTACCTGGTCATCGCCCCGGACGCCGGGACGGTGACGGTCTGCTCGGCCGGGCACCTGCCGGTGCTCGTCGCGGGCGCCGACGAGACGGTCCGCGGCCTGCCGGCCCCGGTCAACGCGCCGCTGGGCGTGGGCGGCGTGCTGTTCCAGCAGTCCTGCACGGCGATACCGCCGGGCGCGACGCTCGTGCTGTACACCGACGGCCTGATCGAGACGCCGGGCAGTGACATAGAGGTCCGGGTCGGTGAACTCACCGTCGTCCTGGACGACTACTTCACCGGCGGCACCCCGTGCCTGGAGAGCGCGGCCGACCATGTGCTGGCGAGTCTGCTGCCCGACGCGGAGAGCCACAACGACGACGTGACGCTGCTGCTGGCCAGGCTGCCGGCCGCGCCCCTGGCCGCCATGACGACCGACCTGCCGGCCCTGCCGTCCTCCGTGCCGGAGGCACGGGTGTTCCTCCACAAGGCGCTCACCGCGTGGGACTGCGCCGACGCCGCCGACGAGGCGCTCCTGCTGCTGTCGGAGACGCTGACCAACGCCGTGCAGCACGCGGAGGGCCCCATCGGGCTGCACCTGCGCCGCACGGCCACCGACCTCACCGTCGAAGTCAGCGACCGCAGCCCGCACCTGCCCCAGCCGCGCCTCGCCGGCGAGGACGAGGAGTCGGGCCGGGGCCTGCTCCTGGTGCGGGCGCTGGCCCACAACTGGGGGGTACGGCCCACCGACGAGGGCAAGACGACCTGGTTCACGCTCCGGCTGTGAGCCGGCATCCCCGGCTTCCCCGGCTGTGACCCGGCTTCCCCGGCCGTGCCCCGGCTTTCCGCGCGACGGTCAGCGGGCCTTCTCGGGGGTGCGGGCGGGCGCGGCCACCCCGACCGTGCGGGAGCGGCGCCGGTAGACCAGGTAGGGGCGCGTCAGGTAGCCGAGCGGCACGCTCCAGACGTGGACGAGCCGGGTGAACGGCCAGGCCGCGAAGAGCAGGCAGGCGGTGAGCGCGTGCAGCCGGAACAGCAGCGGGGCACCGCTGATCGCGTCGGGCTGCGGCTGGAGGGCGAAGACGCCGCGGAACCAGACCGAGACCGTCTCCCGGTAGTCGTAGCCGCCGCCGAGGACGTTGTGCGCGGCGGTCGCGGTGATGCCGAGCAGGACGGTGGCGGCCAGCAGCGGGAACAGCAGCTTGTCGCTGCGGTCGGTGGTGAGCCGGACGCGGCGGGTCAGCAGCCGGCGGGCGCACAGCATGCCCAGGCCGGTGACCATGGCGACGCCGGCGACCGAGCCGAGCCAGACGGCGGTGGTGTGGTAGGCGTGCTCGGAGACGCCGACGGCCTCCGTCCAGGAGGCGGGCACCGCCAGGCCGACCACGTGCCCGGCGATCACGGCGAACGCGCCGAGGTGGAACAGCGGGCCGCCCCAGCGCAGCCAGCGGTGTTCCAGGAGCTGACTGGTGTGGCTGGTCCAGCCGAACTGGTCCTGCCGCCAGCGCCAGACGTGCCCGACCACGAACACGGCGAGGCAGACGTACGGGAAGGCGACCCACAGCAGCAGGTCGGAGGTGGAGACGTTCATCGCGGGTCTTCCTGACGTGCGGGCGCGGCCAGGGTCGGCGCGGCCTGCTCGGGCGGGACGAAGGTGCCGGGCGGGGCGAAGGCGCCGTAGCCGTACGGGTCCAGGCCCACCTCCTCGGCGGGCGGCCCCTCGGCGGCGAGCCGGGCGACGGCCGCCAGGTCCGCCTCGGTGGGCGGCGGCAGCAGCGTGCGCAGGGCGGCGAGCAGGTGCCGGTAGGGCGAGTCGGCGTCGGTCAGGGCGTGCTGGATCAGTTCCAGCCCGCGCCGGTGCTGCCGCAGCGGTGCCTCGCCCCGCCCGGGGCCGGCGAGCGCCGCGAACTCCAGGACGACCGGGAGGTGGTCGGGCAGTTCCCCGCCGTCGACGTCCCAGCCGGCGGCCTTGTAGCGCTGGGCCAGGGCCAGCAGCGCCATGCCGCGGCGGCGGGTGTCGCCGTGCAGGTAGTAGGTCAGGTACAGGCTGCTCCTGCGGCGCAGGTCGAACATCTCGACGTAGTGCCGCTCCAGCGCCTCGGGCTCCTGGCCGGTGAACCAGTCGGTGAAGGCGGTGAGTTCGGCGGTCGCGTCGGACGGCGGCAGCACGGCCACGGCGGCCGCCAACCGGGCTCGTCCCGCGGTCAGTTCGGAGTCGGGGTACTGCAGGAGCAGCGACAGCAGCCGCAGCAGCAGGGCGCGGCGCTCGGCCTCCTCGGGCGTCACCGCGGTGCGGCGGCGGGTGGTCGCGCGGATGCGGGTGCGGACGATCGCCGGGATGGTGGCTGGCAGCGGGCTCATGCATGTCCTCCGTCGGACGCGCGGCGCAGGGTGGGGATGCCGAGCATGACCCGGCGTTCGGACGGCCGGCCGGTGGACTCCACCGGGCAGCGGTTCTCCATGGCGCTGAGGGCGGCCGCGTCCTCCTTGTGGGCGGCGGGGACGACGTACCGGTCGGCGTACTTGGCGACGGCGAGCAGCCGGTGCAGGTCCTCGGCCTCGCGTGCGGTGAGGCCGACGGCCTCCAGCGCCGTGCCGTCGGCGTCCTCGCCCAGGGTCCGGGCGCGCATGTGGGAGCGCAGCGCGGTGAGCTTCATCAGCACTCCGGCCACCACTTCGGCGTCTCCCGCGGTGAACAGGCTCGCGAGGTACTCCAGCGGGATGCGCAGCCGGGTGACGGCGGCGAAGACGTGGTCGGGGTCGTCCTGGTCGCCGCCCGCCGCGCCGACCGCGTCCAGGACCGGGGACAGCGGCGGTACGTACCAGACCATCGGCAGGGTGCGGTACTCCGGGTGCAGCGGCAGCGCCACCCGGTAGCGGCACACCAGGTCGTACACCGGGGAGCGGCGGGCCGCGTCCAGCCAGTCCTCGGGGATGCCGGAAGCGCGTGCGGCGGCGGCGACCTCGGGGTCGTGCGGGTCGAGGAAGACCTCGCGCTGGGCCTGGAGCAGGTCCTGCTCGTCGGGCGTGGCCGCGGCCTCGCCGACCCGGTCGGCGTCGTAGAGCAGCAGGCCGAGGTAGCGCAGCCGGCCGACGCAGGTCTCGGAGCAGACGGTGGGCTGGCCGGCCTCGATGCGCGGGAAGCAGAAGGTGCACTTCTCGGCCTTGCCGGTGGCGTGGTTGACGTACACCTTCTTGTACGGGCACGCCGTCACGCACATGCGCCAGCCGCGGCAGCGGTCCTGGTCGACCAGGACGATGCCGTCCTCGGCGCGCTTGTACATGGCGCCGGACGGGCAGGCCGACACGCAGGCCGGGTTGAGGCAGTGCTCGCACAGGCGGGGCAGGTGGAAGAGGAAGGTCTGCTCGAACTCGAAGCGGACCTTCTCCGCCCACTCGCCGGTCAGGTTGGGGTCGCCGCCGGCGTGTTCGGGGGCGCCGCCGAGGCCGTCCTCCCAGTTGGCGCCCCAGGTGATCGCGGTGGGCCGGCCGGTGAGGACGGAGCGGGGGCGGGCCACCGGCATGTCCTGCCCGGCGGGCGCGTTGACGAGGTTGTCGTAGTCGTAGGTGACCGGCTCGTAGTAGTCGTCGATGGAGGGCAGGTCGGGGTTGGCGAACAGCGACAGCAGCCGCTTGACCCGGCCGCCGGAGCGCAGCACGAGCCGCCCGCGCTTGTCGAGCGTCCAGCCGCCCTTCCACTGCTCCTGGTCCTCGTAGCGGCGCGGGTAGCCGACGCCTGGCTTGGTCTCGACGTTGTTGAACCAGGCGTACTCGACGCCGGTGCGGTTGGTCCACGTCTGCTTGCAGGTGACCGAGCAGGTGTGGCAGCCGATGCACTTGTCGAGGTTCATCACCATCGCGATCTGGGCCATGACCCGCATGTCAGTACTCCACGTCCTGTGAGCGACGGCGGATGACCGTGACCTCGTCGCGCTGGTTGCCGGTCGGTCCGTAGTAGTTGAAGGCGTAGGTGAGCTGGGCGTAGCCGCCCGCGAGGTGGGTGGGCTTGAGCAGCAGCCTGGTGAGGGAGTTGTGGATGCCGCCGCGCCTGCCGGTGACCTCGGTCTTCGGCACGTTCACGTTGCGGTCCTGCGCGTGGTACATGTACACCGTGCCCTCGGGCATCCGGTGGGTGACCACGGCCCGGGCGGCGACGACGCCGTTGCGGTTGTACGCCTCGATCCAGTCGTTGTCCTTGACGCCGATCTTGTCGGCGTCGGTGCCGGACATCCAGATGGTCGGTCCGCCGCGGGACAGGTCGAGCATGAACTTGTTGTCCTGGTAGTTCGAGTGGATGGACCACTTGGAGTGCGGGGTCAGGTAGCGGACCGTGACCTCCGCCCGGCCGTCGCCCAGACGCTCGTCGCCGTAGTGGCGGGGCGTGTTCAAAGGAGGCCGGTAGACCGGCAGTTGCTCCCCGAGTTCGGCCATCCAGTCGTGCTGGACGAAGAAGTGCTGGCGGCCGGTGAGGGTGTGCCAGGGCTTCTTGTGCTCGGTGTTGATGACGAACGGGGAGTAGCGGCGGCCGCCGGTCTCGCTGCCGGACCACTCGTACGACGTCATCACCGAGCGCGGCTGGGTGCGGGTGTCCGAGAACGTGATGCGCTCCGCCTCGCGCTCGGCGGCGAGTTCGACGAGCCCCTCGCTGCCGGTCTGCCGCTCCAGCTCCTTGAATCCCTCCGTGGCCAGCCGGCCGTTGGTGGTGCCGGACAGGGCGAGGATCGCCTCGCACATGTCGGAGGCGGTCGCCAGTGACGGGCGTCCGGCGGCCGTGCCGTCGCGGACCGTGCCGTTGCGGTGCCGCAGTTCCTCGATCTCCCGGTCGGGGTGGACGGTGACGCCCTTGGTGGTGGTGCCGAGGGTGTCCAGGAGCGGGCCCACGGCGCGCATCTTGTCGGCGACGGCCGCGTAGTCGCGCTCGACGGTGACGAGCTTCGGCATGGTCCGGCCGGGCACCGGCTCGCACTCCCCCGCCTTCCAGTCCCTCACCACGCCGCCGGGCTGGGCGAGTTCGTCCGGGGTGTCGTGCAGCAGCGGCACGGCGAGGACGTCGGTGCGGGTGCCGAGGTGCTCGCGGGCCAGTTCGCTGAAGCGGTCGGCGATGGTCAGGAACGTGTCGTAGTCGGTGCGGGCCTGCCACGGCGGGGCGATGGCCGGGGTGAAGGCGTGCACGAAGGGGTGCATGTCCGTGCTGGACAGGTCGTCCTTCTCGTACCAGGTGGCGGCCGGCAGGACGACGTCGGCGAGCAGGCCGGTGGAGGTCATCCGGAAGTCCATGGCGACCATCAGGTCGAGCTTGCCCTCGGGTGCCTCGTCGTGCCAGACGACGTCCGCCGGCCGCGCCCCGGGCGGCGCCTCCTGGCTGCGCACGGCACTGTCGGTGCCCAGCAGGTGGCGCAGGAAGTACTCGTTTCCCTTGCCGGAGGAGCCGAGCAGGTTGGCCCGCCACACCGTCAGCACGCGGGGGAAGTTGGCCGGGTCGTCGGGGTCCTCGACGGCGAACTTCAGCCGGTTCGCCTTCAGTTCGTCGACGATGTGCTCGGCGACCGGGCGGCCGCGCGCGGCGGCCTCGTCGGTCAGGTCGAGCGGGTTGCGGTCGAAGCCGGGGTGGCCGGGCGTCCAGCCGAGCCGCACCGCCTGTGCGAGGGAGTCGGCGAACGCCTTGCCCTTGAAGCGGCCCTCGCCCAGCGGGGAGGCCAGTTCGTCGGGTCCGAAGGCCTCGTAGCGCCACTGGTCGGTGTTGAGGTACCAGTACGAGGTGCCCGCCATGTGCCGGGTGGGCCGCTGCCAGTCGAAGGCGAAGGCCAGGTGCTGCAGTCCGGTGACCGGGCGGACCTTCTCCTGGCCGACGTAGTGCGCCCAGCCGCCGCCGTTGACGCCCTGGCAGCCGGTCATGGTCGTCAGCGCCAGGAAGGCGCGGTAGATGGTGTCGGAGTGGAACCAGTGGTTCGTGCCCGCGCCCATCGCGATCATCGAACGGCCCTGGGTGCGCTCGGCGTTGCGGGCGAACTCGCGGGCGATGCGGGCGGCCTGCGCGGCCGGCACCGAGGTGACGGTCTCCTGCCAGGCGGGGGTGTAGGGCTGGTCGGCGTCGTCGTACGACTCGGGCCAGCTGCCGGGCAGTCCGGGGCGGCGCACGCCGTACTGGGCGAGCATCAGATCGAAGACGGTGGTGACCAGGCGGCCGCCGATCCTGCGGACCGGGACGCCGCGGACCATCGTCGAGCCGCCCTCGGTGGCGCCCTCGTCGAAGCGGGGCAGCGCGATCTCCACCGTGTCCTCGGCCCGCTCCAGCAGCGACAGTTCGGGGACCACGTCCCCGAGGTCGAGGTTCCAGCGGCCCCGCCCGGCTTCCCCCCACCGGAAGCCGAGCGAGCCGCCGGGGACCACCGGATCGCCGGTGGCCCGGTCCAGGAGGACGGTCTTGAACTCGGCGTGCTCCTCGTCGGCGCGCCCGAGGTCGGCCGCGGTGAGGAAGCCGTCGGGGACCAGCCCGTGCGCGCCGTGCTCGCGCAGCGTCACCAGGAACGGCGCGTCCGTGTACGTCCTCAAGTACTGCTGGAAATAGGGCACTTCACGGTCGACGAGGAATTCGCGCAGGATCACGTGGCCCATCGCCATGGCCAGCGCGCCGTCGGTGCCCGGGTGCGGGGCGAGCCACTCGTCGGCGAACTTGACGTTGTCGGCGTAGTCGGGGCTGACGGCGACGACCTTGGTGCCGTTGTAGCGGGTCTCGGTGAGGAAGTGCGCGTCGGGGGTGCGGGTGACGGGGATGTTGGAGCCCCACATCACCAGGTAGCCGGCGTTCCACCAGTCGGCCGCCTCGGGCACGTCGGTCTGGTCGCCGAAGACCTGCGGCGAGGCGACCGGCAGGTCGGCGTACCAGTCGTAGAACGACAGCAGCGTGGCGCCGATCAGCGACATGAAACGGGCCCCGGCGGCGAAGGACGCCATCGACATCGCCGGGATCGGGGAGAATCCGGCGACGCGGTCGGGGCCGTAGGTCTTGATGGTGTGCACATGTGCGGCGGCGACCAGCTCGGCGACCTCGTCCCAGTCGGCGCGGACCAGGCCGCCCTTGCCGCGGGCCTTCTTGTAGGCGCGCGCCTTGGCCGGGTCGGAGGTGATCTCGGCCCAGGCTGCGACGGGGTCGCCGAGGCGGCGCCGGGCCTCGCGCCACAGCTTCAGCAGCGCGCCCCGGACATAGGGGTAGCGCACCCGGCTGGGCGAGTAGGTGTACCAGGAGAAGGACGCCCCCCGCGGGCAGCCGCGCGGTTCGTACTCGGGGCAGTCGGTGCCGATCGACGGGTAGTCGGTGGCCTGGTGTTCCCAGGTGATGATGCCGTCCTTGACGTACACCATCCACGAACAGGAGCCGGTGCAGTTGACGCCGTGGGTGGAGCGCACCACCTTGTCGTGCGCCCAGCGGTCGCGGTAGAAGCCCTCCCACGCGGAGTCGCCCTCCCCGAACACCGCTCGTCCGTCGGCCGAGACCTCGCGTCGGGTCAGCAGCCGGCGGGCGGCCAGCGGCCAGCCTTCGGCGCCGCGGCCCTGCGGGGGGTGCGCGATCTTGTCGTTCTCCATGAGGCCGGACGCTATGCGCGCCGCGGGGGATGCCACGTTGGGCCGAACGGCCCCGACCGGACGCCGTAGGGCCCGGCATGCCGGGACCGGTGGCCACGGCCGGGACGGACGGGCCGCCGCTCGGCCCCGGAGACCGGTGGCCGCGACCGGGACGGGGCAGCTGTCCGGCCCGAGAAGCCGCGTTCGTACGCCGCCGCGAGCTTCTGCCGGCCGGCCGCCGCCAGTTCGTCCTGCGCCTCACGGGTGATGCCCCAGGCGCGGGCGGTGACGGCCGCGTGCTCGCCCATCGAAAGGCCGGTGCGCGGCTCGGCGTTGCGCGGGATGTCGGGGATCGGCCGGGACGGGCGGACGCGGGCGAGCGCCTTGATGGGGACCGGTGGCCACGACCGGGACGAGCCGGCTGCCACTCAGCCCCTGCGACCGGTGGCCGCGACCAGGACAAGCCGACCGCCACTCCGCCCCGGAGGCCGGTGGCCACAGCCGGGGACAGGCAGACCGCCGCCCAACACCGGAGGCCGGTGAGCGCGGTCGGGGCGGGTCGGTGCCGCTCGGCGCCCGGCGCGCGGGGGCCGGGGACGGCGGTCGGACACGAGGCCCGGGGACCGCGGTCGGACACGAGGCCCGGGGACCGCGGTCGGACACGAGGCCCGGGGACGGCGGTCGGACACGGGGCCCGGGGTGCATCGGGCCGGCGCGCGGGGCCTGGGGACGGCGGTCGGACCCGGGGCCCGGGGTGCATCGGGCCGGCGCACGGGGCCCGGGGGTGCATCGGGCCGGCGCACGGGGCCCGGGGGTGCATCGGCCCGGCGCACGGGGCCCGGGGACCGCGGTCGGACACGAGGCCCGGGGTGCATCGGCCCGGCGCGCGAGGCCCGGGGACCGCGGTCGGACACGAGGCCCGGGGTGCATCGGCCCGGCGCGCGAGGCCCGGGGACCGCGGTCGGACACGAGGCCCGGGGTGCGTCGGGGCGGCGGGCGGTGAGGTGGTCGGTGTCCTGCTCCGAAGGACGGTCCGAGCTGCGGCGAAAGGGCCGTTCGGCCCTTGCCGGGAGGCCGCGCAGCCCCTGCCCGGCCTGTCGGCCGCCCCCGGATGCTGGTAGCGGAGGGCCCGTGCCGGAGCGGACCGGGCGGGCACCGACCGGGGAGGTGTTGACTGTGGCTCGCCCCGTTGTCGTAGGACTCGACGGTTCCCGCGAGAGCCTCGCCGCCGCCGACTGGGCGGCCCGGGAGGCACTGCGTCGCGGACTGCCGCTGCGACTGGTGCACGCCTACGAGGGCCTGTCCCACGAGGTGTCGGAGCTGCCGGAGCTGGAAGTGCCGCGCTACTGGGCGGGGCGGATCCTGCGTGCCGCCCTGGACCGGCTCGACGAGCAGTACCCGCAGGTGCAGCTGAGCGGCGAGCAGATCGCGCTGCCCGCCGCTGAGGCACTGGTCTCGGCGGGCGACGGGGCCGAGCTGCTCGTCCTGGGCAGCCGCGCGTTCAGCGGTTTCGGCGGTTTCATGGCCGGATCCGTGGCGCTCGCGACGGTGGCCCACGTGCGGCGGCCCGTGGTGCTGGTGCGCGCCGACCGGACCGCGGCGGACGAGCACGTCCCGGACGCCGGGGGCCGGCCGTCCGAACGCGCGCCGTACCGCGAGGTCGTGGTCGGTGTGGACACCGGGCACCCGTGCGAGGAGGTGCTGAGGTTCGCCTTCGAGAGCGCGACCCTGCGCACCGCTCCGCTGCGGGTGGTGTACACCTGGCAGCCGCCGCGCCTGCCGGGTCCGGCGGACGTCCAGGCCGCCGACGCGGCCCGGACCGAGGCCGAGCAGGCGCTCACCGCGCTGGTGCGGCCGTGGCGTGAGAAGTTCCCCGCGGTCCAGGTCGGCGAGGTCGTGCGCATCGGGCATCCCGCGCAGGAGCTGCTGCACGCGGCGGCGGACGCCGGGCTGCTGGTGGTCGGCCGGAAGGCCCGTCCGGGCCGGTTCGGCACGCACACCGGCCCGGTCGCCCACGCGATGATGCACCACGTCCGGTGCCCGGTCGCGATCGTCCCGCACGGGTGAGGCGCGAGCGGCACACGAGGAAGGGAGCATGGGCCCCGCGGCGGGGACGTTCGGCCCCTGCGGGAGCCGCCCGCCCCGGAGTTACCACTTGAGGGACTGACTCCGGAGGAGGCGCCGTGTTCCAGGTACGCATCCACGGCCGCGGCGGCCAGGGCGCCGTCACGGCCGCGGAGTTGTTGTCGGTGGCGGCGTTCCTGGAGGGCCGCCACGCGCAGGCGTTCCCCAGCTTCGGCTCGGAGCGCACGGGCGCGCCGGTGATGGCGTTCTGCCGCATCGACGACGTGCCCGTCCGGGTGCGCGAACCGGTGACCCGGCCGGACGCCCTGGTGATCCAGGACGCCACACTGCTGCACCAGGTGAACGTCTTCGACGGGCTGCGGCCGGACGGAGCCGTGCTGATCAACTCGCCCGGCCGCGTGGAGGAGCTGGGGCTCGCCGACCTCGCCGCCACCGTGCCGCACGCCGTCGCGCTGACCGTGCCGGCCACCGCGCTCGCGCTGCGGCACTTCGGGCGTCCGGTGCCGAACGCCGTGCTGCTGGGCGGTCTGGCCGCGCTCACCGGGTGCGTGCGGATCGACTCGCTGACCGCGGCGATCCAGGAGCGCTTCGCCGGAGAGCTGGGCGCGGCCAACGCCGCGGCGGCCCGGGAGGCGTTCGACCATGTCCGCGCCGAGCGTGAGGAGTTCGTCCGTGCTCAAGCAGACTGAGGGCTCGCGCGCGGTGGCGGAGACCGTGGCGTACTGCCGTCCCGAGGTGATCGCCGCCTATCCCATCTCGCCGCAGACCCACATCGTGGAGGAACTCAGCCGTCTGGTGAAGTCCGGTGCGCTGAAGCCGTGCGAGTACGTCAACGTCGAGTCGGAGTTCGCCGCGATGTCCATGTGCATCGGGGCGTCCGCGGCCGGCGCCCGCGCCTACACGGCCACCGCAAGCCAGGGCCTGCTGTACATGGTGGAGGCCCTCTACAACGCCTCCGGTCTTGGCCTGCCGATCGTGATGACGGTGGCGAACCGGGCCATCGGGGCGCCCATCAACATCTGGAACGACCACAGCGACTCCATGTCGCAGCGCGACTCCGGCTGGATCCAGCTGTACGCCCGCGACAACCAGGAGGCCGCCGACCTGCACCCGCAGGCCTTCCGGCTGGCCGAGGAGCTGTCGCTGCCGGTGATGGTGTGCATGGACGGCTTCGTCCTCACCCACGCCTGGGAGCGGATCGAGGTGCCGGAGCAGGCACAGGTCGACGCGTTCCTGCCGCCGTACGAGCCGCGCCAGGTGCTCGACCCGGACGACCCGGTGTCGATCGGGGCGATGGTGGGGCCGGAGGCCTTCACGGAGGTGCGCTATCTGGCGCACGCCAAGCAGATGCGGGCGCTGGAGGCGATCCCGCGGGTCGCCGAGGAGTTCCGCGCGGTGTTCGGCCGTTCCTCCGGCGGGCTGGTGCACCCCTACGCCTGCGAGGACGCCGAGACGATCGTGGTGGTCCTCGGCTCCACGTTCGGCACCGTGTGCGACGTCGTCGACGAGATGCGCGAGCGCGGGGCGCGGATCGGCGCGCTGGCGATCACCTCGTTCCGGCCGTTCCCGCTGGAGGCGGTGCGGACCGTGCTCGGCCGGGCGCGCCAGGTGGTCGTGCTGGAGCGGGCGCTGGCCGTCGGGGTCGGCGGCATCGTGTCGGCGAACGTGCGGACCGCGCTGTCCGGGATCCACCTCGACGGTCACACCGTGATCGCCGGGCTCGGCGGGCGCGCGATCACCAAGGAGTCCCTGCACCGGCTGTTCGACGACGCGCTCGCCGGGCGGCTGGAGCAGCTGACCTTCCTCGACCTGAACACCGAACTGGTGGAGCGGGAGCTCGCCCGGATGGCGAGGACCAGACGGTCGGGTCCGTCGGCGGAGAACATCCTGCGCGATGTGGGGAGCAACCGATGAGTGCCGCGCCACAGGTCAAGTTCTACCAGGTGGGCAGCTTCGCCGCCGGAAACCGGCTGCTGGGCCCGGAGGCGCAGTCCGACCAGGCCGACCCGGGCCGCTCCAACGCGCTCACCTGCGGCCACCGCGCCTGTCAGGGCTGCGGCGAGGCGCTGGGCGCCCGCTACGTGCTGGACGCGGCCCAGCGGGCGGCCGGCGGCAAGGTGATCGCCGTCAACGCGACCGGCTGCCTGGAGGTGTTCTCCACGCCGTACCCGGAGACGTCCTGGCAACTGCCCTGGCTGCACTCGCTGTTCGGCAACGCGCCCGCCGTCGCCGCGGGCGTGGCCGCCGCGCTGCGCGCCAAGGGCCGCACCGACGTCCGGGTGGTCGGGCAGGGCGGCGACGGCGGCACGGTCGACATCGGCCTCGGCTGCCTGTCCGGCATGTTCGAACGGGGCGACGACGTGCTGTACGTGTGCTACGACAACGAGGCGTACATGAACACCGGCGTGCAGCGCTCCGGGGCCACTCCCCCGGCCGCGCGCACGGCCACCACCCAGACGGTGGGCGAGGATCCCGGCGCCCCGTTCGGGCAGGGCAAGAACCTGCCGCTGATCGCGATGGCGCACGAGATCCCCTACGTCGCCACGGCCACCGTCGCCGGCCTGCGCGACCTGGAGGCCAAGGTGCACCGGGCGATGGGGATGCGCGGCGCCCGCTACCTGCACGTGCTGGTGCCCTGCCCGCTGGGCTGGGGCACGCCGTCCCACGACACCGTCCGCGTCGCCCGGCTCGCCGAGCGGACCGGGCTGTTCCCGGTGTTCGAGGCGGAGTACGGCGTGGTCACCGACGTCACCCCGATCCGGCGCCGCCTGCCGGTCGAGGAGTACCTGCGCCCGCAGAAGCGGTACGCGCACCTCTTCGAGCCGGAGCCGCGCACGGACGTCATCGCCCGGCTGCAGCGGGCCGCGGACCGCAACATCGCCCGCTTCGGGCTGCTGGCCGAGGAGGAGGTGCCGTCGTGAAGGAGAAGCCGTTCGCGATCACGCTGGACGTGGGCTCCAGCCTGGCCAACCGCACCGGCGCCTGGCGCACCGAACGTCCGGAGTACGTCGACCGGATGCCGCCGTGCAACCAGGCGTGCCCGGCCGGGGAGAACATCCAGCGGTGGCTGTACCACGCGGAGAGCGGCGACTACGAGTCCGCGTGGCGGCAGCTGATGCGGGACGATCCGCTGCCCGCCGTGATGGGCCGGGTGTGCTACCACCCGTGCGAGACCGCCTGCAACCGGGTGCGGGTCGACGACGCGGTCGGCATCAACTCGGTGGAGCGGTTCCTGGGCGACGAGGCGATCCGGCGCGGCTGGACCGTCACCGCGCCCGCCGCGTCCTCCGGCAAGCGCGTCCTGGTCGTCGGCTCCGGGCCGGCCGGGCTGTCCGCCGCGTACCACCTGCGCCTGCTCGGTCACGAGGTGACGATCCGGGAGGCGCAGCCGCGGCCCGGCGGCATGATGCGCTACGGCATTCCGCGCTACCGGCTGCCGCGTGAGGTGCTGGACGCGGAGACCGGCCGGATCCTCGCGCTGGGCGTCACGCTGGAGCTCGGCACGCGCGTGGACGACGTGGAGGCCGCACGGCGCGACGGCGGCTTCGACGCGGTGTTCCTGGCGGTCGGCGCGGGCATCGGCAAGCGGGCCTACATCCCGGCCGGGGACAGCGCCCGCATCCTCGACGCGGTGTCGCTGCTGGGCAGCATGGAGGGCGAGGGCCCGCCGCTGCTGGGCCGCCGGGTCGCCGTCTACGGCGGCGGCAACACGGCCATGGACGCGGCCCGCACCGCACGCCGGCTGGGCGCGACGGACGCCGTGGTGGTCTACCGGCGCACCCGGGACCGGATGCCCGCGCACGACGTGGAGGTCGAGGAGGCGCTGGAGGAGGGTGTGCGGATGAAGTGGCTGTCCACCATCGAGCACGCCGACGGCGGCCGCCTCACCATCGAGCGGATGAAGCTCGACGAGACCGGATTCCCGCAGCCCACGGGCGAGTTCGAGGAGCTGGAGGCGGACAGCGTGGTGCTGGCGCTGGGCCAGGAATCGGACCTGTCCCTGCTGGAGGCGGTGCCCGGACTGACCGTGGAGCACGGCATGGTGCGGGTGGCCGAGGGACTGATGACGGGGCATCGGGGCATCTTCGCCGGCGGTGACATGGTGCCCGCCGAGCGGACGGTCACGGTCGCCGTGGGGCACGGGAAGAAGGCGGCGCGGCACATCGACGCGTACCTGCGCGGCGTGGAGTACGAGCCGGGCGGCAAGCATCCCCCTGCGTCCTTCGACCGGCTCAACACCTGGTACTACTCCGACGCGCCCGCCTCGGTCCGGCCGCGGCTCGAACTGGCCCGCCGCGTCTCGACGTTCGACGAGGTCGTGCAGGGGCTCGACGAGTCCACCGCGCTGTTCGAGGCCCGGCGCTGCATGTCCTGCGGCAACTGCTTCGAGTGCGACAACTGCTACGGGGTCTGCCCCGACAACGCGATCACCAAGCTGGGCCCCGGCCAGGGGTTCGTGATCGACCTCGACTACTGCAAGGGGTGCGGGCTGTGCGTGGCCGAATGCCCGTGCGGCGCGATCGAGATGGTTCCCGAGGAGGATTCCGGCACATGACCCACAGCACCCTCACGGTGCCCGGACTGCTCCCGCGCATCCCGCTGTTCGCGGGACTGACGCGGGAGCAGCTCACTGTCATCGCGGCGGGCTCGCACGTCCGCGCGGTGGACCGGGGCACGATCCTGTTCCACCAGGGCGACCCGGTGCGCGGCTTCTTCTTCGTCGTGCGCGGCCAGGTGCAGCTGACGGTGTCCGCGGCCGACGGCGCGGAGAAGGTGCTGGAGATCGTCCCGGCCGGGGAGAGCTTCGGCGAGGCGGTGGTCTTCGACGGGATCACCTACCCGGTCACCGCCACCGCCCTGGTCGACACGGAACTGCTGTCGGTGTCCAGCCGGGCGGTGCTGGACCTGCTGGACCGCGACCCGTCCTTCGCCCGCCGCATGCTGGCCAACATGGCGGTCCGGCTGCGGCGCCTGGTGCGCGACGTGGAGTCGTACTCGCTGCGCACCAGCGAGCAGCGGGTGATCGGATTCCTGCTGCACGAGGCGCGCGGCGAGGACGGCGGTCAGGAGGTCGTGCTGCCCGCGGCCAAACAGACCGTGGCGTCCCGGCTCAACCTCACCCCCGAGACGCTCTCACGCACCCTGCGGGGGCTGACCGGGGACGGGCTGATCAGCGTCCGGGGCCGGTGCGTCACGCTGCACGACGTGCCCCGGCTGGCGGCCCGGCTCGAGTGGCGGTGATCCCCGTCACGGCGCCGGCTTGACCTGGATCAAGGAACCGTCCGCCCCCCGCGCCTAACGTCACTGATCGTAACGAGCGACATCTCCCGAGGAGTACACGCATGTTCTGTTACCAGTGCGAGCAGACCGACCGCACGGGCGAGGTACCCGGCTGTGCGGGCCCGCTGGGCAACTGCGGCAAGGACGAGGCCACTTCCGACGTACAGGACCTGCTGATCCACTCGGTGAAGGGCATCGCCCAGTACGCGAGCCGGGCCCGCGCGCTGGGCGCCGCGGACGACGAGGCGGCGGGCTTCATCCTGTACGCCATGTTCACCACCCTCACCAACGTGAACTTCAACCCGACCCGCTTCGTCGCCCTGCTGCAGGAGGCGGCGGCCGTACGGGACCGGGTGCGCGGCCGGTACGAGGCGGCGGCGCGGGAGCACGGTCTGGAGCCCGAGCGGCTCGACGGCCCGGCGCGGTGGCAGCCCGCCGCGGACCTGGCGGGGCTGCTGGAGCAGGCGCCCGGCTTCCGCGTGGACGCCGGCCTGGACGTGGTCGGCCCGGACGTCGTCGGGCTGCGCTCGCTGCACCTGTACGCCCTCAAGGGCATCTGCGCCTACGCCCACCACGCGCACGTCCTGGGCAAGCACAGCGCGCAGGTGTTCGCCGGGGTGGAGGACGGGCTGGCGTACCTGGCGGGCGAGCCGGAGGACGCCGACGAGCTGCTGGAGCGGGCGGTCGGCCTGGGGCACCTCAACCTGGCGGTGATGGAGCTGCTGGACGCCGCCAACACCGGCACGTTCGGCGCCCAGCAGCCGACCGCGGTGCGCACCACGCCCGTGGCGGGCAAGGCGATCCTGGTCAGCGGCCACGACCTGCGCGACCTGGCGGCGCTGCTGGAGCAGACCGAGGGCACCGGCATCAACGTCTACACGCACGGCGAGATGCTGCCGGCGCACGCCTACCCGCTGCTGAAGCGCTACCCGCACCTGGTGGGCAACTACGGCGGCGCGTGGCAGGACCAGCAGCGCGAGTTCGCGAAGTTCCCCGGCCCGATCCTGATGACGTCGAACTGCATCATCGAGCCCTACCCCGCCTACCGCCGGCGCATCTTCACCACCGGCCCGGTCGGCTGGCCGGGCGTCCGCCACCTCGGCGTCGGCGACTTCTCCGCCGTCGTCCAGGCCGCGAAGGCGATGCCGGGCTTCAAGGAGGACGGCGAGGAGCGGTTCATCACGGTCGGGTTCGGGCGGGACGCGCTGCTGTCCGTCGCGGACGACGTGGTCGGCGCGGTGAAGAAGGGCGCCATCCGGCACTTCTTCCTGGTCGGCGGCTGCGACGGCCCGACGGTCGGCCGCGACTACTACCGCGACATCGCGCTCGGCGCGCCCGACGACGCGGTCGTGCTCACCCTCGGCTGCGCCAAGTACCGTTTCAACCGGCACGACTTCGGCGCCATCGACGGCATCCCGCGGCTGCTGGACCTCGGGCAGTGCAACGACGCCCACTCCGCCGTCCGGATCGCCGACGCGCTCGCCGACGCCTTCGACTGCGGCCTGAACGACCTGCCGCTCACGCTCGCCCTGTCCTGGACGGAGCAGAAGGCGGTGGCGGTGCTGCTGAGCCTGCTCGCGCTGGGCCTGCGCGGCATCCACCTCGGCCCGTCGCTGCCGGGCTTCCTGACGCCCACCCTGGTGGGCGCGATGGTGGACCGGTTCGGGCTGCGCATCATCGGCGACCCGCAGGCGGACATCGAGGCGGCGCTGCAGAGGGCCGGGGCATGACGGCGTCGTCCACGGCCGCGGTCACCCTCACCACCGCCGACGGCGAGCGGCTGGAGTTCGGCTGCGCCGACGGGCAGAGCGTCCTGGAGGCCGCGGCGGAGTGGGGTGCCGCCCTGCCCGCCGCGTGCCGCCAGGGCACCTGCGGCTCCTGCCGGGCGGACGTCACCGGCGGCGCCTACGACCTCGGCGCCTGCGCCGCCGACGCGCTGCCCGACGCCGATCGGGACGCCGGGGGCGTGCTGCTGTGCCGCACCTACCCGCGCGGCGCGTTCAGCGCGGCGCTGCCGTACGACAACTCCCGCATCCTGTACGGCGGGATACCGGAGCGCGAGGGCACGGTCACCGCGCTGGAGACGGTGGCGCGGGACACCGTACGGCTGGAGCTGATGCTGGCGGAGGACGCGGAGCAGGGCGCCGGATTCCAGTTCGACGCCGGGCAGTTCGTCGAGGTGCAGGTGCCCGGCCGGGAGGAGCGGCGGGCCTACTCGCTGGCCAACACCGGCAACTGGGACGGCCGGGTGGAGCTGTTCGTGCGGCTGCGGCCGGGCGGGCTGTTCTCCGGGTACCTGCGCGAGCGGGCCCTGGTGGGCGACCGGCTGACCGTGCACGGGCCGCAGGGCGCCTTCGGGCTGCGCGAGACGGGGCTCAGGCCGCGCTGGTTCGTGGCCGGCGGCACGGGACTCGCTCCGCTGCTGTCGATGGCCCGGCAGATGGCGGAATGGCAGGAGCCGCAGCCGGTGCGGTTCTTCTTCGGCGTGAACGAGGACGCGGACGTCTTCGCGGAGGACCTGCTGAAGGAGGTGGCGGCGGAGTCGGCGTCGTTCGACCACGAGATCTGCGTGTGGCGGCCGGGACCGGCCTGGCAGGGCGCGGTCGGCACACCCGCGGAACGGGTCGCCGAGGCGCTGGGGGCGGCGGACGAGGCGCCGGACGTGTACGTGTGCGGGCCGCCGCCGCTGGTGGAGAGCGTGGCGGCCGCGGCGCTCGCCGGGGGCGTCGCACCGGAGCGGGTCTTCCGGGAACGCTTCCTGCCGACCTGAGCCGGGAACGCTCCCGGCCCACCCGACCGGCGCCGCACGGCGCCGGTCAGGTGACGAACTCGCCGACGGCCGCCTTCAGTTCGGCCAGTCCCTGCTTGGCGTCGGTGAAGAACATGCCGGTCTTGGGTTCGGTGTACAGCTCGTTGTCGACACCGGCGTAGCCGTGGCCCATGGAGCGCTTGATGACGACGACGCTCCTGGCCTTGTCGACGTCGAGGATCGGCATGCCGGAGATCGCGTTGCCGGGGCGGCGGGCGATCGGGTTGGTGACGTCGTTGGCGCCGACCACGAGGGCGACGTCGGCCTGCGGGAAGTCGGGGTTGACCTCGTCCATGTCCTTGAGCTGGGTGTAGGGCACGTCTGCCTCCGCCAGCAGCACGTTCATGTGCCCGGGCATGCGGCCGGCGACCGGGTGGACGGCGTAGCTGACGTCGACGCCGTGGTCGGTGAGCAGCTTGGCGAGGTCGCCGAGCTCGTGCTGCGCCTGGGCCGCGGCGAGGCCGTAGCCGGGGACGAGGACGACCTTGCGCGCGTACGCCAGCTGGATCGCCACGTCGTCCGCGGAGACCGACCGCACCTGGGCCGCGGCTCCCCCGGCCGCGGCCGGGCCACCGTCGCCGGTGCCGAAGCCGCCGACGACGATGCCCGCGACCGACCGGTTCATGGCGTCGGCCATCAGCTTGGTGAGGATCCCGCCCGAGGAGCTGACCAGCATGCCCGCGATGATCAGCGCGGTCTCGTCGAGCACGAAGCCGGCCATCGCGACCGCGAAACCGGTGCAGGCGTTCAGCAGGGCGATGACGACCGGCATGTCGGCGCCGCCGATGGGCAGCACCATCGTCACGCCGAACAGCAGCGCGACGGCGACGAGCCCGAACAGGGCGGCACGGGAGTCCGGCGCGAGCACCAGCAGGACGGTGCCGGCCACGAAGGAAACCGGCAGCGCCACGTCGAGCAGCCGCACCCCGGGGAAGACCACCGGCGCGCCGGGGACGATGCCCTGCAGCTTGCCGGCCGCGACGAGCGAGCCGGAGAAGGTGACCGCGCCGATGACGATGTCCAGCGCGGCCGGCAGGGAGACCCGCGCGCCGAGCGCGGCCGGATCGCCGGTCTGCAGCAGGTCGGCGACCGCGATCAGCGCCGCCGCCCCGCCGCCGACGGCGTTGAAGAGGCTGACCAGCTGCGGCATGGCGGTCATCCTGACCTCGCGGGCGGCGTACAGGCCGAGCGCGGCGCCGACCAGGCCGCCGCAGGCCAGCACCAGCCAGCCGGTGAGGGTGATGGTGCCCTGGTGGGCGACCAGCCACACGGTGGCGGCGATGGCGACGGCCATCCCGCCGGCGGAGACCGTGTTGCCGCGGCGGGCGGTGCGCGGGTGGTTCATCAGGTGCAGGCCGAGCACGAAGCAGGCGGCCGCGGCGAGGAAGACGTAGTGGACGGCGTCGGAGACGGTGCCCATGGCGGTCACTCCCGCGCCTTCTCGCTCTTCGGCCCGCTCTTCGCGGCGCTCTTCGGGTCGGTGTGGTCCCCGGCGCTCGGCCTGGCCTTGAACATCTCCAGCATCCGGTCGGTGACCGCGTATCCGCCGACGACGTTCATCGCGCCGAACACCATCGCCACGAAGGCGAGCGCGTAGCCGGGCCAGGAGTGCGAGCCGGCGGCGATCAGCATGGCGCCGATGACGACGATGCCGTGCACGGCGTTCGAGCCGGACATCAGGGGGGTGTGCAGGGTCGCCGGGACCTTGCTGATCACCTCGACGCCGACCAGGACGCTCAGCACGAAGACGGTGATCGCGGTGAGGAGATCGAGGTTGTTCATGCGGGGGCTCCTCCCGTCAGCGCGGCCGTGATCTCGTCGGCCGGGTCGAGGACCAGTTCTCCGTCGCGCACGAGGTGGCGCAGCAGCGCGACGAGGTTGCGGGCGTAGGCCGTGGACGCAGCGGTCGCCATCGCGGACGGCAGGTGTCCGGCGCCGATGACGGTGACGCCGTTGTCGAGGACGGTCGTCCGGTCGGGTTCGGACGCCTCGACGTTGCCGCCGAATTCGCTCGCCGCGAGGTCCACGACCACGGAACCGGACTTCATGGCCCGCACCGCGGTGGCCGTGACCAGCAGCGGCGGCTTGCGGCCCGGCACCTGGGCGGTGGTGATCACGATGTCCGAGCGGGCGATGTGCGCGTCCAGCGCCGCGCGCTGGGCCCGCTGCTCGGACTCCGTCAACTCGCGTGCGTAGCCGCCCTGCCCGCCGCCTTGCCCGGTGCCCTGCGCGCCCTGTTCCCGCGTCGGCAGGGCGGCGACGTCCAGGAACCGGGCGCCCAGCGACTGGACCTCCTCCCGCGACTCGGGGCGGACGTCGTGGGCGGTGACAACGGCTCCGAGGCGGCGGGCGGTGGCGATGGCCTGCAGTCCGGCCACTCCGGCGCCGAGGACGAGGACCTGGGCCGGGCGCATGGTGCCCGCCGCGGTGGTCAGCATCGGGAAGAACCGGTCGTAGGTGTCGGCGGCGAGCACGGCCGCCTTGTAGCCGGCGATGTTCGCCTGGGAGGTCAGCGCGTCCATGGACTGGGCGCGGCTGAGGGTGCGCGGCAGCAGGTCGAGGCTCACCGTGCGTACCCCGCGCTCGGCCAGCGCCGAGACCAGGGCGGGCCGGCGCAGCGGTTCCAGCAGGCCGATCAGGACCTGCCCGGCGCGCAGCGACGCGGCGGCACCGGCGTCCGGCGGGCCCACGCACAGCACGGCGTCCGCCCTGGCGTACAGCTCGCGCGACGGCACGACGGCCGCGCCGGCCCCGGCGTAGTCGGCGTCGGCGAACCAGGCGCCGGCCCCGGCTCCGGTCTCGACCAGGACGTCGATCCCGTCCCGGCGCAGCAGGGTGACCGCCTCGGGGACGAGGGCGACACGGCGCTCGCCGGGCGCCCGCCCCCGTACGGCGCCGACGGTGACGGTTCCCATGATCTGCTGCCTCCGCTCGTGGCCCGGTGTGCCGTTGGCCGGGGCCGGGTCAGAACTCGAACACCAGCCGTGCCTCGGCCCGGCCCGCGAGCACCTCCTCGAAGGAGTCGTTGACCTCCTCCAGCCGCCGCGGCTCGGCGACGACCCGGGTGCGTCCGGCGGCGTGCAGGGCGAACACCTCGGCCAGGTCCTGGCGGGTGCCCACGACGGAGCCGATGACGGAGATGCCGCCGAGGACGGTGTCGAAGACGGGCACGCTGATCGCCGCGTCGCCGGCCGGCAGCGCGACCATGACCAGCCGTCCGCCCCGGTTGAGGGACCGGTAGGCCTGCTCGTACGCCGTGGGCGAGGCGGCCAGCACGACGGCCACGTCCGCGCCGCCGGCCCGCTCGATCTCCTCGACCGGGTCGTGGGTGCGGGCGTTGACGATCTCGTCGGCGCCCAGCCGGTGGGCCAGGCCCAGCTTGTCGGGTTCGATGTCGACGGCGGTGACGAAGCCGCCGACCAGCCGCGCGTACTGCACCGCCAGGTGGCCGAGGCCGCCGACGCCGAAGACCGCCACGCGCTCGGCCGGGGTCACCCCGGCGACCTTGATCGCCTTGTACGTGGTCACCCCCGCGCAGGCCAGCGGGGCCGCGTCGAACGACGACACGCCGTCGGGGACCGGCACGACGCCCCCGGCGTCGGCGACGACGTACTCGGCGAAGCAACCGTCCACGGAATAACCGGAGTTGACCTGCCGCTCGCACAGGGTCTGGCGGCCGGAGACGCAGTAGCGGCAGGTGCCGCAGGAGGAACCGAGCCACGGGACGGCGACCCGTCTGCCGACGAGGTCGGCGCTGACGCCCGCGCCGACGGCCGTGACCGGGCCGACGCCCTCGTGGCCGGGGACGAACGGCGGGCGGGGCTTGACCGGCCAGTCGCCGCGGGCGGCGTGGATGTCGGTGTGGCAGAGTCCGGAGGCCTCCGTCTTCACCAGCAGCCGGCCGGGACCGGGCTCGGGGACCGGCAGGTCGCGGATCTCCAGGGGCTTGCCGAAGTCGGTGACGACCGCTGCCTTCATGGTCTGCTCCTCAACTGGTCCGCATGCGGGGGCGCTCGGAACCGGGCCGGGAAGTGCGGCGGGTTCCCGGCCGCGAGGCGGTGAACGGCCGGTACGCCGGGCGCGCCGTCGCGTGCGTCCCGGTGACGTGCCGAGCGTCCACGGCAGCTCCCGCGTGCCTTCCCCACCCGGTCCGGTCCACCAGCCTCACGCGCGCGGCGGGCGGGCAGCAGAGGCCGAAGGACCCCGCTCACGGGGCCGCTCGGACCCCGCGCGGGGCGCGCACACCCGCCGGGCGCCCCTGGGGAGCGCCAGGGGCGGGGACGCCGAGGGCAGCGGGCGGGACCGTCGTCGGGACGGCGCCCCGGCCGGCCGCCCCCTGCCTGGGCAGCGTCCACCGGCCGCCCGCGGGAGGGACGGCACACGCAGAGCGCCCCCGGGGCGGGGAAAGTACGTGCGGACGCCCCCAGCCGGGACAGCACGTGCAAGGCGCCCCGGGCGGGCCGCCCGGCGCCGTGTGCCGTCAGTCCAGCGGGACCCGCCACACCAGGGTCGTGCCGCCGTTCTCGGGGCAGTCCACCGTCAGGGAGCCGCCGAGCTGTTCCGCCCGTTCGGCCATGTTGCGCAGGCCGCTGCGACGGCCGCCGGACGGGATGCCCACGCCGTTGTCGGAGACCTTCAGCCGCACCTCGTGGCCGTCGGTCTCCAGGGCCACGTCCGCGCGGTCGGCCCCGGAGTGGCGGGCGATGTTGGTCAGGCTCTCGGACAGGACCGCGATGACGTGATCGGCTATCTCCCGGGGCACGTCGGTGTCGACCAGGCCCTCCATGCGCACGCTCGGCGCGAAGCCGAGCACCGGCGACGCCTCGCCGACGGCCCGGACGACGCGGGCGCGCAGCCCGGTCCCGGCGCCCCCGTCACGCGCCCGCAGGCCGAAGATCGTGGACCTGATGATCTTGATGGTCTCGTCCAGGTCGTCCACCGCGCGCGCCACCCGCTGCCCGGCCTCCGCGTGCTCGATGAAGCGGCCGGCGCTCTGCAGCGTCATGCCGGTGGCGAACAGCCGCTGGATGGCGAGGTCGTGCAGGTCCCGGGCGATGCGGTCGCGGTCCTTGAGCACCGCGATCTCCTCGGAGTCCTGACGGCGTTCGGCCAGCTCCATGGCGATCGCGGCCTGCGCGGCGAAGCTCTGCAGCGGTTCGATCTCCTTCTCGGAGAACGCCATCTGACCGGTCTCGCGCACCAGCAGGACGACGCCCCGCACCCCGCCCTCACCCGTCCCGATGGGTACGGCGACGGCCGGGCCGAGCCGGGTGAAGCGCGGCGGCCCGGCGGAGACCCGGTCGTCGTGGGAGATGTCCGGGCTGGTGACCGGGGCGGCGCTGGAGAACGCCTCGCCGATCAGGCTGTCGTCCACCGGCAGCACCAGACCGCGGTGGGTCTCCGCCTCCTCCCCGACGGCGAGTTCGACGGTGAGGGCGTCGGTGTCCTCCATCGGCATCGCCACCACGGCCAGGGCCGCCCCGGTGATCTCCATGGCCCGACCGGCGATCAGGCCGAGCACCTCGCTGCGCCCGCTGCCGGACATCAGGCGGTGGGTGATCTCCGCGTTGGCCCGCAGCCACCGTTCGCGCTGCCGGGACTCCTCGTACAGGCGGGCGTTGTCGATCGCGACGCCGGCCGCGACGGCCAGGGTCGACAGGACCGACTCGTCCTCCTCGTCGAACTGCATCCCGCCGCGCTTCTCGGTGAGGTACAGGTTGCCGAAGATCTGGTCGCGCACCCGGATGGGGACGCCGAGGAAGGTGTTCATCGGCGGGTGGTGGGGCGGGTAGCCGTACGACGCCGGGTGCTCGGAGATCTTGGCCAGCCGCAGCGGCGCGGGGTGGCGGATGAGTTCGCCGAGGATGCCGTGGCCCTCCGGGTACGGGCCGATCCTGGCGATCTGGTCCTCGCTGACGCCGACGGTGTAGAACGCCGACAGCCGCTTGCCGTCGGGGCCGATCACGCCGAGGGCCGCGTACTCGGCGTCGACCAGGGCCGCGGCGGCCTCCACGATGCTGTGCAGGACCTGCTCCAGGTCCAGCTCCCGGCCGACCGAGAGCACCGCCTCCAGGAGGCTGTGCACCCGGTCGCGCGTGCCGCGGGCCGCGTCCAGCCGGGCCTGCAGCTCCTCCAGCAGCTCGTCCAGCCTCAGCTGCGGAAGCCGAATGCGGGCCTCCCCGGCGTCCTCGGAGCGTCCCACCCGTGATCCTCCACATCCCATGCCGTGCGTGCCGTCGGCCTGCCGTTCCGGTCACGTGCCACGGTAACGGTCCAGGCAAGGGGACGATACGGGATCCCGCGGAGACCGCTGCCCGCCGGGCCGGACAAGGCCGTCAGAGCCGGGCGGCGACGTGCTCGGTGAGGTCGAGCAGCCGGTTGGTGTAGCCCCACTCGTTGTCGTACCAGCCGAAGACCTTCACCAGTTCGCCGTGCGCCTGGGTCAGCGGGGCGTCCAGGACGCAGGAGGAGGGGTCGCCCACCACGTCGCGCGAGACGATCGGCGCGTCGGACACCCGCAGGATGCCCTTCAGCGGACCGTCGGCGGCCTCCCGGTAGGCGGCGTTGATCTCCTCGGCGGTCACCGGCCGCTCCAGCACCAGGCTCAGGTCGGTCAGCGACCCGTCCTCCACCGGCACGCGCACGGCGATCCCGTCCAGCGTCCCGGCCAGCTCCGGCAGCACCAGGCCGACGGCGCGGGCGGCGCCGGTGCTGGTGGGGATGATGTTGACGGCGGCGCTGCGGCCGCGGCGCAGGTCCTTGTGGGGGCCGTCGAGGACGACCTGGTCGTTGGTGTAGCCGTGGATCGTGGTCATCAGGCCCTTGACGATGCCGAAGCGTTCGTCGAGCACCTTGACCATGGGGGCCACGCAGTTGGTGGTGCAGGAGGCGTTGGAGACCACGTCGTGCCGCGCGGGGTCGTACGTCCCCTCGTTGACGCCCATGACCACGGTCGCGTCGACGTCCTTGCCGGGCACGGACAGCAGGACCTTGCGCGCGCCCGCCGCCAGGTGCGCTCCGGCCGTCTCCCGGGTGCGGAAGCGGCCGGTGGACTCGATGACGACGTCCACGCCGAGGTCGCCCCAGGCCAGCGCGGCCGGGTCGCGCTCGGCTCTGACGGCGACCCGGTGGCCGTCCACGGTCAGCGAGGAGTCGTCGTGCTCGACGGTGCGGCCCAGCCGGCCGTACGTCGAGTCGTAGGCCAGCAGGTGGGCCAGGGCCTCCGGGGAGGTGAGATCGTTCACCGCGACGACCTCGACCCGGGTGCCGCTGGTCTCGGCGCGCTCCAGCACGCAACGCAGGTAGTTGCGGCCGATGCGGCCGAAGCCGTTGATGCCCACGCGCACGTTCATGTCCGTTCGTCCTCCCCTGGGAACCCGGCGATGTCCGGGATGCGGTACCAGCCTGCGCGGGACGGGCCCGGCGCGGCATGGGCCGTACGGGGGCGGCCGGGGGGACATTCGGACCCACCGGCCGCGCCGGACGGTACGTCAGTGGCCCTGCTGCCGGAGCCGGTCCTGGGCCTGGGTGGCGATGACCGCGGCCTGGATGCGCCGCTCCACGCCCAGCTTGGCCAGCAGGCGGGAGATGTGGTTCTTCACCGTCTTCTCGGCGAGGAACAGCCGCTGGCCGATCTGACGGTTGGTCAGCCCCTCGCCGATCAGGGCGAGGATCTCCCGTTCCCGGTCGGTCAGGCCCGGCAGCGTGTCCGGCTCCTCCTCGTGCTGCTGGTCGTGGCGCAGGCGGGCCATGAGCCGCGTGGTGGCGCTCGGGTCGAGCAGCGACTGCCCGGAGGCGACCGTGCGCACCGCGGAGACCAGGTCGGAGCCCTGGATCTGCTTCAGCACGTATCCGGCGGCGCCCGCCATGATCGAGTCCAGCAGGGCCTCCTCGTCGTCGAACGAGGTCAGCATCAGGCAGCTCAACTCCGGCATGCGCGAACGCAGTTCACGGCACACGCTGACGCCGTCGCCGTCCGGCAGGCGTACGTCGAGCACCGCCACGTCGGGGCGCAGCGCGGGGACGCGGACCAGCGCCTGCTCGGCGGTCGCGGCCTCCCCGACGACGGAGATGTCCGGCTCGTCGTTGAGCAGGTCGTGCACGCCTCGCCGTACCACCTCGTGGTCGTCCAGCAGGAAGACCCGGATCGGTTCGCCGGGGCCGGGCCGCTGGCTGTCCGCCATCAGATGCTCCTCGTCACGTCTCGTGGTCCCGTACTCAGCGCGACGGAACCGTGTCCACCAGCAGATCTTCGTCGTCCCGGGACGGACGGGCCAGGGGCCGGTCGGCCCTGGTTCGCGCTCCGCGCGCACGGCTGCCGGGTACCCGGGACCGACGTTCCCGCACCTGGGCGGCGTACCGGGACCGACGGCCCGGGTGCGGGGGCCGGGCGGCCCCTGGGGCCCGGCCGGGGCCCGGGAGAGGCTGTAACCGATCACGAAAGCGCAGAAGGAGTGGAGCAGATGACTCCCAGGGACACCGGTACCGACGCCCGCACGACCCAGGCCGTACAGGTGAGGGCCGAGGGCCACGTGGACGAGGCGACCCTCGACTACGTCCGGACCAAGGTGAACACGGTCTTCGACCGGCCGGGTCTGCCGGCCGTCACCGGCGAGGTACGGATCGCCAAGGCCACCGCGCACCATGTCGAACAGCCCTGGTCGGCCGCGGCCGAGATCCGGGTCGGGAGCGAGCTGCTCGTCGTCCACGCCGACGAGGCGAGCGCCCACGAACTCGCCGACCGGCTCCAGGACCGGCTGCGCGGCCGGCTGGACCGGCTCGCCGACCGCTGGGCCACCGCCCGCAGGTCGGCCGCTCCCCCGCCGTGGCGGGGCGGGCCGGCGGACGCACGGCAGGGCTGAGGGCCCGCGGCGGGAGCGGCGCCCGTCCCGTCACGGCGGGACGACGCGCCACTCCCGCACCCGGCCGCGAGGTCAAGGAGGAAGACGTCGTGAAACCGCATCCCGTCGGTGAGGTGATGACCGGTGAGGTCGTGGTGGCCCACCGCGACACGCCCGTACGGGAGCTGGTCCGGCTCCTGGAACGGCACCGGATCAGCGGCCTTCCGGTCGTCGACCACGACGACAAGGTGCTCGGGATGGTCTCGGGCACCGACCTGGCCCGCGCGCCGGAGGGCGGGCGGACCGCCGGGGAGCTGATGTCGACGCCCGCGGTCACGGTGCACCCGGAGCAGTCGGTCTCCGACGCCGCGCGCGTGATGGAGCGGCACGGCATCGAACGGCTGCCCGTGATCGACGAGGAGGACCGGCTGATCGGCATCGCCACGCGGCGCGACCTGCTGCGGGTCTTCCTGCGCACCGACGGGACGATACGCCGTCAGGTCATCGACGAGATCGTGGTCGGCGCCCTCGGTCTGCCGCCCGACGCGGTCGCCGTCTCCGTCCGCGACGGCATGGTCACGCTGGCGGGCCGGGTGGAGCGGCGCAGCGACATCCCTCCGGCGGTGCGGTCGGCGTACCGGGTCGAGGGGGTCGTCGGCGTCGTCAACGGCCTCACCTACCGCGTCGACGACGCCCGGCCGTCCGGAGTCTGACGCCGCCCGGCCTGCGCGGCGCGGCGCACGGGGCCTGTCGGACCCGGTGCGGGGACCATCGGCCCTGGGCGGCCGGAGGGCATCGCGGCACAGTGGAATCGGGAGCGGCGTCAATCCCCCGTGGCGCCGCTCCCACCTGTTTGCGGGCGGGCCCGCACGGAAAGCCGATGTGGTGGGAAGGGCCCGCCCGGACCCATGGAAAGGTCCGAACGGCCCTACCGCGAGCGCGCCCGCGCCCGCTGCAATGAGCTGCTCGACCGAGCCCGCACCACCCACGCCCGACCGCCGAGTGAACGTACGGACGCCGCCCATGGCCCTCGACCAAGCCCAGCCGATCCCCGTCGGCCCCCGCCACAGCGTCGCGCTCGACAGCGCCGAGGCTCTTCAGCTGCTGGGCAGCGTCTCCTTCGGCAGAATCGTCTTCACGCAGCACGCGCTGCCGACCATCCGGCCGGTCAACCACGTCCTCGACGAGGGGGACATCGTCATCCGCACCCACGAGGGCGCGGCCCTGACCTCCCGCACCCGGCAGGCCGGCTCGCCGGGCGTGGTCGTCGCCTACGAGGCCGACACCATCGACCCCGCGACCCACCTGGGCTGGAGCGTGGTGGTCACCGGCTACGCCCATCTGGTCACCGACCCGGTGCTGCTGACCCGTTACCAGTCGATGCTGCATCCCTGGGTCGGCCGGGCCATGGACTTCGCCGTCCGCATCCGCCCGGACCTCGTCACCGGCATCCGCCTGACCCCCGCCGACACCTGAGCCGAGAAGGC
This sequence comes from Streptomyces sp. H51, assembly GCF_035656535.1. NCBI lineage: Bacteria > Bacillati > Actinomycetota > Actinomycetes > Kitasatosporales > Streptomycetaceae > Streptomyces > Streptomyces sp. H51. The sequence continues at coordinate 156,655 of NZ_JAYMHD010000066.1, forward strand.
CCCCGGGCCCCCGGGCCGACCGGTCCGGCTCACCGGGCGCGGCGGCCCGGGCGGATGGCCGGAATCAGCACCGTCGTGGGCGATGGCTTGTCATCATGACCCCGTGCGTGAAGAGCTGATATTACGGTTGCGCGGGGCGTGGCAGCACGCCGAACGACCCGACACGGCGCTGATCGGCGCCGTGCTCGCCCCGTTCGGTGCGGAGTTGGACGGGACGATCGGCGTCGACCCCGGTGACATCCGGTTGCCGGTCACGATCCCGGGGACGACCGACCTGATCGCTCTCGGGGACGCAGTCGCGGACGCGTTGGCCCTTCCCTCGCCGCGGATCACCTTCGAGCGGGAGACCGCCGCCGTACGGGGAGTCGCCGGGCGCGGCTACTACTGCTCCTGCGGCGGGGTGGACGGCGATCACACCGAACAGTGCCCGCGGGCGGGAACGTGAGCTGGCGGCCGCCCGTCCCGATGGGCTACCTGGAGAGCATCCAGGCGGTCGGCGGGATGGCCGCCCCCTTGCTCGCCGGAGGCAGCTTCACGCTGGCGGTGCTGGCGCTGCAGTCGTCCGTCCCGGGCCCCGTGGCCGTCAGCCGGTGGCCGGACGCGTCGCTGGCGTTGTTCGTCGCGGCCGGCCTGCTGCAGATCGCGACCGTCCAGGCAACGGCGTGGACCCGGCGCTACGTGTGCACGCCGGGGGACCTTCTGCAGTGGTTCCCCGGTGAGCAGACGGACGGAGTTCCGACCCCCTTCCTGCTGGGGATGCAGCGCAGCCACCTGCTGCAGGCCCACCGCTGGGCGAACGCGGCGCGCGGCTTCTACCATGCCGGGATCGTCGCGCTGCTCACCGGGCTGCTCGTCGCCTGCGTGCCGCGCGGCCCCCTCACCGGCGCCCGCTGGACGGTCCTGGCCGTCTGCGCGGCAGGCGTCGCGGGCGAGTTCGGCTGGTTGTTCAGGGCCCTCTTCCTCGATCGCGGCATTCGCCGCCGGGCAGCGGCCGACGCGGCTGTCCTGCTCGCCATCGCGGTGGCGGCGACGGCCCCCGGCATCCGGGACGATGCGCCGGCGCTCGTGGTGAGCGCGGTGTGCCTGTCGGCGTGTCTCCTGCCCGTCGTCCTGCGTCGCCCTGTCACCTCCGCGTCGGTCGTCTCGGGCGTGAGCCTGGCTGTCGGTGAGATCGCCCTGTTCCTCCCGGTACCCCAGCCGCTCGTCACGGTCGTCCTGGCACCCGCGTTCTGGCTCGCGGTCCGGGCGTTCGTGGCCGTCATCCGTCACCAGCGCGCGTGGGCGCGCGACCGGACCTCAGTGGGGACGACCTGATGGTTTCTCGTGCTGTACGGGAACTCGCGGCCTGTGTCGAACGGGTGCACTCGGCCGATGATGTGCGGCTCACCCTCGCCGACGGCATGCACGATCACCTCGCCGAAGCCTGGGCGGAGTGGGACGGTGAAGCCACCGAGGCGTCCCGGATACTCGGGATCTTCTTCTTCTACCGCTACCTGGCGGCGCACGAGCCGACCGACCTGCGCTCGGCCGTCATGGCGCTCACTCCCTGCCTGCTGTACAGCGACATGGCGTTGCCACCGGACATGCTCTCCTTCCTCGCGGAGTTCGGCGTCTGCGAGGCGGAACTGCTGCGGCAGGACGCCCGCGACTCGCCCGATCCGGTGCAGGCCGGGCGTGCGGCGTTCGCCTGGCGGCGCATCGTCATGGCCACCGACGACGACCATCCCCAGCGCGTGGACCGCATGACCGCCATGGTGCGGGCGGTCCGGCTGCTCGCCGCACGGCAGGGTGACACGAGGGAAGTGGACCAGGTAGTCGCCGTGGCGCGAAAGCGTCTCGTCCCGCGAGGCCGCCGCAAGCGCCGCGTCACTCTGCACGAGCTCTTCCTGGCGTTGGAGCACCGCTACGAAGCGACCGGTGACACGGCGGACCACGAGGCGGCGCTCGAGTGCGCCGAGGAACTGGCCGCACTCTCTCCGGGGCGGGACCCCGACGGCAGTTACTTCGCCTTCGTGTACGGCGAGAAGCTCTTTCAACGGTTCCTCCGCGATCCCAGCACCCCGGATCCGGGCCGGGCCATCGGCCTGCTGCGGGAGTCGGCCGCACTCCCCGATCCCGGGCGGCCGACCCGGCTGCTGCTTCTCTCGCGCGCCCTCTCGTACGCCGCCGCCAAGGACCCCGGCTTCCTGCCCGAGGCGGTCGCCGCAGCCCGGCAGGCCGAGGCGCTGGTCCAGCGGAACCACAAGGACCACCCGACCCTGCAGTGGCATCTCGCCGTGCTGTATTTCCAGCGCTATGAGCGAGAGGGCGCCGCCGAAGACCTCGACCGGGCCGAGGCGGCGGTGATCGAGGCCGGGATGTGTCTTCCGCGCCTGCTTCCCCTGACCGCTCTCGCCGCGGACATCGAATTCGCCCGGTATCGGCGCACGGGAGACAGCGAGCGCCTGCACCGGGCCCTCGTGCGCAGGGAACGCGTCGTACGGAGACTTCCCGCTGACGATGCCCACTCGCGGGCCGAGGCCCTGCACGCCCTCAGCCAGGCCCAGACGCACTGGTACCGGCGGACGGGCTCGACCGAGGACCTGGACAGAGCCATCGCCAACGGCCGGGCGGCCGTCGACCTGCTGACGGCGACCGACCCCCGTCGCTCCCGATTCCTGGCCGGGCTGGGCGGGGTCTGGTTCACCCGCTTCACCTGCCGCCGTGAGCCGGGCGCCGTGCCCGAGGCGGTGCGGCTGTTCCGCGCCGCCGCCGCAAGCGCACCCGACCGCCACCACCCGCACGCGATGCTGGCCACGGCGCTCTGGCAGGCGTACGAACTGACGGGCGACAGCACCTTGCTCGACGAGTCCGTCGCGGCGGGCGAACGCGCCCTGGAGCTCGCACCTCCCGGCGCGCGGGCGGACGGTCTGCTGGACCTCGGCGCCGCCCTCCGACTGCGTTTCGGCCGCTCCCACGACGCGGGCGACCTCCACCGGGCGAAAGCGGCGATCGCCGAGGCCGTCGCCCTTCCCGGTCTGTCGTCGAGGACCCAGCTGCAGATCAGGCTCGAACAGGCCGAACTGGCCGAGCTTTCCCCAGCGGGTGCGGCGGAAAGGCTCCAGGCCCTCGAGGCAGCCGTCGCCCTGCTTCCCGATCTCGGCGAGCGCAGCAGGTACTACGAGGACAACGAATTCATGCTGCAGGTGCACTCCGGGCTGGGCGCGAAGGCAGCCGACGCCGCGGTCAGGGCGCACCGCCCCGACCGCGCCCTCGAACTGCTGGAGAGGGCGCGGGGCATCCTCGCCGACACCGTGCGCGGCGCTCCGCGGAGCACGGCCGGCGATCTCTGCGGCAACACCGGCCGCGGCCCCGTCGTCACGGTCAGCACGGTGGAGACCGGCGGTCTGGCGCTCCTGGTCACTCCCTCGGGCGTCCACCCCGTCTCCTTGCCCGGCCTCACCCTCGGCGAGGCCCGGGCCCGGCTCGACGTCCTGCACGACGCCCTCGCATCCCGGGCGTGCGAGGACCTCGTCGGCGTCCTCGGCTGGCTCTGGCACACGGTCGGCCGCCCCGTGCTCGATGCGCTGACCGCGACGGGATGGAACGGCTCCCGCCTGTGGTGGTGCCCGGCGGGCATCATGGCGCTCTTCCCCCTGCACGCGGCGGGCGACGGCGAAGACTCCGTCATGGCCGGAACCATGTCCTCCTACCTGCCCACCGTCCGCGCCATGCCTGCCGCCCGCCGCGCCCCGGCTCCGCCGGGCGAAGCCCTCGCGGTCGCCATGAGCCGAACGCCCGGCCAGGCCTTCCTGGCGGGCGCCGTCTCCGAGGCGAACAGTCTCACCCGCCTGCTCGGCGCCACCGTCCTGCACAACGAGCAGGCCACCCGCAGCGCCGTACTCGCCGCGCTGCATCGCGCCCGGATCGTCCACTTCGCCTGCCACGCGGAGCCCGACACGCGCGTCCCCACCCTGAGCCGTCTGCTTCTCCACGACAGGCCGCTCACCCCGCGAGACCTGCCGGGGCGTCTGGACGCCGACCTCGCCTACCTGTCGGCCTGCGCCACCAGCGACGTGGTCTTCACCGGCGCCGACGAAGCGATGCACATGACCGCCGCGTTCCACCTGGCAGGCTTCCGCCACGTCATCGGCACCCTTTGGCCCGTCGACGACGGGGTCGCGTCCGACATCGCCGAGCACTTCTACGCCCTCATCGCCGCCCACGGTCCCGACGACGCCGCCCGGGCCCTTCACTCGGCCACCACGGAGATCCGCCGAGCCCACCCCGACAGACCCGACCTCTGGGCGTCTCATCTCCACGTGGGGCCCTGACTCGCGCCGATCAGCGCCCGCCTGCCCACGACCGGCCCGGACGGGGTGCGGCGGCCCCGGGCATGTTCCGTTCGGCCGGCTCCAGGGCTCAGCCGCGCGCCGGCCGTGCGGCCGGTGCCGGGGTCCTCAGTCGTGCGGCACCACGGCCACCGGGGCGACCGCGTGGCGGAGCACCTCCTGGGTGACCGGCCCGACCTGGCGGGCGGCGGTCGCGCTCCGGCGGTTCCTGCGGCCGATCACGATCAGTGAGGCGTCCCGCGAGGCGTCGACGAGGTGCGCTCCCGCGTGTCCGACCACGGCCTCCTCGGTGACCTCGACATCGGGGAACTTCTCCCGCCAGGGCCGCAGCAGGCTCTCCGGCCCGTCCTCCGGCCGCGCGGACGTGTCGGCGTGCGACGGCAGCCGGCGGCCGTGGACCACCCGCAGGCCGGTCGCGCGGCGCCGGGCGGCGTCGAAGGCGAAGTCCAGTACGGCGTCACCGGTGCGGTCGGCCAGCTCGACGCCGAGGACGACGTCGCGGTAGGGGGTGGCCGCCGAGGGGGTGCCGTCCGCGTCCGGCCGGTGCTCGCCCGGGGCCTCGGCGCCGGCCCGTACGAGCACCACGGGCGCGTCGGCCCGGCCCGTCACGGCCGAGGCGACGGAGCCGAGCAGGTGACCGGCGGCCCGGCCCAGCCCCCGGGACCCGATGACCAGCAGGTCGGTCTCCCCGGCCGCCTCCACCAGGGCGGCGGCGGGCCGGCCGGCGAGCCGTTCGGCGGTGACGTCCAGTCCGGGATGGCGGTGGGTCAGCGACGCCCGGACCTCCCGCAGCATCCGCTCGGTGCGGTCCTCGTCGGGCTGTGCGACCGCCTCTCCCGCGAACGGCACGTAGGCGGAGGGCTGTTGCTCCCCGGCGTACACGGCGCGCAGCACGGCCGCCCGCAACCGGGCTTCCCTGGCTGCCCAGTCGGCGGCGGCGAGGCTCTCGGGCGAGCCGTCCAGGCCGACGGTGACGGTGCGGAACATGATCGGGCCTCCTTCGTGTCGGACCCCACTGTGCTGTCCCGCCGCCCGCCCCGGACAGGTCCACTGGTCCCCGAGTGGCCCCTGATGGTCCCGCCCCTCCGCCGCGCCCGGCCCCGTCCCCTGGGCAGCCCTTGCGACGCGCTGTCAGCCCGTACGACGCGGGGGCGGCGCCGCTCAACACGGCGCCCCCGGTGCCGGGCTCCGGCGCCCGGCGCGGTGCCCCGGCCCGCGGTGCACCGCTGGTCCGCTCGGTGCCGCGGGCCGCGTGGCGCGGTCGGCGCGGGGCATGCGAAGGGCGCCGCCGCTGAGGTGGTTCCCTCAGAGGCGGCGCCCCGGTCCGGTGCGCATCGAGCGGTCAGAGGAGCCAGCGGTTACGGCTGACGAAGGGCAGCCGCGCCCACACCTTGCCCAGGCCCCAGGTGGCGCCGGCGCCCGCTGCCGCCAGGGCGATCAGGACGGCGGCGTAGATCACGTGGTAGTCGGCGAACGGGTTGGTCGACATGCTCAGCGACCCGTCCGAGAGGTGCTTGGCCGGCGGCCATTCCGCCATCCACATGAAGGCCATCATCAGCGTGCCCGCCACCGCCGCGAGCCGCAGGGCCACTCCCGAGACCAGCGCCAGGCCGATGCCCAGCAGGCCCAGCATGAACATCCAGTCCGCCCAGCCGGCGCCGGCCCAGTCGTGGAACGTCGACTCCATCGGACCGACCGCCACCGAGCTCAGGAAGCCCTTCGTGGGCGAACCGCCGTCGATCCAGCCCTTGCCCGACGGGGTGGCGTAGCCGAAGCCGAAGGTCTTGTCGAGGAACGCCCACAGGAAGACGAAGCCGGTCAGCAGTCGCAGCCCGGCGAGAGCCTGCGCGACGATCGCCGTCGATGCCGCGGTGTCCACGGTCTGCGGGGTGGTGGCGGCCTTGCGCTGGAACGAGAAGTGGAACCCGTGAAGACGCTGCGGGTGGTTGTGGACTGCCATGATCGTCATCCCCTCCGAGAGTTTCGCCCGGGCTTTCCGAGCCCTTGTTGCACCTTCAATGTCTCGCGGCCGCGGCGGCTGCCGCAGGGGCTGCAAGGCCTGACCGCACAGTCCGAACGGCCCCCTGTGCCGGACCAGTTGGGGCCCGGCACAGCGCCCGTCACCGGTCCGCAGAGGGGACCAGCACCACCGGGCAGTGGGCGTGGTGCAGCAGGGTGTGCGCGACCGTGCCGAGGTGCGGGCCGAGCCGGCCGGCGCGACCGTGCGAGCCGATCACGACGACGGCGGCCTCGCGGGTTGCCTCCAGCAGCGCCTGGGCGGCGCCGGAGCGCACCGTGCGGGCGTCGACGCCCACCGTGGGGTGCTGTTCCTGCAGCCGGGCGAGGCTGAAGCGCGCCACCGCCTCCTCCGCCCGGTCGTGCTGCGCCATGCGCCGCTGGCCGGGGCTCGTCGCCGGCACCAGCGACGGCATTTCCGGGGTGACGTGCGGGCGCTCCCAGGAGTGCAGGACGCGCAGCCACACGCCGCGGCGCTCCGCCTCCTCGAACGCGAAGCCCGCCGCGGTGACGTCGGTGTCGTCCTGCAGGCCGAGGAGCACCTCGTGACCGGTGCCGAGGTGCTCGCCCGCGTCGGCCCCGGCGGTCTCCCCGTGGCAGACGTGGTCCCCGCGGACGATCATCAGGGGACCGTGCACCTGCGCGGCCAGCCGCAGGCTCACCGAGCCGAACAGGGTCCCGGTGACCCCGCCGAAGCCGCGGGTGCCGACGACGGTGAGGGCGGCGCCCTCGCTCTCGGCGGCCAGTGCCTGGACCGCGCCGCCCTGCGCGGCCGTGGTGACGACCCGCAGGCCGGGGTGGCGTTCGCGGATGCGCGAGGCGGCCGACGACAGGATCGGTCCCGCCTCGTCGCGGTCGGGCACGGCGTAGACGACGCGCAGTTCGGCGGAGCGCCGTGCGGCGTCGTCCGCGGCGAGGTCCAGGGCCCGTACGGCGGCCGGCGTGCCGTCCACGCCGACGACCACGTGGTGGAGAGTCATTGTCCCGTTTCCCTTCTGGTGCCGTTGTCTTCTCGTGCGGCGGGAAGGGGCCGCCGGTACCGGGGCGGGTGCCCCGTCGGACGGCTCGCGGGAATCCCGCTACGGCTACGGCTACGGGTCCGATGCTCGCGGTACGGGGGCGCCGCGGGGCAGGGCCCGCGGGAACCGACGGGCATGCCGTACGGCCCCTCGTGGGAGGGCCGACGGTCCCAGGGCCCGGAACGGACGCAGGGCCTGTCCGGCGGTCATGCCGGGACAGGCCCTGATCGGGGAAGCTCAGGCGGGGATGTCGAGATCGACGCCGTACAGGGTGCGTCCGGCGACCAGTTCGCGTCCGGTGACCAGCTCCGGCTCGATGCGGACGAAGACCTCCCGCGGCGAGGCCACCCACGAGCGGGGGCCGGTACGGGCCAGGATCTCGTGCCGTACGGGGTCGGTGACCACCGCGGCCCGTCCGGTGATGACGACGCTCCAGCCGGAGTGGGCGACCGCGTCGACCTCGTCCGCCTCGAACGCGACGACCGCCTGGTCGATCGCCCGCACCAGTTCGGAGGCCGCCGAGGTGCGCAGCAGCACGGCGCCGTCCCCGTCGAGGCAGAAGTTCACCGGCAGCACCGCCGGCAGGGCCTTGCGCGTGTGGACGATGCGACCGACGGGCACCTTCGCCAGCAGACGCAGGCACTCCTGCCGATCGAGTTCGCGGAATCCGTCGTTGGGGTACATGGCCGGCCGTCTTTCAGCGCGTGGGGACCGCTCTGTGCGGCGGTATGGGAACAGGTCCATCATGTGTCGGCCGGGACCGCCGGCTTAGGGCCATGGGTCCCGACCAGGATGGACAACAGCCCTTTCACACGGTGATCCGGCGCCCGGTCAGAGCGAGCAGCTCGATGCGCACCCACACCTCGCGCCGCCCGCCGGCCCAGGGTTCGCTGTAGGAGCCCTCGACCAGCCGGCGCACCTCGTCCGGGTCGGTCACGGTCCGGGCGAGGCCGCGGACCAGCACGCTCCAGCCCTGGCTGAAGACGTCGTCGATGCGGTCGACCTCGAACGCCACCCGGCAGCCGGCCGCCTGCGCCGGCACGGTGCCCGGCGAGGTGCTGAAGACGATCGCGCCGTCGACGAGGCTGTAGTTGACGGGGACCACCAGGGGTCCCTCGACGGTGGGCACCGCGATGCGTCCCACGCCGTGCGTGGACAGCAGTGCGCGGCACTCCTGGACGCTGAGTTCGGTGAACTCCGCGTGGCGGGCCGCCCGGCCGGGGCCGGGCGGCGTGTCGGCCTCGCCGCCGGTGAGCTCCGTGATGGTGGTGCCGAGGACCTCCGCGAGCCTCAGCAGGGTGCCGGTGCCCGGTGCGGCGGCCGGCTGCTCCTCCAGGTACTGGAGGTATCCGGGGGCCACGCCGGCCCGGGCGGCCGTCTCCTCGCGGCTGAGCCCGAGACGGTTGCGCCTGCGTGCGAGACGGCGCCCGAGGTCGCCCGCCGCGAGGGCGTTCGGCGCGCCGGGACCCGCTGGTGTCATTCCCCGTCACCCCTTCCGGTCACGTCGGTGTCAGGCCGTCCGGACGGCGACGGTCTCGTGGCTCTCCTCACCGAGCACCACCTTCAGGGCGCCGGTGTCCGCGGCGCGCGCGAAGACGTCGTACGCCTCCTGCATCTCGTGCATCGGGAAGGTGTGGGTGACCAGCGCCTGCACGGGCAGCCGGCCGGCGGCCGCCATCCGCAGCAGGGTCGGCGTGGTGTTGGTGTCGACCAGGCCGGTGGTGATGGTCACGTTCTTGATCCACAGGTCTTCCAGGTGCAGCGTCGCGGGTTTGCCGTGCACGCCGACGTTGGCGACGTGCCCGCCGGGGCGCACCATGCGCGTGCTCATCTCGAAGGTCGCCGGGATGCCGACGGCCTCGATGACGACGTCGGCGCCGAGTCCGTCGGTGAGGTCGGCGATCAGTTGCTCGGGCGCCTCGCGGGCGTCGGCCACGGCGTCGGCGCCGAGCCGCTTGGCCGCGTCCAGCCGGGCGGGGGCCAGGTCGACGGCGACGATGCGTTCGGGGCTGAACAGCCGGGCGGTGGCGATCGCGGCCAGTCCGACCGGGCCCGCCCCGACGACGACCACGGTGTCGCCGGGCCGTACCTTCCCGTTGAGGACGCCCACCTCGTAGGCGGTGGGGAAGATGTCCGCCAGGAGCACGGCCTGGGTGGCGTCCAGCGTGCTGGGCAGCGCGTGAACGGACAGGTCGGCGTAGGGCACGCGCACGTACTCGGCCTGGGTGCCGTCGATCAGGTGGCCGAGGATCCAGCCCCCGCCGCCCCGGCACTGGCCGTACATCCCCGTACGGCAGTAGGCGCAGCGTCCGCAGGCGCTGACGCAGGAGACCACGACCCGGTCCCCCGGCCGTACGGTGCGCACGTCGCTGCCGGTCTCGACGACCTCGCCGACCGCCTCGTGGCCGAGGACGGTGCCTGGCCGGACCTCGGGCACGTCGCCCTTGAGGATGTGCAGGTCCGTGCCGCAGATGGTGACGGCGTCGACGCGGACGATGGCGTCGGTCGCCTCCTGGATGCCGGGGTCCGGGACGTCCTCCCAGGAGGACTGACCGGGGCCGTGGAAGACATAGCCCTTCATGGCGATCTTTCCCTCCTCGGTTCCCCGGGCCCGTGGGTCCGGGGTCACCGGATGCCGCTGCGGCGCCGGGATTGCCCCGCAGGTTCAGCTTGGGCCGTCACGGCCCTGCCCGCATGGGCCGGTCGGCCCTGCGGGCGCCGCCGGACGGGTCCTCAGCGGCCCGGTCCGGCCCGTCCGGCCCAGTCCCGGCGCGGCACGGTGGGCCGATCGGCACTTCCTCGCGCGGGCCCCGGACGGCTTGTCTTTGACCATGGCCGAAACCCACTCCAGTCGCACCCCGGACCCCACCGTGCGCACCGTCGCCGGGAGGACCGTCGTGGCGCTGCGCGGCGAGATCGACCTGCTCGTGGCGCCGTCCCTGTCGGCGCGGCTCGACGCGCTGACGTCGTCGCCGAGCCCCGACGTGGTGGTGGACCTGCGGGCGGTGTCCTTCATCGACTGCTCCGGCCTGGGAGTGCTGTGCCGGGTGCGCAACCGCGTCCTGGCGCGGGACGGCCGGCTGCGGCTGGTCTCCGACGACCCCGGCTTCCTTCGACTGCTGCGCCCCGCCGGCCTGGCGGGCGTCTTCCACGTGTGTACCCGCCTGTCCGAGGCCCTCACCCCGGGCCCGGAGCCAGTGGGCCTGTCCGCCGCCGCGGGCTGAGGTCTGGGGGCTGAACGGCCCAGCGCCACGGGGAGGTGGGTCCCGGTCGGACCCCGGGAAGGCGCCTGACCGGCCCATCCCCGCACGCCCCGCCAGGTGGCACGGTCGTGCCGTGACCACGAGGAGGAGGGGCAGGACAATGGGCGGCAGGTCTGGAAGGAAGAGGCTGTGGCGGTTCCGGAGCAACGCTCTGCGGCGCCACGAGGACATCGTCGAGGCGTGGATCGTGCTCGCCGTGTGGGCGGTCATCGCCGTCGGCGGAGCCGTCGCCGGGCTGGTCACCGCCGGTGCCGCCGGTGACGTGCTCGCCCAGCAGCGTGCGGAACGGCACTCCACCCGCGCCGTCCTGCTCGCCGACGTACCGGGCGCCTCGTCGGCCGGGGTGACGGCCGAGCGGATACCGGCCCGGGTCCGCTGGACGACGGCGGACGGCGCCACCCGCACCGGCAGGACCCTGGTGGACGCCGGTCAGAAGGCCGGCACCCGGGTCGTGGTCTGGCTGGACGGCCGGGACGCGCTCACCACCCAGCCGCCCGGGCCCACGGAGGCCCGTCTCGAGGCGGGTCTGCTGGGCGGGGCCGCCGCGCTGGCCGTCGCGGGCACCGTCTTCGGCGCGGGCGCGCTGGCCCGCTGGCGCCTGGACCGCAGGCGCTTCGACGAGTGGGGCAGGGAATGGGACCTGGTCGGACCCACCTGGGGCCACAAGACCGGCTGACCCGGCGCCCCGGCCCTGGCCGAGCCGCCGCCCCGCCCCCGGCCGAGAACCCTCCAGCCCGTGCCCCCGCCCCCGCGAGGCACGGGCTCCTCGGCGCCCACGCGACCACCACCGCGCGCCCGCGCCCACGCGACCGCCGCCTCACGACCACGCGACCACGCGACCACGCCCCGCCACCGCCACCGCCACCGCCACCGCACGATCCCGTCCCGCACCTGCCGAGCCGCCGGACCGCCGGACCCTGTCCGCCCCGAGACCGGGAGGAGGCCCGTGCACCCCGGACGGCGGGGTGCACGGGCCTCCTCCCGGTCTCGGGACCGAGGTCCGGCCTCAGCTCACCGTCAGGTCCGGGCGGACCAGCGTGCCGGAGCGGCCGTGCACGATCTCGTACGCGGCGTCCAGGGCGCCGATGGCGGCCAGCCCGCCGGTGCGGGCGACGAAGCGGGCGGCGGCCTCGGCCTTGGGCCCCATGGACCCGGCGGGGAAACCGCCGCGGCGCAGCTCGGTGGGGGTGACGTCGAGGACGGGGCGCTGTTCGGGGGTGCCGAAATCGGCGTACACGCACGGTACGTCGGTGAGGATCAGCAGGAAGTCGGCCTTGAGGTCCTCGGCGAGCAGGGCCGCGGTGAGGTCCTTGTCGACGACGGCCTCGGCCCCGCTGAGCCCCCCGGTGACCCGGTCGGCGACGACCGGTACGCCCCCGCCGCCGGCGCACACCACCAGCGTGTCGCAGGCGAGCAGGTCGTGGATGGTGGGCGTCTCCAGGAACCGCTCGGGCGCCGGTGACGGGACCACCCGGCGCCAGCCGCCGGTGTCCTGGGCGATGTGCCAGCCGTGCTCCCTGGCCAGTGCCCGTGCGTGCTCGCGCGAGTACACCTGACCGACGAACTTGTCGGGCCGGGCGAAGGCCGGGTCGTCGGCCCGGACCAGGGTGTGGGTGACCACCGAGGCGATCTTGCGGCCGGGCAGCGCGTCGTGCAGGGCCCGCACCAGCAGGGAGCCGATCAGGCCCTGGGTCTGGGCGCCGAGCAGGTCCAGCGGATAGGGAGCGCTCAGTGCGTGGTCGCTCGCGCTCTCCATCGCCAGCATGCCGATCTGGGGGCCGTTGCCGTGGGTGATGACGAGCTCGTTGTCCTGGGCGAGCGCGGCGATCGCGGTGGCCACCCGGACGATGTTGGCCGTCTGGATCTCCGCGTCCGGGCGTTCGCCCCGGTGCAGCAGGGCGTTGCCGCCGAGAGCGACGACGATACGCATGGTTCAGCCCTCCACGATGCCCCGCTTGCGCAGGTGGGTGCCGGCGGGTGTGCCTTGCGGGATCGATCCTGCTGCGCGGGACCGGGCCGGGTGAGCGGCCGCAGGTCCCCGGACGTGCCCGTTGGTCCCGGGTCGTACGGCCGCCCGGCCCCTGTCCCGCGCTGCCTCGGACGAGTTCCAGCCCGCCGTCGGCCCCGGTGGGCCTCCAGGGCCGCCGCCACCGGGCTCGATCCGGCAGGCCGGGTCGAGCCCACCCGGGAACCCCGTACACACCCGGAACACGGTGCACGGCGCCGACACCCGCGCCGGCCGACGCCGGTTCCCGTTCCGCGCCCGCTGTCACACACCCGCCGGCCGTCCGGCCAGTAGGGGGTGACCACCACTCGGCTGGGGAGAACGGCTCCGGGAAAGCGGCCACTTCCGTGCCAAGCAGGCACAGGAGGACCTGATCAGGGAGTCCGGGATCCCGTTCTCCATCGTCCACTCGACGCGGTTCTTCGAGTTCATGAAGGGCATCTCGGACGCCGCGACCGAAGGCGGCACCGTGCGTCTGGCCCCGGTCAGGATCCAGCCAGTCCACTCCGACGACGTGGCCGCCGCCGTGGGCCGCACCGCCGTCGGCACGCCGGTCAACGGCGTGGTGGAGGTGGCTCCAGGAGACCACCCTGCTGCCCGGTCCCGACGCGCGGCTCGCCCGGACGCGGATCGCCGACTGGGCCGCGCAGCAGCGGTGAGCGGCGGCAGTGAGCGGTACGGCCGGGGTGGCCCCTTTTCGGGGGCCGCCCCCTCGCTGCTGTCCGGCCCACCCCGCGAAATCTAGGAACGGGTGACTTCCCTGTGTTCCTGCTCGGTCGGCTTGATGATCTGGGAACCCTCGCCGTAAAAACCTCGGCTGAGCCGGACCCGCAGTCGCTGCGCGCGTGTGGGGCCGCCGTGAGCTCCGCCGGTGCCGTTGCCGTCGGCCGGCAGGGTGAGCGGGGCGTACTGCTCGTGCGCGGTCAGCGCGTGCAGTTCTTCCCGGCCGAGAGGTTCGTGCACCTCCACGTACTCCCCGTGCGGCAGACGCTTGACGATGCCCGTCTCCCGGCCGTGCAGCACCTTGTCGCGGTCGCGTCGTTGCAGGCCGAGGGCCCAGCGTTCGGCAACGAACCAGACGATGAGCGGTACGGCGAACAGGCCGACGCGGACCGCCCACGTGACGGCGTCGACGGAGACGTGGAGCCGGGTGGCGATCAGGTCGTTCGCCGCTCCGAAAAGTGCCACCAGGTACGCGCTCAGCCAGGCGGCGCCCAGTGCGGTGCGCACGGGCCGGTTGCGTGGCCGGTCGAGGAGGTGCCGTTCCCGGTCGTCGCCGGTCACCCATGCCTCGATGAACGGGTACGCGCCCATCGCGAGGAAGAGAACGACGCCCGCCACCAGCGGAACCAGGTTGTCGAGGGCGAGCGTGTGCCCCCAGGCGCTGATCTCCCAGCCGGGCATGACCCGCAGCAGACCGTCGGCCACGCCCATGTACCAGTCGGGCTGCGATCCGGCCGAGACCTGGTCCGGCCGGTAGGGGCCGTACAGCCAGACGGGGTTGATCTGCGCCACGGCCGCGACGAAGAAGATCACGCCGGCCACCAGGAAGAAGTATCCCGCCGACTTCACGAGACGGACCTTGGCGGGTATGCCGACGACGTTCTCGTCGGTGCGTCCCGGCCCGGGGTGCTGGGCGTGCCGGTGGCGGAGGGACAGGACCACGTGGGCGACGATCAGAGCCGTCATGAGGGCGGGGATCAGCAGGACGTGGACGGTGTTGAAGCGGGCGACCAGATCGTCGCCCGGGAACTGCCCGCCGAAGACGAACATCGACAGGTGGGTGCCGACGACCGGCACGGACAGAATGGTTCCGTTCACGACCGCCAGCCCGGTGCCGGACAGCAGGTCGTCCGGCAGGTCGTACCCGGTGAGCCCGCCGAACATGGCCAGGATCAGCAGGGAGAAGCCGAGGATCCAGTTGAGTTCGCGCGGCTTGCGGAACGCGCCGGTGAAGAAGACACGCATCATGTGAACGACCACGGCGGCGACGAATACCAGTGCCGCCCAGTGGTGTGCCTGCCGGATGAGCAGGCCGCCCCGCACGTCGAAGGAGATGCGCATCGTGGAGTCGAACGCCTCCGAGACCCGCTGACCCCGCAGCGGCGCGTAACTGCCCTCGTAGACCACCTGCTCCGACGACGGGTGGAAGTAGAAGGTCAGGTACACGCCCGTGATGACGAGGACGACGAAGCTGTAGAGGCAGATCTCCCCCAGCAGGAACGACCAGTGATCCGGAAACGCCTTCCGCAGTGCGCCCCGGGCCCGGCCGCGGTGCCCCAGCCGCGCTCCCGCCCACTCGGCGACCCTTTCACCCGATTCCTTCACGACACCACTCCCGAGTCAGGTCCGCCAACTTCCGACTCCCTTACGACCGCGCGTCGCGCGAAGATGTGACATGACACCGTCTCGGGTGCCGTCGGTGCCGCTCCGGAAGCAGCCGGCCGGTGACCGCGCTCAGCGGTCCTGCCCGAACCCCCCGGACGCCGGCCCGCGGGGGGACCGAACGGCGTCCGGAGCGCGACGCGCCTGCTCGGCTCCGTCGGCAGGTGCTGACCCGTGCTCCGGACCGGCGCCGCGGCGATCGCGGATCACAGTGTCGAGAACATGGTGAAACGGGTATCGCATCTCGACGTGATGCCGCGTCGCCCGGCAGGTGCGCCCGTCAGTGGCTCGCTCGGTTCTCGCCTCACGTGACCTTGACCGCCGCAACGCCGATACTGCCTGTGGAGGACTCCAGCCGCACGCCGTCGATCCGTCGCAGGGCCTGACACAGCGTCACCGAAGTGAGCCGACTAGGAGATTGTCATGAAGATGCTGATCAACGTCGCTGAGACCGTGGTCGCGGACGCACTGCGGGGCATGGCGGCCGCCCACCCCGAGCTGACCGTCGACGTGGACAACCGCGTGATCGTGCGGCGGGACGCTCCGGTGGCCGGGAAGGTCGCCCTGGTCTCCGGCGGCGGGTCCGGGCACGAGCCGCTGCACGGCGGGTTCGTGGGCCCCGGGATGCTGTCGGCGGCGTGCCCGGGCGAGGTGTTCACGTCTCCGGTCCCGGACCAGATGGTGCGGGCGGCGGCGGCCGTGGACAGCGGTGCGGGGGTGCTGTTCGTGGTGAAGAACTACACCGGTGACGTGCTCAACTTCGACATGGCGGCCGAACTCGCCGAGGACGAGGGCATCCAGGTCGCCAAGGTGCTCGTCGACGACGACGTGGCGGTGAGCGACAGCCTGTACACGGCCGGGCGGCGCGGCACCGGGGCGACGCTGTTCGTGGAGAAGATCGCGGGCGCCGCCGCGGACGAGGGGCAGCCGCTGGAGCGGGTGGAGGCGATCGCCCGGCAGGTCAACGACAACGCGCGCAGCTTCGGGGTGGCGCTCACCGCGTGCACCACGCCGGCCAAGGGCAGCCCCACCTTCGACCTGCCGGCCGGCGAACTGGAGCTGGGCGTCGGCATCCACGGCGAACCCGGCCGGGAGCGGCGGGCGATGATGACCTCGCGCGAGATCGCCGACTTCGCCGTGCACGCCGTCCTGGACGACCTCTCCCCGCGCAATCCCGTCCTGGTCCTCGTCAACGGCATGGGCGCGACTCCGCTGCTGGAGCTGTACGGCTTCAACGCCGAGGTGCAGCGGGTGCTCGCCGAGCGCGGTGTCGCCGTCGCCCGCACGCTCGTCGGCAACTACGTCACCTCCCTCGACATGGCCGGCGCCTCGGTGACCCTGTGCCAGATCGACGAGGAACTGCTCAGGCTGTGGGACGCGCCGGTCCGCACCCCGGCGCTGCGCTGGGGCATGTGACCGGCGAAGCCCCGCGCCGACCCACCCACCACACAAGGAGATCCCGTGCTCGACGCCGACTTCTTCCGCCGCTGGATGACGGTCACCGCCGCGTCCGTGGACCGCGAGGCGGAACGGCTCACCGCCCTCGACTCCCCCATCGGCGACGCCGACCACGGCAGCAATCTGCAGCGCGGGTTCAAGGCCGTCGTCGCCGTGCTGGAGAAGGAGGCCCCGGACACGCCGGGCGCGGTCCTCACGCTCGCCGGGCGGCAGCTGATCTCCACGGTCGGCGGCGCGTCGGGGCCGTTGTACGGCACGCTGCTGCGCCGGACCGGCAAGGCGCTCGGGGACGGCCGGGAGGTGAGCGAGGCAGGGCTGTCCGAGGCGCTGCGGGCCGGGGTGGACGCGGTCATGGCGCTCGGGGGCGCCGCCCCGGGCGACAAGACCATGATCGACGCGCTGGTGCCGGCCGTGGAGGCACTCGGCGACGGCTTCGCCGCGGCGCGGTCCGCCGCCGAGGAGGGGGCGCTGGCGACGACGCCGTTGCGGGCCCGCAAGGGCCGGGCGAGCTATCTGGGTGAGCGCAGCATCGGCCACCAGGATCCCGGCGCCACGTCGTCGGCGCTGCTCGTCGCGGGGCTCGCGGAGGCCGCCGGTGCGTGACGGCGGGGGCGAGACGGACCAGAAGGGCGCGAAGACGGTAGGCATCGTACTGGTGTCGCACAGCGCGGAGGTGGCCGCGGCCGTGGCCGAACTGGCGAAGGCCCTCGCGGGCGGCGTGGCGTCGGTGCCGGTCGCGGCGGCGGGCGGCACCGAGGACGGCGGTATGGGCACCAGCGCCGGACTGATCTCCGCGGCGGCCGGGTCCGTGGACCGGGGCGCCGGCGTCGCGGTGCTGGCCGATCTGGGCAGCGCGGTCCTCACCGTGAAGGCGCTGCTCGCGGAGGAGGACGAACTGCCCGACGGCACACGCCTGGTGGACGCCCCGTTCGTCGAGGGCGCGGTGGCCGCCGTCGTCACCGCGGCGACGGGCGCCGGCCTCGACGCCGTGGAGGCGGCGGCCATGGAGGCGTACACGTACCGGAAGGTGTAGCGGACCGGCACCCGGCCGCGGCGCGCGCTCCGGGGCGCTCACGCGCTCGTTCCCCGCGGTGGCCGGCACACGGCAGCGGGTCCGGGCGCGGGCCGCCGCCGTGGGGTTCCTCGCCCCGGACGCGGCGAGCGGCGTCGACGGCGCGGTCCTGCCGGCAGCCGCCGGCCGGGCGGTCGGCAGCCGATGGCCGGGCAGCCGTCCGGCGGTCCCGGTGGTCGGCTGCCGCGTCACCGGCCGGTCATGAACTTCAGGGCCAGCCGCTCCCCCGCCGTCACGACCGCGCCGCGGCTCTGGACGGGGCGCGCGAGGGACCGCTTGAAGACGATGTAGGTGACCCCGGAGGACACACCGCCGCCCTGCGGATCCGGGCGGATGCCGAGGCCCGCGGCGGTGGCGTAGGACGCCTCGCCGATGATGCCCTTCGGGCCGATGTCGCCCACCACCGCGTACTGCACGCGGTCGCGGTAGACGACGGCGGCGACCGACCCGCCGCGGATCCCGTGCCTGCGGTGGTCCCAGATGCGGCTGGCGGCGGGCACCACGATGTACGGCACGCGCTCGGCGCTCAGATGACGGCCGTCGGACTGCGTGAAGGCGGTGGCGGTGGAGAAGGCGGGATCGGTGTCGCCGTTGCAGCGCGGGCCGGGACGCCCGTCGCAGTCGATGTCCAGGTCGGCCTTCCAGTAGACCGCGTCGCGGGTGCCGCAGACCCGGATGTCCGCGGGACGGCCGACGTCGGTGCGGTAGCGGCCCCGTGAGACCTGCACACAGGGCCGCGCCCTGGCCAGCAGGGCGGCGGCGGTGACCGGGGTGTGCCGCCACGCCGCCGGCGCCTGCTGGACGCGGATCTGAACGGTGGCCGGGGGGACCGTCGGAGCGAGCAGGGCGGCGCTTGCCGCGGCCAGCGTCAGCGACTGGACACGCACGATGGGGAAGCCTCTCCTGGGGGGACACTGACAGACACCCGGCCCACTCTGATGACCTTCCCGGCGCGCGGCCACCGCTGGGGGGCCGTATGGTGCAACCCTGTACCCGGACAGGGGCC
Organism: Streptomyces sp. H51; assembly: GCF_035656535.1. Lineage (NCBI taxonomy): Bacteria > Bacillati > Actinomycetota > Actinomycetes > Kitasatosporales > Streptomycetaceae > Streptomyces > Streptomyces sp. H51. Next base: position 175,210 of record NZ_JAYMHD010000066.1, read on the forward strand.
GGGCACCTGAGCCTGCGTCGGCTCCGGCTGCCCGGCCGCCCGCGTCCGGCGCGGGATCAGCGACGACAGCGGCCCGCGCCACCGGCGAGAACTCCCCAGCCCTCATGGGAAGTTCGCCGTGAAGAGCTTCAGCATACGTAACTCCCGCGGCAGCCCACCAATGACGGCCTCTTGCCGTGATCCCACCCGCGCCGCCATATTGGTCCGGACCAATATCGCCGTACCGCCCCTGGAGGCACAGCCGTGCGTCGCGCCGCCCTTCTCCTGTGCCGACTGCTCGCCCTGTGTGCCGTCCTGGTGCCCGTCGTGTCCTGCGGCCAGGACGGCACGGGCGACGAGGGCCGGCTCCCCGGGGCGCCCGACGGCGTCACCGCGACGGCGGGCAGCGCCACCAGCGTGCACGTCATGTGGAACGCGGTGCCCGCCGGTTCCCGCATCCGCGCCTACGAGGTGTACCGGGGCGCCACCAAGGCGGCGCGGGTGCCCGGTTCCGCGCACATGGTGGACGTCACCAGGCTCAGGCCGTCCACCACGTACGTGTTCACCGTGCGGGCCCGTGACGCCGCGGGGCGGCTCGGGCCGCACAGCCGGAAGGTGCGGGCCAGGACACCCGCGGCGGTGGCGACGGACACCGCGCCGCCGACCCGGCCGGGCAGCACCCGCGGCCGCACGGCGGGCAGCCGGGCGGTCCAGCTGTCCTGGTCCGCGTCGAGGGACGACCGTGCCGTGGTGTCGTACGACGTCTGCCAGGGCGGCACGAAGATCCACAGCGTGGGCGGGGGCCAGCGGGCGGCCGTCGTCACCGGACTGCGGCCGGGCACCCGATACTCCTTCACCGTGCGGGCCCGCGACGCGGCCGGGAACGTCTCACCGCCCGGCGCCGCCGTCCGGCTGACCACCCCCGGCTCCGACGACGGCCGGGACACCGCGCCCACCGGCTTCCGCGCGGGCACGCACCGCGCCGACGGGGCGTACTACATCGATCTGAGCTGGGTCCCGCCGCGCACCGACGGCCCGGTCACGCGGTACGAGATCCGCCTCGACGACCGCAGGACCACCTCGCTGGTCTTCGGCGGCGACCCGCCGCGCGGCCGGGCGGACTACAGCTTCTACGCGGGCCGGGAGGCCGGGGTCGGCCACCGGGTACGGATCCGGGCCGGTCTGCCCGACGGCACCTGGGGCGGCTGGTCGGCGCAGCGGTCGGTGACCACGGGACCGGGCCCGGCCACGCGGCCCTGACGGGAGAACCGGAGGACGGCCCGGAGGACGGCGGGTGTCACCCGGACGGTGGGCGGCGTCACCCGCCCGGCGGCCGTCCGCATGCGGGACGCGGCCGGGACACGTTGGCTTCCTGTGAAGGCAGCACGGGCGTTCCCCGATCCTCGGCGGCGCAAGGGATGTACCGCCAACCGTGCCGCCGGAAGGCAGTGGACATGCGCAATTCAAGGCCACCCGTTCCCCGTTCGCTCCTGACCGCGGCAGCCGCCGCCGCGCTCCCGCTCGCCCTGGCCGCCGGGCCGGCCGTGGCCCAGGGGTCGGGCATCTCGGTCAGTACCAGCGGTTCCACGGTCTCGGTGACGACCACCGCCTGCTCCCGGACCACCGGCAGCGGCAGCTTCGGCACCGCTTCCCTGCTCAACAGCAGCCAGACGAGCTTCGCCCAGGGCCGGCAGGTGGCGCTGTCCGGCACCACCGCCCTGCAGACGGCCGCCTTCCAGGGGGTGGCCCCCGGGACGTACACCGTGATCGTCATGTGCTCGTTCGACAACAGCGTCGCGGGCACGCAGTCCGTCGTCGTCTCCGCGGCCACCCCCACCGTCACTCCGACGATCTCGGCCACGGCCACGGCCACGCCGTCACGCGGGGTCATGGGCGGGCTCGGCGGCGCCGTCCGCGACTACGGCCCGGTGACGCTGGGGGTGGGCAGCGCCCTGGTCGGCGCGGGCGTCATCGCCACCGGCTGGTACCTGCGCCGCCGTTCCAAGCCGCACCGGCTGTGACCGTCCGCCGGTGACCGCGGCGGCGCTCATGCCGCCGAACGCTCATGCCGCCGGACGCTCATGCCGCCGGAGGGCCGGGCAGTTCGGCGAACTCCTCCAGGGCCCGCGTCAGCCACCGTGTCCAGAAGGTCTCCAGGTCGATGCCGGCGCGCAGCACGAGGTGCTGCAAGCGGTCCTGGGCACCGTCCTTGCCGGGCGGGAAGTCGCGCTTCTCGATCTCCTCGTACTCGGCCAGCTGCCGCCGGTGCAGGTCGAGATGGCGGCGCAGGTCGTCCTGAAGGCCCGCGGTCCCCACCACGGCCGCCGCGCGCAGCCGCAGGAACAGCGGGTCGCGCAGCGGCCGCGGGTCCTGCGGTGCGGCGGTCCAGCGGGCCAGTTCGGCGCGGCCCGCGGGCAGCACCTCGTAGCACTTCTTCTGCCCGCGGGCCGGCTGCTCGGACGGCAGGGCGCGGATGTGGCCCTCGGCCTCCAGCTTTCCCAGCTCGCGATAGATCTGCTGATGCGTCGCCGACCAGAAGTAGCCGATCGACCGGTCGAACCGGCGGGTCAGCTCCAGCCCCGAGGACGGCTTTTCCAGCAGGGCGGTGAGGATCGCGTGCGGGAGTGACATGGGGGTCATCCTAGGGACGGCGCGTCCCGCCGGATCAGAGGGCGGCCGCGACCTCGGTGCCCTGCTTGACGGCGCGCTTGGCGTCCAGTTCGGCGGCGACGTCGGCGCCGCCGATCAGGTGCGCGGCGCGGCCCGCGGCGACCAGTTCCTCGTACAGCTCGCGGCGCGGTTCCTGCCCGGTGCACAGCACGATCGTGTCGACGGCCAGCACCGTGCTCTCCTCGCCGACGGTGACGTGCAGTCCGGCGTCGTCGATGCGGTCGTAGCGCACGCCCGGCACCATCGTCACGCCGCGGTGCTTGAGTTCGGTGCGGTGGATCCAGCCGGTGGTCTTGCCGAGGCCGGCGCCGACCTTGCTGGTCTTGCGCTGCAGCAGGTGGACGGTGCGCGGCGGGGCGGGCCGCTCGGGTGCGGTGAGCCCGCCGGGCGCGCGGTAGTCCATGTCGACGCCCCAGTGGCGGAAGTACGTCGCCGGGTCCTCGCTCGCCTTGTCGCCCGCGTCGGTGAGGAACTCGGCGACGTCGAAGCCGATGCCGCCGGCGCCGAGGATCGCGACGCGGTCGCCGACGGGCGCGCCGTCGCGCAGGACGTCGAGGTAGCCGACCACGCTGGGGTGGTCCACGCCGGGGATGTCGGGGACGCGCGGGGTGACGCCGGTGGCGACGACGACCTCGTCGTAGTCGGCGAGGTCCGCGGCGGAGACCCAGGTGTCCAGCCGTACGTCCACGCCCTCCTCGGCGAGCCGGTGGCGGAAGTAGCGCAGCGTCTCGTCGAACTCCTGCTTGCCGGGGACCCGGCGGGCGACGTCGAGCTGGCCGCCGATCTCGCTCGCGGCGTCGAACAGGGTGACGGCGTGGCCGCGTTCGGCGGCGGCCACCGCGCAGGCGAGTCCGGCCGGGCCCGCGCCGACGACGGCGACCCGCTTCTTCAGCCGGGTCGGGGCGAGGACCAGTTCGGTCTCGTGGCAGGCGCGCGGGTTGACCAGGCAGGAGGTGATCTTGCCGCTGAAGGTGTGGTCGAGGCAGGCCTGGTTGCAGCCGATGCAGGTGTTGATGGCCTCGGGCGTGCCGGCGGCGGCCTTGGCGACGAAGTCGGGGTCGGCGAGCATCGGACGGGCCATCGACACCATGTCCGCGCGGCCCGAGGCGAGCAGTTCCTCGGCGACCTCGGGGGTGTTGATGCGGTTGGTGGTGACGAGCGGTACGGACACCTCGCCCATGAGCCGCTCGGTGACCCAGGTGTAGGCGCCGCGCGGCACCGAGGTCGCGATGGTGGGGATGCGGGCCTCGTGCCAGCCGATGCCGGTGTTGATGATCGTGGCTCCGGCGGCCTCGACCGCCTTGGCGAGGGTGATCACCTCGTCCAGCGACGAGCCGCCCGGCACCAGGTCCAGCATGGACAGCCGGTAGATGATGACGAAGTCCTCGCCGACGGCCTCGCGCACCCGCCGGACGATCTCGACGGGGAAGCTCATGCGGTTCTCGTACGAGCCGCCCCAGCGGTCGGTGCGGTGGTTGGTCGGCGCGGCGATGAACTCGTTGATGAGGTAGCCCTCGGAGCCCATGATCTCGACGCCGTCGTATCCGGCCAGGCGGGCGAGGCGGGCGGCGCGGGCGTAGTCGTCGATGGTCCGCTCGACCTCGGCGTCGGTGAGCTCGCGCGGCACGAAGGGGCTGATCGGGGCCTGGAGCGGGCTCGGCGCGACCAGGTCGGCGTGGTAGGCGTACCGGCCGAAGTGCAGGATCTGCATCGCGATCCGCCCGCCCTCGCGGTGCACGGCGTCGGTGACCACGCGGTGCCGCTCGGCCTCCGCCTCGGTGGTGAGCTTCGCGCCGCCCTCGTACGGCCGGCCCTCCTCGTTGGGTGCGATGCCGCCGGTGACGATCAGGCCCACTCCGCCGCGGGCGCGCTCGGCGTAGAACGCCGCCATGCGCTCGAAGCCGCCCTCGGCCTCCTCCAGGCCGACGTGCATGGAGCCCATCAGGACGCGGTTGGGCAGCGTGGTGAAGCCCAGGTCGAGCGGGCTCAGCAGGTGCGGGTAACGGCTCATCGGCCCCTCCGTGCGCGGTGTGGTGCCTCAGTTGTAGAGGACGCCGCGCCGCTTGTGCAACTAGTTGCACAAACGTGGGGGCGTGACGCGGGCCACCGTCGGACACGGTGGCCCCGAGCCGTCTCGCGTCACCGGCTGGTGAGCCGCAGGTGGACGTCGCGCTCCTGGTCGCCGGAGGCGCCGGTGAGGTCCCGCACCGAGAACAGGGAGCCGAGCGTCGTGCGCAGCCGGTCCACCGCCCAGTAGCCGCCCTGGACGTCCGCGGTGACGGTTCCGGAGAGGTGGGCGGGCGCGCAGCTCCCGCGGGTGTCGGTGACGTCGAACGTGCCGAGCCACACCGTCGGCCGCGTCTCGTCCAGCCGTTCCGGCACGTCCTCGGCGCACCGGTCGGACGCGAAGCACGCGCACAGGGTGTCGAACACGATCCGGGCGTCCTCCTCGCTGCAGTCGCTGATCTCGACGGAGACCGATTCCGGATGCCTGTCCATCGTGGTCGCTCCTTCCGTGGGTGGGCCGCCGCCCCACGGGACCGTCTCCCCGTACGGCCGCGCCCCACCCACCAGAAAAGCACCACATCACCACGGCGGCATCAGCACGGGCGCACCGCCTCGCGGGCGCATCGCCTCTCGGGCGCATCGCCCCGGCGCGGCCCCGCCCGCCCAGGCGCCCAAGCGCTCAGCCGCTCACCCGCTCACCCGCTCACCCGCGGGTGAACCGGTACGTCTTGCTGTCGGTCAGCACGCAGAAGCCCGGGGAGACCACGATCACGCGCAGCGTGCCGGTGCGGCGGTCGTAGTCGATCCCCTCCGCCTCGAAGGTGCCCGAGCAGGCGCTGCGCAGCGGCAGTTGCCGCAGGGCCGTGACCTGGCCGGAGACGTCCGAGGTACCGTTCGGCGGCGCGGACAGGTCGATCCGGAGCAGCGGCTTGGTGACTCCGAACAGCGTGCCGTCCGGGTCGTCCGAGGAGCACAGCAGCGTCGTCGGGCCGGAGAAGTCGCAGCCCTGCACGTCCCGCACGGCGTGGCCGAGGCGGACGGTGGAGACCTGGGGCAGGTTCGCCGAGGGCGAGGCGGCCGGGTTGACGCCCGGGGTCGGGAAGACCAGCAGCCGGTTCATGGTGCCGTACTCGCCCGCCAGCATCCACTGGCCGTCGGGCGAGACGGCGACCCAGGAGTTGTTGAGCGCCTCGCCCGGGCCGAGCGCGTGGGTGTACTCGGACCAGGTTCCGTCCGGAGCCTGCACGCGGAACATCTTCGCGGCGCCGTCGTCCCGCTGGTACGGCTCGATGTAGTGGCCGTCGTAGGAGGCGTCGGGGTCGCCGACGTGGTTCCAGCCGCGGCTGGACACGCCGAGGGGGATGGTGCCGATGCCGGTGTAGCGGTTGGCGCTGCCGGCCGGGACCTCGACGGAGGCCAGCCCCTGGCTCTCGGTCAGCGGGTCGGCACGGTCGGAGCCCACCTCGGTCCAGGTGTCGGCGGCCGAGGCGGCCGGGGTGTCGGCGAGGACGGCCAGTACGGCGAGAGCGGCGAGGGCGGCCGACGTGGCGGTACGGCATCGCCGGGTGCGCAGCGGCATGGGGGCTCCTCCATGGGGGCGTGGGGTCGGCGGACAGTCTGACCCGCCCGTGTAGTCATGTACAGACCAATGAGGGAAGGCGTCGGCCGGGGAACGGCCCGCCCGGTGCTGTCGTCACCCACTCGCCGGACACCTCCGGCCGTGCCGGGGGACGCTGGAGGACGACGAAGGCGTCACAGGGACGGTTGAGCGCGGTAGAACAGGGGAGTCGGCACGGGGGAACGGCGTGCCGCGCAAGGAGGCGGAGGCGGTGCGTGCATGAGTGCACCTGAGTTCCCGTGGGCCGACGGCGACGAGTCGATACGGCCCAGCGGCCTGCTCGACGTGCTGCGGGTGGCCTCGGTGGTCCTGGACGCCCGCGGGCGCATCGTGCTGTGGAGCCCCCAGGCGGAGGAGCTGTTCGGCTACACCGCCCCGGAGGCGCTCGGGCAGTACGCCGCCCGGATCATGGTGCACGAGCAGCATGTCGACCTGGTGATCAAACTGTTCGCCGACGTCATGCACACCGGCCAGAGCTGGGCCGGGGCCTTCCCCGTCCGGCGCAAGGACGGCAGCACCCGTCTGGTGGAGTTCCGCAACATGCGGCTGCTGGACGACCAGGGCGACGTCTACGCGCTCGGCCTGTGCGCCGACCAGTCGACCGTGCGGCAGCTGGAACGCGACGTGGCGCTGTCCACACGGATGATCGCCCAGTCGCCGAACGGGCTGGCGGTCCTGGACACCGACATGCGGTACGTGTCGGTCAACCCCGCGATGGAACGGCTCAACGGCATACCGGCGAGCGAGCACATCGGACGCACGGTCCGCGAGGTCCTGCCGCACCTCGACGTCGACGGCATGGAGGCCGCGATCCGCGAGGTGCTGGAGACCGGCTCACCGCTCGTCGGCCACCGGGTGGTCGGGCACACCCCGGCCGACCCGGACCAGGAACACGCCCTGTCGATCTCGCTGTACCGGCTGGAGGACGCGCTCGGCACCGTGCTGGGCGTGGCGGTCTCCGTCGCGGACGTCACCGACCAGCACCGGGCGGGCATCGAGGCGGAGACGGCACGCCGCCGGCTCGCCGTCGTCGCGGACGCCTCGGCCCGCATCGGCACCACCCTGGAGCTGGAACGCACCGCCCTGGAACTGGCCGACGTGGCCGTCCCGGAACTGGCCGACGTGGCCGCCGTCGACCTGCTCGACGCGGTCGCGGAGGGCAGACGCAGCAGCCTCGGTCCCGCGGAGTCCGCGGTGATCCGGGCCCTGGCCGTGCGGGCGGACAACGCCCCGCAGGCGCTGCGGGCGGCCGATTCTCCGGGGCAGGTGGCGGCCTACGGCCCCGACCGCCTGGTCACCGAGTGCGTGCGCACCGGCCGCCCGGTCCTGGTCGCCGAGGTCCAGGACGCCGACCTGCCGCGCATCGCCCGCTCCCCCGAGGCGGCGGAACTGCTGGCCGGCGCGGGCGTGCACTCGTACCTGGCCGTGCCGCTGATCGCCCGCGGGGAGGTGCTCGGCGCGCTCGACCTGAAGCGCACCCGCAACCCGCTGCCGTTCACCGAGGACGACCTGCTGCTCGCCCGGGAGCTGGCGTCCCGGGCGGCGGTGCAGATCGACAACGCCCGCTGGTACCAGAACGCCCGGAACACCGCGCTCACCCTGCAACGCAGCCTGCTGCCCAGCCACCCGCGGGTGACCGGCGGCCTGGAGGTCGCCTCCCGCTACCAGCCGGCCGGCACCACCACCGAGGTCGGCGGCGACTGGTTCGACGTCATCCCCCTGGAAGGCGGCAGGACGGCACTGGTGGTGGGGGACGTGATGGGCAGCGGGATCACCGCCGCGGCGACCATGGGCCGGCTGCGCACCGCGACGAACACGCTGGCCTCGCTCGGCCTCGACCCCGCGCGTCTCCTGGAGCACCTCGACCGGATCACCGAGGGCCTCGACCACTCCATCGCGACCTGCGTGTACGCCGTGCACGACCCTCAGTCGCGGCAGTGCCGGATCGCGAACGCCGGGCACCTGCCGCCGGCCCGGCTGCGCGAGGGCCGACGCCCGGAACTGCTCGACCTGCCCACCGGAGCGCCGCTGGGCGTGGGCGGCGTCGCCTTCTCGACCACCACGATCGACCTCTCGCCCGGCGACCGGCTCGTGTTCTACACCGACGGCCTGGTGGAGACCCGGCAGGACCCTCTCGACGAGCGTCTGGAGGCGCTCCTCGGCCTGCTCGGCGGACCCGACCGCCCGCTGGAGGAGGTGTGCGACCTCCTGCTGCGCACCCTCTACCAGCCCGACAACCCCGACGACGTGGCGCTGCTGATCGCCCGGGTGCAGCAGCCGGGCTGACCGGCCGCGGGGCGACCCGCCCGGGGGCGGTTTCCCCGGAAATCCGTTATCCAGTCCTTATCGTCCCCAGCCCACAATGGGAACAGAGCAGGACAAGGCAGGGCACGCGGAGACCGGGTGCCGTGGCCGATGGGAGCGAGCCGTGACGCACGAACCGACACCGGAGCGGGAAGTGACGACGGGTCCGGGCGGACCGGACCGTCCGCCGGGCGCGGGCCGAGGCAGGCCGTGGCGGGGCCGGTCCCGCCGGGCACGCCCGGTGATGGCGGCGGTCACGGTCGCCGTCTTCGCCCTCGGCGGCACCGTCGCCCACGCAGCGGCCTCGGACGGAGCCGGTGGGGGCGCCGCCGCCTCCCCGTCCGCTACGCCGTCGCCGGAGGGAACCGGCCACCGGTGCGCGTTCCGCATGGGCGTGCACGGCGAGTCGACCGTCAAGGACCCGGACACGGGCAAGTGGGTGGTGCGCGCCTGGCAGCGCGGCACCGTCCAGAAGGTCTACGACGACCAGGTGACCGTCAAGAGCGAGGACGGCGCCGCCTGGACGTGGACGGTGAACAAGAACACCGTCGTCTTCCACGACGGCAACAAGGCCTCCGGCACCGGCTACCTGAAGAAGGGCGAGAAGGCCGCCCTGGTCGGGCCGCACTCCGGCAACACGCGGACCGCGATGTACGCCATGACGGGCAACTGGGGCGAGGGCCGCTACGACGGGCACCACGACGGATGCGATCACGGCATGATGCAGGGGCATGAGAACGGATCCGACCACGACATGCCCGGGTACGGCGACGGATCCGGCCACGGCATGATGCAGGGGCACGGCCCCCGCTAGCGGCGGATGTCGTCGCCGTCGGCAACCCCGTCGGGCGGTGGCGCTACGTCCGGACGCCGATCACGACACTGGCGCCCAGTTCCTCGTCGTGGGCGAGCCGGGCGGTCAGCCCGCCGCGGGAGAAGGCGTCCACGGCCGCTCCGGCCTGCCGTTCACTCGTCTCGACCAGCAGGCAGCCGCCGCGGGCGAGCCACCGGTGCGCCTCGGCGGCTACCCGCCGCAGGACGTGCAATCCGTCGGTGCCGCCGTCCAGGGCGACCAGCGGTTCGTGGTCGCGGGCCTCCGGGGGCAGCAGGCCGACCTCGTCGGTGGGTACGTAGGGCACGTTGGCCGCGAGGACGTCGACGCGGCCGCGCAGGCCGGCGGGCAGCGCCTCGAACAGGTCACCCGAGTGGACCTGACCGCCCGCCGCGGCGACGTTGCGGCGGGCGCAGCGCACCGCGGCCGGGTCGATGTCGGCGGCGTGCAGCTCGACGGGACCGAGCGCGGCGGCCAGGGCCGCGCCGACGGCGCCCGAGCCGCAGCACAGGTCGACGACCACACGGGCCGCCGGAGCCTGGGCCAGGGCCTGCTCGACGAGGAACTCGGTTCGCCGCCGGGGGACGAAGACGCCGGGTTCCACGACGATGCGCAGCCCCCGGAACTCGGCCCAGCCGAGGACCAGTTCGAGGGGCAGGCCGCCGGACCGCCGGTCGACCAGCAGGGCCAGCTCCCGCGGGGTGCGGGCGGCGGACAGCAGCATCCGCGCCTCCTCCTCGGCGAAGACGCAGCCCGCGGCGCGCAGCGCGGCGACGACGGCGTCGTAGGAAGAAACGGAGGACACGGAAGAAGAGGCGGGAAGGGAGAAGCGGGACGAAGGAGACGAAGGAGACGACGCAGGCATCTGGGCCGAGGGCCTTTCGGTAGTCGAAGGGCGCTCCCGCGGTCACCTACCGGCGACGGTCCGCGTCGACGCGAGGGGAGAGCACCCGGTCTGGCACAGCGGTGATGACTCCCACCTCCTCGGTCCACCGGCGGCCGGGACGCTCCTCGGCCGGACGGTCACCCTACCGCAGCCCCGAGCCGCCGTGGCATGCGCCGGTCACCTCCGGTCGGGGCCGCACGGCGCACCCCGCGCTCCGGGTTGTACGGTGCAACCAGGAGAGCGAGGGAGGCCCGGTGGAGGCGCAGCAGGCCGTGGAGACCATCCAGCGGGAGATGACGGTCTTCGCCCGCCGCGCCCGGGCGTCCGCGGGGCGCCTGCACCCCGAGCTGTCGCTGGTCTCCTACACCCTGCTCGGCCACCTGGAGGAGAGCGGCGGCTGCCGCGCGACCGACCTGGCCGCGCACTACGCCCTGGACAAGTCGACGGTCAGCCGCCAGGTGACGGCGCTGGAGCGGGCCGGCCTGGTCGAGCGGCGCCTGGACCCGGAGGACCACCGCGTGCAGGTGCTGCACCTCACCGGCGCCGGCCGCCGGATCCTCGACCGGGTCACCCGCAGCCGCCGGACGGCCCTCCGGGAGCGGCTCGCGGACTGGTCGGAGGAGGATCTGGAACGGTTCGCACGGTATCTCACCCGCTACAACGCGTGGCCGGGATCCGGCGCCGGGGAGGACGAGGACCAGGCCGGACGGCGTGCCTAGAGGGCGGCGGCCACCGCCTGTGCGTGCGGGCGGTGTTCCGGTGTGCGGGCGCCGAGGAAGAGGGTCCCGCGGCGCGGCCGGAAGCCCAGGGACTCGTACAGGCGGACGGCGTCGGCGCCGGAGACTTCACCCGTCCGCGGTGATCGCCGGGCCGCCCGGTGCGGAAGCACTCCCGGGACGCACGTACGGTTGAGTGCGTGAGCTACCGACGCCGTCCCGCTGGATCCGCATGAACGTCACCCGAGGCTTCACCGGACGCCCCCGCGCGCTCCGCCCCGGCCTGCCGCCCGGCCAGTACGACGCGGGCGACGACTGGCCCGTGCTGTCCGCGGAGGTCACGCCCGACCTGGCGCCCGCCGACTGGACCTTCCGGGTCGACGGCCTGGTCGAGCGGCCGCGCACCTGGGACTGGGAGCAGGCGCACGCGCTGCCCGCGTCGGTGTACGAGGGCGACATCCACTGCGTGACGAGCTGGTCGAAGTTCGGGGTGCGGTTCGGGGGCGTGTCCCTGGACGCCTTCCTCGACGTGGTCCGGCCCCATGGGTCGGCCACCCATGCCGTGGCCTACTCGCACACCGGGTACACCACGAACCTGCCGCTGGCCGACCTGACCGGCGGGCGCGCCTGGATCGCCTGGGAGTACGACGGCCGGCCGCTCACGGCCGAGCACGGCGGGCCGGCGCGGCTGCTGGTGCCGCACCTGTACTTCTGGAAGAGCGCCAAGTGGATCGCCGGCATCCGGCTCCTCGACCACGACGAGCCGGGTTTCTGGGAGCAGAACGGCTACCACGCCCGCGGCAACCCCTGGCAGGAGCAGCGGTACTCCGGTGACTGAGACCTTCACTCCCCCGACGCGGTTCGCCGTGCCCGGCCGCATCGCCGTGAACGAGCGGGTCGCCGGGCGGTGGCAGACCGCCACCCTGACCGGGATCCGCCGCGAGACGCCGCACGCCGCCACCTTCCGGTTCGCGGTTCCGACGTGGTCCGGCCATCTGCCCGGCCAGCACCTGATGCTGCGGCTGACCGCGGCGGACGGCTATGCGGCGCAGCGCCACTACTCCATCGCGTCCGCGCCCGACGACGCGGGCCACGTCGAACTGACCCTGGACCACGTCGCGGGCGGCGAGGTCTCGGGCTGGTTCCACACCGTGGCCCGGCCCGGCGACCGGGTCGAGGTGCGCGGCCCGCTGAGCGGGTTCTTCGCCTGGCCCGGCGACCGCCCGGCACTGCTGATCGGCGCCGGTTCCGGGGTCGTACCGCTGATGTCGATGGTGCGCCACCACCGGCTGCGGGGCCTGTCCGTGCCGCTGCGGCTGCTGGTGTCCGCGCGCGGTCCCGAGGAACTGATCTACGCGCGGGAGTTCGGCGCGGAGACGACGCCGGTGTTCACCCGAAGTGCCCCGCGGGGCGTGCCGGTGGGACGCCTGACGGCCGCACATGTGGCGCCGCTCCTGGCCGAGCGGCCACCCGGCGGGTGGGAGGCCTATGTGTGCGGCTCCAACGGCTTCGCGGAACACGCCTCCCGTCTCCTGGTGCAGGCCGGCCAGCCCGTCGGCCGCATCCGCATCGAACGCTTCGGCTGACCCCGCGTCCCCGACGGCCCGTCCGGCCCCGCCAGCCCCGGCCTGCCCCGTCAGCGTCGTGCCGACCGGGCCGGCCCGGCACGCCGCGCGGAGCCGATGGCCACGGCAGCCGGCGAGCCAAGCCCCCGCGGCGCGGACACCGCAGGCCCGTGGTGGGCCGGGCGGCCGACGGGTGCGGTGAGGAAGGAACTCCGGGGGCCTGGGTATCCGGTCCCCATGCGAACCCGGGTGCGCGGCTGGCGTTGGCGGCGCGGTGCGCTGCGGCGCCGGTCGGATGTCGTCGAGGCGTGGACGGTGCTGGTGGTCGCCGTCCTGCTGGTGGTGGGCGTGCCGCTCGCGGGGGCGGCGGCCGGGCGGTGGGCCCATGACGACGCGCGCGCCGTCGCGGCGGCACAGCGCGCCGAACGGCACCGCGTGCGCGCCGAAGCGGTCGGCGCCGCCCCCGACATGCTGCCGGCGGTACGGAGCGGGCGGCAGCACGCCTACCGTGCGGCCGTGCGCTGGACGGATCCGGCCGGCGAGGTGCACACCGCGAGGGCACGCGTCCCGGCGGGCACCCGGCGCGGGGACACCGTCGACGTGTGGCTGGACTCCCGGCGCCGGACCGTCCCCGCGCCGCCGAGCCGGGGCGACGTCCGGCAGCACTCCCTCGCCGTCGGCGCGTGCGCCGCCGCGGGGACGGCGGCCCTGGTGCTCCTCGGGCACGCCGTCGTACGCCGCGTGGCCCTCGGGCGCAGGCTCGCCGAGTGGGAGCGGGCGTGGGCCCGGACCGGACCTGAGTGGACGCGCCGCCGCGCGTGACGCCGCGTCCCGCGTACCGCCCGGGCGTGCGGGCCGCGACGGGCGGTGACCCGACGAATCCTACCGGCCGGTAGTCCGCCGGGGTCTTCCCTCCCACCCCCGCGCGAGTCCTGTTCGCACCGCTTGACCAGCGGAAGCGAGACCAGGAACGGGGTGCCGGGATCACCTCCGGACGCGGTGCGGGTCTGGCGAGTCGTCCGATCTTCCACGTACGGTGTGATCATCCGCACCGACCCTTCACCAAAGGCGGTCCTTCATGGCCCTGTTCGACCTGCCCCTCGACGAACTCCGCGAGTACCGCAGCACGTCCACCGCACCGGAGGACTTCGACGCCTTCTGGTCCAAGACCCTGCGGGAGACGCGCGAGCACGACCTGGACGCCCGTTTCGAGCCGGTGGACACGGGGCTGACGACGGTGCGGGTGTTCGACGTGACGTTCGCCGGGTTCGGCGGTCACCCGGTGAAGGGCTGGCTGCGGCTGCCCGCCGCGGCGGACGGACCGCTGCCGCTGGTGGTGGAGTTCGTCGGGTACGGGGGCGGACGGGGCCTGCCGCACGAGCACCTGCTGTGGGCGTCCACGGGCCGCGCGCACTTCGTCATGGACACCCGCGGCCAGGGCAGCGCGTGGGGCGGCGGCGGTGACACGCCGGACCCGGTGGGCGGCGCGCCCGCCTACCCCGGTTTCATGACGCGGGGCATCGACGCGCCCGAGAACTACTACTACCGCAGGGTGTTCACCGACGCGGTCCGCGCGGTGGAGGCGGCCCGCTCGCACCCGGAGACCGACGCCTCCCGCACGGTGGCCGTCGGCGCCAGCCAGGGCGGCGGCATCACCCTCGCCGTGGGCGGACTGGTCCCGGACCTGGCCGCGGTCGCGCCGGACGTGCCGTTCCTGTGCGACTACCCGCGCGCGGTGACCCTGACGGACAGTCACCCCTACCGGGAGATAGGGCTGTTCCTCAAGACCCACCGCGGCCGCAGCGAGGCCGCGCTGCGCACGCTCGCCTACTTCGACGGAGTCCACTTCGCGGCCCGCGGCCGGGCGCCGGCCCTGTTCTCGACGGCCCTGGAGGACCAGACCTGCCCGCCGTCGACGGTCTTCGCGGCGTTCAACGCCTGGGCGCACGACGACAAGGCGATCGAGGTGTACGAGTTCAACGACCACGAGGGCGGCGGCCCCTACCAGGAGGCGGCCAAGCTGCGCTGGCTGCGGTCGTACGCCTGACGGCCCGCCCTTCCCTCGTGTCCGACCAGTCGGTATGTTCGGACGGCCCGGGCCGCGACAGCGCGTCCCGGGCTCCGGCTGACGACGGAGGGGTTCATGACGCGGCGCGATCACCGGGTGCACGGTCACTGCGACGCGCGGTTCGCGGCGGTGCGGACGGCGTTCGAGGAGAACTTCGAAGGCCGGGACGAACTGGGCGCCGCGGTGGCCGTCACCGTCGACGGGGTCACGGTGGTGGATCTGTGGGGCGGGTGGGCCGACGCGCGGCGCGGCCGGCCCTGGGAGCGGGACACCCTGGTCAACGTGTGGTCCACCTCGAAGGCACCCGCCGCCTTGTGCGCGCACATCCTGTCCGACCGCGGCCTGCTGGACCTCGACGCGCCGGTGGCCGCCTACTGGCCGGAGTTCGCCGCGGCCGGCAAGGAGAAGGTCCTGGTGCGGCACCTGCTGTCGCACCGGGCGGGGCTGGCCGGGCTGCGCGAGCCGCACTCGCTCGAGCAGCTCTACGACTGGGAGCTGACCACGCGGCGGCTCGCGGCGGCGGAGCCCTGGTGGGAGCCGGGCACGGTGTCCGGTTATCACGCCCTGACCTTCGGCTTCCTGGTGGGCGAGGTGGTACGGCGGGTCTCCGGGCTGCTGCCGGGGGCGTTTCTGGAGCGCGAGGTGACCGGGCCGCTCGGGATCGACTTCACGATCGGGCTGCCGGAGAAGGAGGCCCACCGGGCGGCCGAACTGGTGCACCGGAGGGCCGCGGTGGACGATGAACGGCCCGCCCCGCCCATGCGGTTGACACCGCCGACGCCGGCCGCGCTGACCAACCCCTTGGTGGGCGCGGCGGAAGCCAACACGCCCGCCTGGCGGGCCGCCGAGATCCCGGCCGCGAACGGACACGGCACCGCGCGGGCCGTCGCCGCGCTGTACGGCGTCCTCGCGGGCCGGGGGACGTACGCCGGCCGGCGGGTGCTCTCCCCCGCGGCAGCCGAGCGGGTGCGCGAGGGGCAGGGCAGCTGCCGCGACCTGGTGCTCGGCGCCGGTTTCGCGCACGACACCGAGGTGGCGCTGGGTGTCTGGCTGAGCGGGCGGAACGGCTCCTACGGCCCCAACCCGCGGGCCTTCGGGCACGACGGCTTCGGCGGCTCCTGCGGACTGGCCGACCCGGAGGCCGGCGTGTCGCTGGGCTACGTGATGAACCGGATGGGGCCGCACATCGCCGACGACCCGCGCAAGACGGCACTGGTCGAGGCCGTGTACGACGCACTGTGAACGGCACCCGCGGCGGGCCGGCGCCGACCGGACCGTACCGGCCCACCGGGCACCGCCCCCCGGGTGCCCACCGGACCGTACCGGCCCACCGGGCACCGCCCCCGGGTGCCGGCCTGACCGGGCAGGACCCGGATGTCGGCCTGACCGGCCGCCGGGGTGGCGCGCGCCCGACAGGACGTCCAGGTCCGCCCCGGCAGCACATCCCGGTCCGGGGCAGCACGTCCAGGTCCGCCCCGGCAGCACATCCCGGTCCGGGGCAGCACGTCCCGGTCCGCCCCGGCAGCACATCCGGGTCCGCCCGGGCAGCACGTCCCGGTCTACGAGGTCACGCCGCCCGCGGCGGCCCGGCCGGCGTGACCGGGCGGCGCGCCACGAGCGTGCGCACCCGCGGGCTGCCGTCGCGGCGCCGCCCGAACTCCGGCAGGGCGTGCAGCTCCACCAGGAACCCGGCCCGCTCCAGTTCCCGCCGCACCTGCCCGAGCCGGAAGGCGCGGTAGTACATGACGAACGGCGGCCGCCACAGGGCATTGCGCACCCGCATCACCGCGTCGAAACCGAACAGCATCCAGAACGCGGGCGACGAGGGGCGCGGCGGGGCCAGGACCGGGAACGCGAAGCATCCGCCCGGCCGCAGCACGGAGTGGACCTGCGCGAACAACCCCGGCAGCTCGCGCGGCAGGAAGTGCCCGAACGCCCCGAAGCTGACGACGAGGTCGAAGACGGGGCCGAAGGGCAGCGCGCGGGCGTCCGCCCGGACGTACTCCGGGCGCGGTCCGGCGCCGGTGCCGCGCCCGCGGGCGACGTCGAGCATCCCGGCGCTGAAGTCGACGCCCACGACACGGCGCCGGCACACCCGCGCCAGGACGTCGGTCCCCGCACCGGTGCCGCAGCACAGGTCGAGCCCGGCGTCGAAGGAGCCGGTGCGGGCCAGGTCGGCGGCGACCGCGTCGAGCACCGCGTCGGGCGTCCGGAAGGGGGTGTGGTCGAACTTCGGCGCGAGCAGGTCGTAGCCGCGCTCGACCGACGACAGCGCCTGGACGGCGAGCTCGCGCAGGGTGGGGCCTTCGGGGCTGAACACCGCGTCAGCTTAGGACAGCGCGGCAGCGGACGCATGGACACCTCCCCGGCCGCTGACTAGTCTCTTCTGCACCTACTCCACTAATTGACTATGAGGGTGATCCGATGCGAGCGTTCCGCGAAGCGGTGGAGGCCGGTGACCTCGACGCCGTCGAGGCGCTGCTGGCGAAGGACGTCGTGTTCACCAGCCCGGTGGCGTTCGCGCCGTACTCGGGCAAGGCGCTCACCGCGGCGATCCTGCGCGGGGTGGCGCGCGTCTTCGAGGACTTCCGCTACGAGCAGGAGCTCGCCGGGGCCGACGGCCGCGACCACGCCCTGGTGTTCAGCGCGCGGGTGGGCGACCGCGCGCTGACCGGCTGCGACTTCATCCACCTCGACGAGGAAGGACTGGTCGACCGGCTCATGGTCATGGTGCGGCCGCTGTCCGCCGCCCAGGCCCTGGCGGCGGCCATGGGCGCCCAGTTCGACCGGATCACCGAGGAGGCTCAGGCGCGGATCGGCTGACCGCCACGCGGGCGGGCCGGCCGGCCCGCCGGTGCGGCGGGCGCACCGCGTACGTCACCGCTAGGGCGACGAACAGGGCGACGACCGCGGCGGACGCGGCCGCGGTCGCCGTCCAGGCCCGGCCGCCCCCGGGACCGGCCACGATCAGGCAGGCCGCGACGGCCGTGCCGCCGAGCAGTCCGGCGCCGACCAGGGCGGCGAAGACGCCCCGGGAACCCCTCCCGCCGTGCGGCGGTGCGACGGGGCCCAGGCGCAGCGCCGCCAGCTGCGACGCGGTCTCCCGCGCTTCGCGCCGGCGCTGGACCCCGGCGCGGAGCCGCAGGCCGGCCGTCGCGACGGCGCCCGCGACCGCCGCGCCGGCGGGCGCCCACCACACGGCCGTCGCGGCCAGCAGGACGGCCACGCCCGCGACCGCGGCCCACCCGGTCAGGCAGGCGGCCGCGGCCGTGCGCGCCGAGGCGGGCCGGTCGTCGCCGGCGCGCAGGTCGACCACGGCCGGGACGTACCAGACACAGCCCGAGAACAGCACCAGCGCGGTGGCCAGCGCCAGGACGGATCGGCCCACGGGTCACGCCGCCTTCTCGGCCTGGGCGATCTCGGGGTGGTGCAGGTCGAACGCCGGGGATTCGCTGCGGATCCGCGGCAGGGTGAGGAAGTTGTGCCGCGGCGGCGGGCAGGACGTGGCCCACTCCAGCGAACGGCCGTACCCCCACGGGTCGTCGACCTCGACCGGCTTGCCGTACCTGCCCGTCTTCCAGACGTTGTAGAGGAACGGCAGGAACGACAGGCCGAGCAGGAACGAGCCTATGGTGGAAAGGGTGTTGAGGGCGGTGAAGCCGTCGGCCGCCAGGTAGTCGGCGTACCGGCGGGGCATGCCCTCGGTGCCGAGCCAGTGCTGGACGAGGAAGGTGAGGTGGAAGCCCGCCGTCAGCGTCCAGAAGGTGACCTTGCCGAGGCGTTCGTCGAGCATCTTGCCGGTGAACTTGGGCCACCAGAAGTGGAATCCGGCGAACATGGCGTACACCACCGTCCCGAACAGCGTGTAGTGGAAGTGCGCCACGACGAAGTACGAGTCGGAGACGTGGAAGTCCAGCGGCGGGGCGGCGAGGATCACGCCGGTGAGGCCGCCGAAGGTGAAGGTGACCAGGAAGCCGGTGGCCCACAGCATCGGGGTCTCGAAGGACAGGCTGCCCTTCCACATGGTGCCGATCCAGTTGAAGAACTTCACGCCGGTCGGGACCGCGATCAGGAAGGTCATGAAGGAGAAGAACGGCAGCAGCACACCGCCGGTGACGTACATGTGGTGCGCCCACACGGTGACCGAGAGACCGGCGATGGCGATGGTCGCGCCGACCAGGCCCATGTAGCCGAACATCGGCTTGCGGGAGAAGACCGGGACGATCTCGCTGACGATGCCGAAGAACGGCAGCGCCAGGATGTAGACCTCGGGATGGCCGAAGAACCAGAACAGGTGCTGCCACAGCAGGGCCCCGCCGTTGGCGGCGTCGAATATGTGGCTGCCGAACTTCCGGTCCATCTCCAGGCCGAGCAGCGCGGCCGCGAGCACCGGGAAGACGATGAGGACGAGCACGCCGGTCAGCAGCACGTTCCAGGTGAAGATCGGCATGCGGAACATGGTCATGCCGGGGGCGCGCATGCAGATGATCGTGGTGATGAAGTTGACCGCGCCCAGGATGCTGCCGAAGCCGGACAGCGTCACGCCCATGATCCACATGTCGGCTCCGACGCCGGGCGAGTGCACGGCGTCCGACAGCGGGGCGTAGAGGAACCAGCCGAAGTCGGCGGCCCCCTGGGGGGTGAGGAAGCCGCCGGCGGCGATCAGCGAGCCGAACAGGAACAGCCAGTAGGCGAGCATGTTCAGCCGCGGGAAGGCCACGTCGGGCGCGCCGATCTGCAGCGGCATCAGCCAGTTGGCGAAGCCGGTGAACAGCGGCATCGCGAACAGCAGCAGCATGATCGAGCCGTGCATGGTGAAGGCCTGGTTGAACTGCTCGTTCGACATCACCTGCATTCCCGGGCGGGCCAGTTCGGCGCGCATCAGCAGCGCCAGCGCGCCGCCGAGGAGGAAGAACGCGAACGAGGTGACCAGGTACAGGGTCCCGATCTTCTTGTGGTCGGTGGTCGTCAGCCACTCCGTCCACGAGGGCCGCTCGGCCGGCCGGACGGCCACCTCCGCCCGTTCGCGGACCGCGGGACGCGTCCGCGCCCCGGAGACCTGCTCCATCTGCTGAATCCGTACCTCGTCCACCGGGCGGTGCCCTCCGAATCTGTTCACATGGCTCACCGGCCGGGAGGTGCTCCGCGCGCGCTGCGCGACGCGGCGCTTCCCGGCCGCCGCCACATGATCATCGGAGGGTCGTCCGGCCCGGCAGGGCCCAGCGGTCCCTGCGATGGTCCCGCGATCAGGGCCCAATGGTCCCTGGCCGGACAGCGCCGGACGCGTCCTGACGTGTCGCGGGCCCGCGCACCACCGTGCGGTGATCCCTACGGCGACCGTGTCGCCGGCCGCCGGTGGTGCGCGGGCCCGGTGCGGAGGCGGGTGACCCGGCCCGCCCCGCTTTCCGAGGAGCCGCCGTGGCGACGGGCCACGGTCCCCACACCGCCGCCCGCCCGCGGGACGTGACACCGCCGGCCCGCCCCCTGAGCGGTCCGGTGGTGGGGCACGGTGGCGGGATCCTGTGAGGGAGGACCCCGCCGCCGTACGTCTCGCGGACTCGGGACTCACTCTCACAGTGCGCGGGGCACCGCAGCAGGGGCCGAACGACTCACCCGCGGACCCGACCGGCCCAACACGCGCCCCGCCGGGCGCCCCTGTGCCCGTCACGCCGCGGTCGGCGGGACGACCCCGGGCAGGTCGTCCCGGCGGCCGGCGCCGTCCCGGCGCCGACGCCGCCCGGCTTCGTCGAGTCGCGGGGTGTCGAAGACGATGTCCTGGGCCGACTCGTCCTGCCGGACGACTCCATCGCGCCGCAGGTCGATGCCCGGGTCGTCCCGGCCGCCGACTCCCTGTGGTAAGGTGCTTTCGGCACTTGTGTACGCCCCGTACGGGGCGCCGGTGCCGGTTCTCCTTCAGTTCGCCGCTCCGCCCGCCGTGTCCCGGCCGGCGCTCCGGCTTCCCAGCACCACCTCGTGACCCGCACGGCCCTGCCGTGTCCGAGGCGCTGTTCACCGTCGCCGAAGGCCGCAGTGTCCGCCTTCCCGTCGCGGCGCCCTCTCCTTCCCTCCGCATGTCCCATGCATGCCGTCGGTCCGTCAGTCCGTCAGTCCGTCAGTCCGCGAAAGGACCGCCACCATGACCACCACAGTCGAACACCCCCCTGTCCGGCGGGAGTCCGGCCCCCGGATCGTCACCGGCGTCCTGGACGTCGACGCGGGCGGGAAGGGGCGCCTGCGCTCCCCGAGCCTTCTGCCTTCGCCGTCCGACCCGGCCGTCCCCGCCGCCCTGATCCGCCGTCACCGGCTGCGGGCGGGTGACCTCGTGGAGGGCGTGCGCGAGGGCCGGCGCGATCTGACCGACGTCGTACGGGTGGACGGCCGCACGCCCGAGGCGTCGCGCGGCCGCCGTCACTTCCGCGACCTCACGCCCCTGCACCCGCGGGAGCGGATCCGCCTGGAGCACCCGGCGGCCGGTCTGACCGGCCGCGTCGCCGATCTGGTCGCCCCGGTCGGCAAGGGCCAGCGCGGCCTGATCGTGGCGCCGCCCAAGACCGGCAAGACGGTGCTGCTGCAGCAGTTCGCCGCCGCCGTCGCCGGCAACCACCCCGAGTGCCGCCTGATGGTGGTGCTGCTCGACGAGCGCCCCGAGGAAGTCACCGAGATGCGGCGCTCGGTGCGGGGCGAGGTGTACGCCTCGACCTTCGACCGGACCCCCAAGCAGCACATCGCGCTCGCCGACCTCGTCGTCGAGCGGGCCAAGCGGCTGGTCGAGGCGGGCGAGGACGTCGTCGTCCTCCTCGACTCGCTGACCCGGCTGTGCCGGGCGCACAACAACGCGGCCGCCGCCGGCGGCCGCATCCTCAGCGGCGGCGTCGACGCGACGGCGCTGACCGGGCCGAAGCGGTTCTTCGGCGCCGCCCGGCCGGCCGAGGAGGGCGGTTCCCTCACGATCCTCGCCACCGCGCTCGTGGAGACCGGCTCCCGCGCCGACGAGTACTTCTTCGAGGAGCTCAAGGGCACCGGGAACATGGAGCTGCGGCTCAGCCGCGAGCTGGCCTCCCGGCGGGTCTTCCCGGCCGTCGACGTGACCGCCTCCGGCACCCGGCGCGAGGAACTCCTGCTGTCCCCGGCCGAGTCGGCCGCCGTACCGGGCCTGCGGCGCGCGCTGCAGACGCGGGACGGGCAGACCGGCACGGAGACGCTGCTGGAGCGGATGCGCCGGACGCCGGACAACGCCGCCTTCCTGCGCCGCGTCCAGCCGACCCTGCCCGGCGGCTGATCCCCGCCCGCCGGTCCGTGGCCGACCCCGCCCCGCGCCGGTCCGTGACCGCGTGCGCACGGAGGGGCGGCACCGGCCGGGCACTACGGCATCCGGGTGCTCGCGGGTTCCGCTCGGCCCGGGCAGCGGGGCGCGGGGCGGCTCGGTTCCTACGTTTTGCGGTATGACTTTCGGATTTAATTTCCGGTCCGTCGTGTCCACCTGCGCGCTCTGCACGGCGGGGCTGCTGGCGCTCGCGCCCGCCGCGGTGGCCGATCCGCGGGTCACCGGCCCCGGCACGCCCGGCGGACCGCCCGCAGCGACACCGGGGCCGTCGGTGCTGCACCGGCCCGGCACCCAGGTCCGCGCTCACCGGAACGCCCCCCGGCTGCCGGACGTGTCGGCGCTGTCCTGGCTGGTCGCCGACGCCGACAGCGGCGCGGTGCTGGCCGCGCACGACGCACACCGCCCGCTGCCGCCCGCCAGCACGCTGAAGACCCTGTTCGCGCTGACCGTACTGCCGGTCCTCCCGGGAGGCGTCCGGCACCGCGTCGTCGAGAAGGACCTCGCGGGCATCGGCGCGGGCAGCAGCATGGTCGGCGTCGAGGAGGGCCACGCCTACCGGGTCGCCGACCTGTGGCGCGGGGTCTTCCTCAACTCTGGCAACGACGCCGTGCACGTCCTGGCCGCGCTGAACGGCGGCTGGCGCGCCACGGCCGAGCGGATGCAGGCCCAGGCGCGCGCCCTCGGCGCCCTCGACACGCACGTGCGTTCGCCCGACGGCTACGACACGCCCGGCCAGGTGTCGTCGGCGTACGACCTGGCGGTGTTCGGCCGGGCCGGGCTGCGCAACGCCGACTTCGCCCGGTACTGCCGCACGGCCCTGGCCCGCTTCCCCGACGGGGCCGGCGGGACGTACTGGATCCGGAACACCAACCGGCTGCTGACCGGCGCGGACGGCGTGCGGCCCTACCCGGGGCTGATCGGCGTCAAGAACGGCTACACCACCCACGCGGGCAACACCCTGGTCGCCGCGGCCCGCAGGCACGGCCGCACCGTCCTGGTCACGGTCATGAACCCGCAGGCGGGAGTGCCGTTCGCGGTCTACGAGGAGGCCCGCGAGCTGCTCGACTGGGGGTTCGACGCGGCCGGACGGGTGGACCCGGTGGGCTCACTGGACCCGCGGCCCGCCCGGCCGCTGCCGGGAGCCACCGTCGCTTCGCCGGCCCCCCCGCCCCCGGCCCCCGCCGCCCCGGTGGCCCGCGCGCTCCCGGCGGACCGCGCACCGGGCTGGCCGGAGGCGGGGCTCGTCGCGGCGGCCGCCGCCCTCGGCGCCGGCGTGATGGCGCTGGTCCTGCGCGGCCTCTGCGGGCGCCCGTCCGGGAGCTGACCGGCGGGCAGCCACAGCAGCAGGCCGAGGGTGATCCAGGTGTAGGCGTTGCCGCCGAGGAACCCGTCGACGCCGGACGCGTCGTCGACCCACAGCCACACCACGCTCGTGCACAGCACGGCGTACAGGGCGCCCGCGACGCGCGGGTGCCCGGTGCGGAGCAGGACGGCGAAGGACGGCAGCAGCCACACCAGGTGGTGCACCCAGGTGACCGGACTGACCAGGCAGGCGGCCAGTGCCGTGAGGGCGAAGGCGGCCGGCCCGTCGCCCGCCGCGGCCGCCCGGCGCGCCCGCCACGCCCAGACGCCCAGGACGCACACGACCGCCGCCGCCCACCAGGTCCGCCCCGGCTCGCCGAGGCGGGCCAGGACGCCCTGCAGGGACTGGTTGGAGACGTAGTCGAGGCGGCCCACCCGGCCGGTGTCCCACAGCGCCCGGGTCCAGTACAGGCGGGAGGCGCCGGGCGCGGCCCACGCGGCCAGTGCCGTCGCCCCGGCGGCAACGCCGGCCGCGACCGCGGCGGCGCGCCACCGGCGGGTGAGCAGGAGCAGGCCGATGAAGAGCGCGGGCGTGAGCTTCACCGCGGCGGCGAGACCGATGCCCACCCCGGCCCGGCGCCCCCGCCCGCTGCCGAGCAGCCGGGCGTCGGCGAGCACCAGGCCCAGCAGCAGGAGGTTGACCTGGCCGAAGCTGACGGTGTCGCGCAACGGCTCGAACAGCGCGAGCGCGCAGCCGGCCAGGGCGCAGCCGTACCACCCCCAGCGCCGCCAGGCACCGCCGGTCAGCAGGTGCACGACCAGCGCCAGGGCGGCCAGGTCGAGCAGCAGGGTGACCACGATCGCGGTGCGCAGCCCCACGAACGCCATGGGCAGCATGACGACGGCGGCGAACGGCGGGTAGGTGAACCCGTAGCCCGTCCCCGGCACCCGGTAGGCGTAGAGCCCCCCGCCGCGGTGGACCCAGGCGTCGACGGCCCCGTGGTAGACGCGCAGGTCGAACCAGTCGCGCAGCAGCGGCACGGTCGCGGTGAAGGCGGTGACGGCCGTGCAGAGGGCGAGGAGCAGCAGGAGCCGGCCGCGGTCGGTGCGGGGACGGATGATCACGCCGTGCGCCCCGGGGCGGGCGCCTGCGCCGTCTGGTGTGCCTGCCACAGCACCACCGCCGCCAGCGCGCCGCCGCAGCCGGCGAGCAGCAGCCGGCCCGCGTCCGCGGGGCCGCCGTCGGGCAGGACGGCGAGGGCGAGCACAGCGGTCACGGCCGTCACCCGGTGCCGTACCGGGGTGCCGGGGGCCGCGGCGGCGACGAGGAACAGCCCCCACAGGGCGTACCACGGGCGGACGGCGGGCCCGAACGCGGCCAGGGCGGCCAGGCTCAGGCCGAGGGCGTACACCGGGCGCGGGCGCAGCCGCCACCACAGGCCCGCGATCAGGAGCGCGGCGACGGCCAGGCCGAGCAGGTGCCAGGCCGGGACGGCCAGGTGCGCCAGGTCGCTGCCGAGCCGGGCCAGCACGGCGCGGGTGGCGCGGCCGAGCAGGCTGGTGAGGGCCCAGTTCCGCGGTGACACGGGGGTGTCGAGGGCGCGCGTCCAGCCGTATCCGGTGCCGGCGACGGCCGTCGCGGCGACCGTGGTGGCGGCGGACGCGACGGCGGCGGACAGTACGGCCCGGACCGGACGCGCTCCGGCGCGCGCGTGCAGCACGGCCACCGCGGCGAGCCCGAGCACGGCCGGCACCTTGACCAGGGCGGCGAGGGTGACCAGCACGGCGCCCAGGACCGGCCGGCGGCCGAGCGCGGCCACCAGGCCGACGCCGAGCAGGCCGAGCATGAGGGCGTCGTTGTGGGCGCCCGCGACCAGGTGCAGCAGCACCAGCGGGTTGAGGGCGCCGAGCCAGAGGGCGGCGGCCGGGTCGGCGCCGCTGTGCCGGGCGAGGCGGGGCAGCGCGGCCGCCATCAGCGCCACGCCGGCCAGCGCGACGAGGCGCATCCCGGCCAGGCCCGCGGGGAGTTCCCCCCGGGTCGCCGCGGACAGGGCGGAGGCGACGGCGAGGAACACCGGGCCGTACGGGGCGCCGGTGTGCCGCCAGGGCGGGGCGACCTCCTCGGCGAGCGGACCGCCGAGCCGGTCGGGACCGTACGCGTAGACGTCGATGTGGGCGTCGGCCATGGCGCCCTGGGCGAGGTAGCTGTAGACGTCCCGGCTGAACAGCGGCGGGGCGAGCAGCAGGGGCGCGGCCCATACGGCGAGGACGAGCACCAGGGCCCGCGGGGTGGGCGGCTCGGCGCCGCGCACCAGCCGGCCCAGCAGGACCCAGGCCGCGATCAGCAGCACCACGCCGAAGTACGCGCCGACCAGGCCGACGGCGGCGTGGGCGTCGGCGGGGGCGGGCAGTTCGCGCACCGGCAGCGCGCCGGCCGTCTCACCGCCCAGCGCGACGCAGGCGGTGCCGGTCAGCCCCAGGAGCTGACAGCGGCGGAGATCGACGGGAGAAGCCATGATCGGCACGCGGACAGGGTGGCGTCGCCACATGGCCGGAAGACGACGCCGCACCCCCCGGCCGGGGGCGCGCACATGACCGCCGTGTGATCGGCGCGGGCAATGCCCCGGCCGGATGTCACCGGCCGCGGGCATGCCCCGGCCGGGTGTCCCCGGGCCGGGCCCGCCCGTTACCGGCAGTACCCGGCAGCCGCGGGCGGCGGACCGTCAGCCGGGACGCGAAAGCGTGCTCCGCGTTCCCGGCGGTGCGGCGCCGACCGCGAGGGCGCCTCCGGCCCTTCGCCGAGTCGCGGGCACCGGCACGGGCCGGCGCCCGGAGCCCGCCCCCGCCGCCACCACCAGCGGCGACGGCTGGGACCTCGGCTTCGCCCCGGGCGGGACGGGGCGCACGGACGGACAGACCACCACCGTCACACGCAGGCCGACCGGCCCGCCGCAGCGACGGCGACACCGGACGAGCCGACCACCCTCACGCGCAGGCCGGCAGGCTCTCCGGAGCCGGCGCGCGGACCACACGGACCTCACCGACCGACCGGCCACCCCCCAGCACCGGCGCACCCCCGAACGGAACCAGCGCCACCGGGTCGACACCGGCCCGGGCCAAGGCGACCGCAGCCGCCCGAACCCGCGCCCCACCTCCCCCGCCCGCGCACACAGCGCACGGGCCGACAAGCCGCCACCGTCACACGCAGGCCGACCGGCCGGCCGCAGCGACGGCGCGACCGGACGGGCCGACCGCCGTCAGGCGCAGGCCGGCAGGCTCTCCGGAGCCGGCGCGCGGACCACACGGACCTCACCGACCGACCGGCCACCCCCCAGCACCGGCGCACCCCCGAACGGAACCAGCGCCACCGGGTCGACACCGGCCCGGGCCAGGGCGGCCGCGGCGACCGGGACGCGTGCCCGGTCGGCGCCGTCGGCGATCTTCACCGCGACGGCGCGGCCGTCCGGGAGCGCGGCGACCTGGACACCCTCGAAGCCGTCCTTGGCCAGCAGCCCGGGCACCGCCCGCATGAGCGCCGCGACGTCCCGGCCGGCCCCGGAGACCATCTCGGGGTGGCCCCGCATCGCGTCGGCGACCCGGGCCTCGGGGGTGCCGGGGGCGGCGCCGGCGATGCGCGCGGCGGCGCGGGCGAGACCGTGCAGGGAGACGGCGAACAGGGGCGCGCCGCAGCCGTCGACAGTCACCCGCGCGACACGCTGCCCGGTGAGGTCCTCGACGATCTCCGCGATCGCCTGCTGGAGGGGATGCCTCGGGTCGAGGTAGTCGTGCAGAGACCAGCCGTTGAGCGTGCAGGTGAGGAGCATGGCCGCGTGCTTGCCGGAGCAGTTCTGCGCGAGGCTGGAGGGGTGGCGGCCCTGGCGCACCCAGCTGTCCCGGACGGCCGGGTCGAACGGCAGGTCGGGCACGTTGCGCAGCCGGTCCTCGGTGAGCCCGGCGCGTTCGAGGATCCGCCGGGCCCCGGCGAGGTGGCGTTCCTCGCCGGAGTGGCTGGCCGCGGTGAGCGCCAGCAGTTCCCCGTCGAGCGGGAGCCCGGCCCGGACCATGGCGACCGCCTGGAGCGGCTTGAGGGCGGACCGCGGGTAGAAGGCGGCCTCCGTGTCGCCGATCCGCAGCCTGGCCTCGCCGTCGGCGCCGAGGACGACGACGGAGCCGTGGTGGACGCCCTCGACGAGCCCGCCGCGGACGACGTGGGCGACGGGCGCGTGGCGGGGTTCGCGGATCGGGGGTGCCTCGGCGACGGGACTGTTGTGCATCACTGCCTTCTTCTTCGGGGAGTGGCGCGGGTCGCGCGCCGGCTCGGCTTCTTCGGGGAGCGGCGCGGGTCGCGCGCCGGCTCGACGGCGTCCTCGTGCGGGACGGGCCTGTTCACGCCTGGGGGCCGGGCTCCGTGCGCGCGGGGCGCACGATGTCGGTGAGGGTCGTCTCGACGCGGTCGAGGTGGTGGCTCATGGCGCCGGCCGCGTCGACGGCGGAGCCGGCGATCAGCGCCTCGACGATCGCCCGGTGCTCGCGCTCGGACTGCTCGCGGCGTCCGCCCAGTTCGTTGAGGAACGCAGACTGGCGGGCCAGCGCGTCGCGGATCTCCTCGATGACCCGGCGGAAGACCGGGTTGCGGGCGGCCTGGGCGACGGTGAGGTGGAACAGCGTGTCGAGCGCGACCCACGAGGCGGTGTCGGTCTCCTCCTCCATCCGCCGCAGCAGATGCGTCAGACGGTCGAGGTCCTCGGGGGTGCGGCGGGTGGCCGCGTAGCCCGCCACCGGGATCTCCACGTGCCGGCGGACCTCCATCAGGTCGCCGGCCGCGTAGTCGCCGAAGGTGGGGTCCTGGACGGCACTGGCGACGACGAAGGTGCCCCTGCCGGTCCTGGAGACGGTCAGCCCCATCGTCTGCAGGGCGCGCAGCGCCTCGCGCAGCACCGGCCGGCTGACCTCCAGGCTCCGGCACAGTTCAGCCTCCGAGGGCAGCTTGTCGCCCACGGCGTACTCGCCGCGTTCGATGGCGCCGCGCAGATGGCCGAGCACCGCTTCCATGGCGCTCACGCGCCGCGGCACCCGGGAGGCTGTCTGGCTGTCTGACAGGTTCACGGGAGCGATGGTCCGGCTGCGGCGGGCGGATGTCAAGCGGCGTGCGGTGCGCCGGGGCGTGCGGTGCGCCGGGGCGTGCGGTGCGCCGGGGCGTGCGGTGCGCCGGGGCGTGCGGTGCGCCGGGGCGAGCGGCCGGACGGACCGAGCCGGCCGCACGCCAGGCGTCGGTCAGCTGCCGATGGTGCCGGTCGCCAGCAGGCCGAACAGCAGCGCGCCCACCACGAGGCGGTAGAGCACGAAGGCGTTGAAGGAGTGCTTGGCGACGAACTTCAGCAGCCAGGCGATCGAGGCGTAGGCGACGACGAAGGAGACGATCGTGCCCACGGCGAGCGGGGCGGCGCCCACCCCCGTGCCCAGGGCGTCCTTGAGTTCGTACAGTCCGGCGCCGGTCAGGGCGGGGATGCCGAGGAAGAAGGACAGCCGGGTGGCGGCGACGCGGTCCAGGTCGAGGATCAGCGCCGTGGACATGGTGGCACCGGAGCGCGAGAAGCCGGGGAAGAGCAGGGCGAGGATCTGCGAGCTGCCGACCAGCATGGCGTCCTTGAGCGAGGTGTCGTCCTCCCCGCGCTTGTGCCGGCCCATCTGGTCGGCCGCCCACATCACACCGCTGCCGACGATCAGCGAGCCGGCGACCACCCACAGGGAGGCGAGCGGGCCCTCGATGAGCGGCTTGGCGGCCAGGCCCACGACCACGATCGGGATGGTCGC
Source organism: Streptomyces sp. H51 (assembly GCF_035656535.1). Taxonomy (NCBI): domain Bacteria; kingdom Bacillati; phylum Actinomycetota; class Actinomycetes; order Kitasatosporales; family Streptomycetaceae; genus Streptomyces; species Streptomyces sp. H51. The sequence goes on from NZ_JAYMHD010000066.1 coordinate 204,295, forward strand.
GTAGATCACCCACCAGGCGAACTTGTAGTCGTGGTGGTACCGCTCCTCCTTGTTGGCCAGTCCGCGGCCCCAGGCGGAGACGATCCGCACGATGTCCTTGAAGAAGTACACGAGCACGGCGGCGATCGCGCCGACCTGGATGACGGCCGAGAAACCGACGACGGCGTCGTCGTCGACGGGGATGTTCATGAGCCCCTCGGTGATCTTCAGGTGCCCGGTGGAGGAGACGGGGAGGAACTCGGTCACTCCCTCGACGGCTCCGAGGATGACGGCCTGGCCGATGCTGATGGTGCTCATGGGATCCAGTTCTGGGAGTCGGTGGCAGGTGGTGCGGACAGTCTTACTACGTGCCGGTGTGGCCGGATGACTACGCCCAGAGCGCCTGGGCGCCCCAGACTCCGGCAAATGCCGCACCGAGGCCCGCGGCGACGCTCCCGACGACGTTGGCGGCAGCGTAGAGCCCCGCCCCGGTCTCGGTCAGCCTCAAGGTCTCGTAGGAGAAGGTCGAGTAGGTCGTCAGGGCACCGCACAGACCGGTGCCGATCAGCGGCTGCAGGTGGGAACCGGCGGCTCCGGAGGCGACCGCGCCGGTCAGCAGGCCCAGGACCAGGCAGCCGGTGACGTTCACCACGAAGGTGCCCCAGGGGAAGACCGAGTCGTGCCGGGACTGCACCGCCCGGTCCGTGAGGTAGCGCAGCGGCGCACCGATCATCGCGCCCGCCACGACCAGCAGCCAGTTCACAACGACTTCTTACCCTCCGGGCCGGCCGCGGCCGGGCCGGGGTCACGGCCGACGTACCGGATGACCTCGCAGTCGTCGAGGATGACGAGCCCCTCGTCGACGAGTTCGTCGAGCTGCGGGAGGAAGGCGCGGACGCGCTGCTCGGTGTCCACGATCACGATCGCGACCGGCAGGTCCTCGCTCAGGGACAGCAGCCGCGAGGTGTGGATCAGCGAGGAGGCGCCGAAGCCCTCGATGCCGCGGAAAACGCTGGCGCCGGCGAGGCCGGCCGCGTGGGCGCGGTGCACGATCTCCGCGTACAGGGGCTTGTGGTGCCAGGTGTCGTTCTCGCCGATGAAGACGGTCACGCGCAGGGCGTGGCCGGTCAGCCGCGTCATGGCTGCCTCCACTTCAGGACCCGGCGGGCCGCGGTCACCGCGAGCCACACCGCCGCGAGCGCCGCGAGCGCGGTCGCCGCGAGGTAGGCCAGCCCGGTGCCGGGGCGGCCGCCGTCGATGAGCTTCTGGATGTCGACGGCGTACGTCGAGAACGTGGTGAAGCCGCCGAGGACGCCGGTGCCGAAGAAGGGGCGCACCAGGCGGTGGGCGGCCCACACGTCGGTGATGACGACCATGAACACGCCGATCACGGCGCAGCCGACGACGTTGGTCCAGAAGGTCGCCCAGGGGAAGCCGCCCGGCGGGGCGGGCCACCAGCGGGCCGCCGCGTACCGGGCCGTGGCGCCGGCGGCGCCGCCGAGCGCGACCACCGCGACGACGGGCGCCTGCTCGCGCCAGGCGGCCGGTCGTGGGGGGCGGGGCAGGGCCCGCAGGTCCTCGGTGTCCGGGGCTGTCATGGTCGTACGTCTCCCACTCGCCGGGGCCCCGGCCTGCGGACGCCGCCCGCGGCGCCATGACCGCGACGCGGCTGCGGCGGGCCCCACCGCCGTGCCGCGAGGGGTGATCGCGGCCGGGCACCAGGGTAGCGCCCGGACCGGAGCCGGGTCACTTCGCGGCCGGCGGCTCGCACAGTGCGATCCCGCGCTCCCACGCGCTGCCCAGCACGAGGTGGCCCGCGGCCTCGCAGACGCTGGTGACCATGCGGAACCCGGAGCGGTGACGGGCGAGGTGGTGGACGGTCGCGCCCTGGTCGTCGACCGCGAGGACGCCGATCGTGCCGCTCGGGCGGAAGGGGGCGCGGACGGCGACGCGGGCGGCGGCCCGGCGCACGGCGGGCGCGGCCCGGTGCAGGGCGTCCAGGGGCGGCACGCGGGGGCCGACGAGGGACACCCAGATCGGGCCCTCGGGACCGGCGCGCCAGATGTTGTCCGGCATGCCGGGCAGGTCCTCGACGAACGGCTCGCCGGTGCCCGCCTTCGGGCCGGCGAGCCAGTAGCGGGTGAGCCGGTACGCCCCGGTCTCGGCGACGACCAGGAAGGACTCGCCTGCGCCGACCGCGAGCCCGTTGGCGAACCGAAGCCCCTCCAGAAGCACCTCGGGGGTCTCGCTGCCGGGGGCGAGGCGCAGCAGGAGGCCGGTCGCGGTGTTCTCGACCAGGTCGCCGATCCACTGGCGCAGGGGATAGCGGCGGCTGGAGACGGTGAAGCACACGCTGCCGTCGGACAGGGCGACCACGTTGCTGCAGAACCGCAGCCGCTCCCCCGCCACCGAGTCGGCCAGGATGCGTACGACGCCGTCGTCGAGGCCGACGCGCAGCAGTCCGAGTTCGGCGTCGCACACCAGCAGCGAGTCGTCGGGGAGGAGTTCGAGGCCGAGCGGGCGGCCGCCGGTCTCCGCGATCACCTCGACGCGGGCTGCCGACGGCTCGGCCAGTCCGTCGACGCGCAGGATGCGGCCGTCCTCGATGCCGGTCAGCACCCGGCCGCGGGCGTCGGCGACGACGTCCTCCGGACCGTGTCCGCCGATCGCGACGTACCGGCGTGGGACGAGCGTGGTGGGACGGTCCATGGAGGCTCCCCCTCGTTGTCGGGACGGTCGATCCTGGCAGGTGCGCGCAGCTCGTGCCGCGCACCGCGGCGCGCGCCCGGGTACCCTCGCCGTGCCACGTCACCCGGCCCCGTTCACGGGCCGGTGCCGCGTCACCCTGCCCGGTTCACGGGTCCGCGCCGCGTCACCCTGCCCGGTTTACGGGTCCGTGCCGTCGGCCACTCGGTCCGGTGTGCGAGCAAGTCGGAGAAGGGGTGGTCCCATGTCGCGTCCGCCCGGGCGGCGTACCGGCGGCCGCCCCGGCCGAGGAGCCTGCTGCCCACGGTGGCCGCGTTGAACGGCCGGCGTTTCCGGCCGCGCGCGGCGTGGCACCAGCTGGGGCTCGCGGAGCTGACCCGGCGGGGCCGGGAGCTGGAGCTGATGCACCGGGCCATGGGGTTCGCCACGCTCGCCCTGGTCACGCTGGCTCCGCTGCTGATCGTGATCGCGGCCGTGGACCCGCTCGGGCACGGCGGGTTCGCCCTGTGGCTGGTGGACGGCATGGACCTGTCCGGCCGGTCCGCCAAGGCGCTGTCGGACGTCTTCACCCCGCCCAGCAAGGTGGTCAGCACCACCGGCGTGCTGAGCATCGTGCTGCTGGCGCTGTTCGGGCTCTCCTTCGCCGCGAGCGTGCAGAACGGCTACGAGCGGATCTGGCGGACGGCCGCCGGCCCCTGGCACCGGCTGTGGCGCCAGACCGTCTGGCTGATCATGCTCATGGCCTACCTGTACGCACAGGTCCAGACCCGGAACGTGCTGCAGGGGCCCGCCCGCGTCCCGCTCAGCATGGCGGTGGGGGTGCTGTTCTTCTGGTGGGGGCCGCACTTCCTGCTGCACCGGCGGGTCGGATGGGGGCACCTGCTGCCCGGCGCGATCGCCACGATGGCCGGCCTGGTCGGGCTGCGCTGGTTCTCCTACCTGGTGTTCACCCCGCTCCTGGTCACCAACGCGATCAGTTACGGCCCGGTCGGCACGGTGCTGGTGGTGGAGTCCTGGCTCGTCGGCGTGGGGTTCGTGGTCTACGGCGGGGCGCTGGTGGGCCGGCTGCTGTGCGAGCGGTTCTGGGACGCCGACCCGCCGGACCGGCAGGTGCCGGGGCGCCACCCCGGCGGGCGGGGGCCGTCGGCCGCCGCCCGCTCCGCGGACCCCGCGCAGCCGCAGCCGGGTCCGTCGGAGTGACGCCGTCCGGACCCGCGGTCACCCGGACGTCCGAGCGGACGTCCGGGTGACCGCGCGGCCCGATCGGCCGGCCCGCTCAGCCCTGCTCCGGGCCCGTCTCGTCGTCCTCGTCGCGCTCGCCCTCGGCCTGGGAGGGGGTGGTGCGCGGCACTTCCTCGGCGGGCGGGACGTCGTCCCGCTCACCCTCGGCCTGGGACGGTGTCTGCTCGCTCATCAGGCCTCCTGATCCGATCCGTTCCGGCTCCTGCGGCCGGCTCCGGGTACCCGGATGCGGCCCGTCCGTACCGTCCCTTCTCCGGCGTGCCGTGCGACGCCCGGGGCCCGGCCGTCGCCGACAGGGCCGGCAGAGCAGAGGTCAGCGGTGGGTGAACCGGGCCATGGCCGGGAGCGCCCTGTCGTCGCAGAAGCGGGTCACGGCGCGGTGCGGTCGTCCAGCATGCGGGTGAGCGCGGCGCGCTGCAGGGGCAGCGCCCGGGCGTGCACCTCGCGGCCCCTGGCGGTCAGGGCGACCCAGACGCCGCGCCGGTCCTCGGTGCACGCGGAGCGCTCGACCAGGCCGTCCTTCTCCAGTCGGCCGATGAGCCGGGACAGCGCGCTCTGACTGAGATGGACCCGGCCGACGAGGTTCTGCACCCGGCAGTGGTCTCCGCGGGCGGGCGCCTCGGACGCGAGGATGTCGAGCACCTCGAAGTCGCTCGCGCCGAGTCCGTGCGGGTGCAGGGCCCGGTCGATCTCGCACATCGTGCGCGCGTGCACGGACAGGATGTCCCGCCACCGCTCCTCGAGCCGGGCGTCGGCCGTCTCAGCTGCCATACCCGCACGGTAACACCGGGTCCACCACTTGTTGACTGTGCAACCAGTGCGGACGCGTCGACCGCCGGCACCCGCCGGGGACGGCCCAGGCGGGCGGATCCCGACCAGCCCGGCCCGGTCTCCGCCCGCGCCCTTCACGAAGGCGAGCAGCCTGCCGTTGCCGGCGTCCCCCGCGTCCCGCAGTACCTCGGCGCCCGCCTCCCGCGGCCGTCCGGCCGACCCCGGACAACGGCGGCGGGCCGGCACGGCCGCGGTCTACGGCCGGGCGAGCAGCGTGCGCACGCCCTCCGAGGTGAGCGTCAGCGGGTGGTCGGAGCCGGCGTCTATGGTCAGTGACAGGTCGTCGGCCGGCCACTGCGAGGCCAGCGCGCCCAGCGGCACCAGGCGGTAGCGGGAGACGAACGGCAGCAAATCGACCATCTCCGGCTCCGAGGTGAACACGGGCACCACGGGGTTGCCGCCCGGCTGCTCCAGCACGGGCAGCGCCACCGCGGACGGATCGGCGACGTCCTCCGGGGTCGCGTCGTCGGGCACGGGAACGAGGACGTCGCTGCTCGCCAGCGTGTCCAGCGCCGCCGTGTCGTCGGTGTTGACGGCCAGTGCGTCCAGCGCCCGCCTGGCCGGAGTGACGTTGCGGTCATGCTCGGGTGTGTCCATGGCAGATCCCCTGTCAGCGATGGTCGTGGGCCCGCCCCGGACGAGATCGCAGCGAAGACCGCCCACCGGGCGCGGTGCTGCTCGCGTACCCGATCCGGACGGGGCCATTCATGTGCGGCACGGGGAACGGCCACCCCACGTGAAACGACCGGACGGCGAGGGTTTAACATATGAGCGCCGTCTAGCTCGAAAGATGAACCTGTGACTGTCAACGACGCCTCGTTCACCAACTGGAAGCACCGCGAGGAGATCGCGGAGTCGATGATCCCGATCATCGGGAAGCTGCACCGCGAGCGGGACGTCAACGTCCTGCTGCACAGCCGCTCCCTGGTGAACAAGTCGGTGGTCAGCATCCTCAAGACCCACCGATTCGCCCGGCAGATCGCCGGCGAGGAGCTCTCGGTCACCGAGACGCTGCCGTTCCTCCAGGCGCTCACCGCGCTCGACCTCGGCCCGTCCCAGATCGACATCGGCATGCTCGCCGCGACCTACCGGACCGACGACCGCGGTCTGAGCGTGGAGCAGTTCACCGCCGAGGCCGTCGCGGGCGCCACGGGCGCCAACAAGATCGAGCGCGGCGAGGGCCGCGACGTCGTCCTCTACGGCTTCGGCCGCATCGGCCGGCTGGTGGCCCGCCTCCTCATCGAGAAGGCCGGCTCCGGCAACGGCCTGCGGCTGCGCGCGATCGTCGTCCGCGGCGGCGGCGAGCAGGACCTCGTCAAGCGCGCCTCGCTGCTGCGCCGCGACTCCATCCACGGCCAGTTCCAGGGCACGATCACCGTCGACGAGGCGAACAGCACGATCTACGCCAACGGCAACGCGATCGAGGTGATCTACGCCAACGATCCGTCCGAGATCGACTACACCGCGTACGGCATCAAGAACGCCATCCTGATCGACAACACCGGCAAGTGGCGCGACCGCGCGGGCCTCTCGCAGCACCTGCGTCCCGGCATCGACAAGGTCGTGCTGACCGCGCCGGGCAAGGGCGACGTCCCGAACATCGTGCACGGCGTCAACCACGACACGATCAAGCCCGACGAGCAGGTCCTGTCCTGCGCGTCCTGCACCACCAACGCGATCGTGCCGCCGCTGAAGGCGATGGACGACGAGTTCGGCGTGCGGCGCGGTCACGTGGAGACCGTCCACTCGTTCACCAACGACCAGAACCTGCTGGACAACTACCACAAGGCCGACCGGCGCGGCCGCTCGGCGCCGCTCAACATGGTCATCACCGAGACCGGAGCCGCGTCCGCCGTCGCCAAGGCGCTGCCCGACCTCAAGGCGCCGATCACCGGCAGCTCGATCCGGGTGCCCGTCCCGGACGTCTCGATCGCGATCCTCAACCTCCAGCTGAAGCGGGAGACGTCGCGCGAGGAGGTCCTGGACTACCTGCGCGACGTGTCGCTGACCTCGCCGCTGAAGCGCCAGATCGACTTCACCACGGCGCCCGACGCGGTCTCCAGCGACTTCATCGGCTCGCGCCACGCCTCGATCGTCGACGCGGGCGCCACCAAGGTCGAGGGCGACAACGCGATCCTCTACCTCTGGTACGACAACGAGTTCGGCTACTCCTGCCAGGTCATCCGCGTCGTCCAGCACGTCTCCGGGGTGGAGTACCCGACGTTCCCGAGCCCGGCGGTCTGACCCGGCCGGACGGAGCGTCCGGTGCGCAAGCCCCGTCACGGGCCGGCACCGGACGCTCCGGCACGGGTTCGGCGCCCGTCGCCGCCGCGTGACATCAGCGGCGTGATCGGGGGTACTCCGGCGGCGGGAGGTCCTTATGTTCGAGGCGTCTGATATCCGTGAGTGGCGGGGCCACGATGTCGTGGACCAGGACGGTCACCGGATCGGCCAGCTGGAGTCGGTCTACGTGGACACGAAAACCGACCAGCCCTTCTTCGCCACCGTCACCGTCGGCCTGCCCACCCGCCGCCGTCTGGTGTTCGTGCCGCTGCCCGGCGCGACGGTCGGCCCGGGGTACCTGAAGGTCAGCCACGGCAAGGACATGGTCAAGAAGGCCCCGTCGATCGACACCGACGGCGAGCTGCCGGCCTCCGAGGAGCCCGAGGTCTTCGCCCACTACGGGATGGCCTACGCGCCGGGCGCCGGCGGCGAGCGGCGCCTCGGCCGCCGCTGAGGCACCCGGCCGACGGAGACGAGATGACCCTCTTCCTCTTCCTGCTTCTGGTGGCCCTCGTCCTGGGCATCATCGGCTTCGCCGCCCAGGGCGTGTTCTACCTGCTGATCATCGGCGCCGTGGTCCTCGGGCTCGATCTCGTCTACGCGGCGGTGCGCTTCCGCCGAGGCGGGAGGAAGCACCGCATCACCCGGTGACGGGGCGGCAGGGCGGGCGGACCGCCCGGCACGCGTGTGAAGCCGCCCACGGCGGCGGGGTTCACCGGCCGCTCCGCTCGTCCGCCTGCCCGGTGTCCGTCCCGCGGTGCGGCAGTCCGAGGGTCTCCCGGAGCCGGGCGGCGAGGCCGGCGACCGTCCGGGGGTCCGTCCCTCCCGCCGCCAGCAGGACGGCGAGCCTGCGCACCGCGTCGCGGAACTCCTCCCCGGCGTACCGCCGGTCCCCGACCACGGAGTCCGGTTCGCCCGGCAGGAGCAGCCCGAGGGCCGTCCCCCACGCCCGGGCGGCGTCCGGGTCCGCAGTCGTGCTCTCGAAGTCCGTGAACGCCGAGCGCCAGATCCGGCGCGACACCGTGGCCGCGACGGCGTCGAGGGCGTCCGGCCACGGGCCGGGACGGGCCAGCAGCAGCCGCACCCGGTCGAGCGGTGCCAGGACGCTGCCCCGCACGCCGCCGCCGAGTTCCGCCTCGACCTCCATTCCGGCGGTCGTCTCGACGCCCGCGTCCCTCAGCTCCTTCAGGCCGACGGTTTCGGCACCGTCGAAGTCCGGCGGGTCAGCGGGCAGGTCGTCCACCGTCACCTGGCCGGCGAACCACCGGCGGCGGACCTCCTCGGAAGCCGGCACCGGGAGCGGAGTGTCGTCGCCTGCGGGTTCGGTGTCCGGCAGCGTGCCCCGGCCGGTCGGCCGCGGTTGCGGGTCCGTCGGGCGCGGTTCCGGGTCCGTCGGGCGCGGTTCCGGGTCCGTCGGGCGCGGGGTGCCGGTCGAGGCCGGCGGCGCGGCGGGGACGCTGGGTCCCAGGGCGTCGGAGGGCCGCAGTCGGCCGGCGCGTGCGGCATGCAGCAGGTGGGCCAGGGAGCCGGCCGTCAAGGACCGGTCCCAGCCCTGCCGGGCGGCGTACTGACCGACGATGTGCCGGAGCCCGCCCCAGGTGAGCAGGCCGGGGTCGGCGCCGCCGACCGCCTGGAACCGCAGCCCTTCGAGGGCGCCGAAACCCTCGATCAGCTCGTGGAACTCCTCCTCCCGGGCCGGATCGGAGTCGATGTGCACACCGTGGGTCTGCCGCAGGGCCCGCACCCAGTGCAGGGCCCGCTCGGTGCGCTGCGGCACCTGGGCGGGCAGTCCGCCCAGGTCGGCGAGTGCGTCGAGGGCGACGGTCCGGGGCTCGGGTCGGAACTCCTCGATGTGGCCCACGGGGTTGTCGGGGTCGTCGTCCAGGACCAGGCGCGGCGGCAGGGCGCCCTCGGCCTCGCTCGGTGAGATCTGCCGGTCCACGGTGAAGACGGTGCGGCGGGTCTCGTTGGCGACGTACTGGGCTGAGGAGGGATGGGCGAGCAGGTCCTGGTCGGCGCGCGTCATGGACATCTCGCAGATCAGCAGCCACACCGGCGCCTCCGCGGACAGCGCCTGCATGCTCCTGCGCCGTGCCAGCATCCGGCCCAGGTGCCGGGGGTGGACCGCCTGGTTGGCGCGGGTGCTGCGGCGGGGCACGGTGGTGCGTCCGCTGTCGCCGTGGCCGACGAAGACGTAGGAGTCGGCCAGGCCCCGCGGCAGGGGCAGCAAGCCGCCCTGCCGCGCGGAATACACGCCGGGCAGCCCTTCCGTCTCGTTGGTGTAGTGCTGGATGGCGGACACCACCCGCAGGGCCTCCTCCCGCATCGCCATGTCGTGGGCGTCGAGGAAAGCCCGCCCGGTCAGTGCCTGCCCGTCGACCGTGACCAGCGGGTACGAGTGGATGTCGGCGTCGGGGAAGACGGTGCCGTTCGCGGCCCTGACGGTGGCCGCCGGGTCGTCCGGGACCAGTCCGGGGTCGGCCGGGATCCAGGTCCCGGCCGGATCGCGTCCGAAGACCGGCGCGGCCAGGACCGGCACCCGGCGGCCGTTCGGGGCCGTTTCGAGTCGCAGGTCGCCGTAGGTGAACCAGACGCGGGTTCCGGTGCGGTCGGCGATCACCCGGGCGAGGGCCTCGTTGCGGCCGTCCTCCTCGCCGATCAGGATCACCACGGGCGCGCCCGGCTGCCGCCCCGGGTCGTGCAGCACCAGTTCGGCGAACTCCTCGTCCGACACCGGTCTTCCGTCCGCCAGCAGCACCCCCTCGTCGTTCCGTTCGGCCACCAGCGCGTAGGGGGCGGGCCCCCAGGGCGCGGTGTGAATGCCCCGGGGATCGGCGACCACGTCCAGGTGCAGGCGGATGCCGGGACGTCCGCTCCAGTTCCTGCCGTGCGGCGCGCCGTCGTCGCCGCTGAGCAGGGACTCCTGCGCGTAGCCCTGCCGGGTCAGCCCGTAGGCGGCGATGGCGTCCAGGCTGCCGGCCCGGCCCCGGCGATGGGCGCTGCTCGCGAGGGAGAGGGCCTCGTAGTGCCGGGCCGCGTCCACCGGCGCGTCCGGCGCCAGGTGCAACAGCATCCGGGTGATGCCGTCGAGGTCCAGGCCGGCGCCGAAGCGGGGGTGCCCGGCGCGCGCCGACTCGATCAGGCGCAGCGAGTTGAACAACCCGTTGCGCAGTTCGGGCGCGAGCGGCTGGGAGCCGAAGGTGGCGTCGACGACCGCCCGCAGTTCCTGAAGGCGTTGCTGGACCGCGCTGTCGGTGGGCGGCGGTGCGGCGGCGGACCGTGCCTGCGGCAGCGGAGTGGAGAACGGCGACGGCAACGGGGCGGGGGTGTGCGGCTGCGGCGCGTGCGTGCCGGTGGTGCCGTCCCACAGGGCGCGGACGGCCACGTAGGAGTCGCTGCCGTCACCCGCGCCGTCCTCGGCGACGTCCCACAGCGCTCGGGCACGGGCGAGCGCCTCGTTCTCCACGTCGGTGGCCTCGACGGGGTTGACGTCCGCGGGACGCGCCCCTCGGGGACGGGCCGGTTCGACACTGCGCGGGTGGCGGGGCGCCGTCAGGGGGCCCTCGCCGTACAGCCGGCGCAGCAGCGGGTACAGGGCGGGCTGGTGGGTGCGCACCCACTCCGGGCCGGCGTTGTTGCGGGGCAGCCCGGTGTAGGGGTCACTGCCGCCGTTGGCCCTCAGATAGACGTTGGTGAGCTGGGCGAAGAACTCGAACTCGTCCCGGCTGCTGTAGTTGGGGGCGCTGCGTCGGCCGTCGGTGTCGTAGCCGTGGAGGGGGCCGTCGGGCCAGTCGCCCGCCTCGCCGGCCCGGGTGGTGGTGCGGAAGGCGTCGGTGATCCGCTGCCGGTCGACGGCGTCCAGACCGTGCAGGTGGAGGGTGTGGGCGAATTCGTGCAGGGTGGTCGAGTAGCCGTCGGGATAGGCGGACATGCCGGTGCCCACGGTGGTGCGCTCGCCGAGCAGGTTCTCCTCGCTGACGGCCGCGGTACGGGTGCCGGCACCGCGGACGTCGTCCCAGGGGCGGCCGTCGCCGGTGACGGCGCCCCGCAGGTGGCGGAAGGCGTCCAGGGAGGTCATGGCCTCGCTCCTGGGCACCACCACGACCCGCGAACCGGCCTTGAGCAGCCGCGCCGCGACGTCGGGGGCCTGCAGCAGCCGGGCGACCTGGGCCCGGGCCCGGGCACCGGCGGTGACCGGCTGCTCGACCCCGTCGGGCACCCGCGTCATCAGGTGCGCCGCGACCGAGGCGAACTCGGCCGCGGGGAGCCCGGCACGCAGGGCGTCCACGAGCACGGGATCGGCGGCCAGCCGCTCACGGTCCGCGGGCGGCAGCAGCGCCAGCGCCGTGCCACGGTCGTCGGAGGACAGGCCCGGCAGCCGCGCGGCGAGCGCCCGGACCGGGTCCGCGGTCACCTCCGGGCGGACCCGCAACCCGTCGGCCAGGGCGGTCAGCTCGCCGCGCAGCTCGGGCAGGTCGGCCTCGGTGACGCGGAGGGCGCGCCAGGTCTCCTCATGGCGGGCGAGGGCGTCGGGGTCCAGGGCCGCGGAGTCGAGCAGTTCGCTGAGCCGTACGGCGAGGGAGTCGGCGGCGCCGGCGGGGCGCGCGGAGCGGTAGGCGTCCTCGCGCGCGAGAACCGGCGTGACCGTGCGGGGGGTTCCGGCGGGGGTGCGGTGCAGCGCCCACAGCAGGTCGAGCAGGTCGCGTCCGCGCAGCTCCGGGTCGGTTCCGGTGGCCAGGGCGAGCGCGGCGTCGGCCAGGGAGTCCGCGGGCGCCGGCACGGTGAGACCGTCGACCGTCACCGTGCCGGAGGCCGGCCCGTCCACCGCCGTGACCGTGATGTCGACGCCGTTCACCGACAGGCCGAGAACACGGCCGCCGCCGGTGACGGGCCGCTCCAGCGCCCCGCGTATCCCGGCGACGGCGGGCAGGCCGGCCGCCGGCAACCGGAACTCCACGGCGCCCAGCGGCCGGGACTGGCCGAACTGCACCCGTCCCCGCGCGGCTCCGGCCAGCACCACCGGGTGGCCGAGGCCGTGCAGCACGGCACCGACCCGGCGCGCGACGTCCAGCTTGCCGGTGTCGTCGCCGGACGGCCTGCCCGTCCTGTCCGCCCCCTCCGCGGGGGCCGGAGCGGGCAGGCCGGGCGGGGTGGCGGCGGGGGCCGAGGGCGGGGGCGCGGGCAGCGGGGGCGGCGCCGGCGGTGCGGGGACGGTCGCGGCGGTCTTCAGCTGCTCGGTCCGCACGACGACGCCCAGTCGGTCGCTGAACAGGGCCGCCACGTTGGTCAGCCAGTCGGCGGCCTCCGCGGCGTCCAGGTCCGGGCGGACCGTCTCGCTCATGTAGCGGCCCGACTTGTCGTTCACCACCCAGGACCGCAGCCTCTCGCTCCAGCGGAACTCGCCGGAGACCCGGCTGCGGCCCGGCAGCGTCCGGCCGGCCCTCTCCACGCCGTCGCCGACGAAACCGGCGGCGATGCCGGTGTGGCCCAGCCCGTCCAACGCCTTGCGCAGCGACTCCGCCGTCAGATCGGGGTCCTTCTGCCGCATCCCCGCGAGCAGCGCGTCGAACTGCTCCGGCGTGACGATCCCGCCGAGGTCCTCCGTGCCCAGGATCACCCGCCCGCCGTCGGTGACCGTGTACAGCCATACCGCGTCCCGGTTGCCGGTGATCAGCAGGTCCGGATCGACCTCGTCCAACGGCACCCACAGCGGGTTCAGCCGTACGTCGCCGTCCTGGTCGCGTTCCTCGTCCTTGATCCGCTTGGGGAGGACCGGGTCGCCGAACCGGTCGCGGGCTCCGGCGTCGCTGCCGTCGTAGTGGTCGACGCCGTTGTAGTAGACCTCCGTCTGCCGCATGGCCTCGTCGGGCCCGGCGACGCTGATCCGCCGGACGCCCGACGGGAACTGCCGCACCACGTCGACCCGCAGGTCGAAGGCGTGGGCGAGAAGGGGCAGGAAAGCCTCCCCGGCCGGCGTCCCCCAGCTCCGCTCCCAGTGGACGACCGCGTCCATCAGCACGGACAGCTCCGTGTCGTCCAGCGGCGCGGTGCTCTGCACGTAGACGGTGCTGAGCAGGCGGTACAGCGCCTCGTCGTCGAGGTCGTCGGGGGTCGGCAGCAGACCCCGCTGCTCCAGGTGCTCGAACATCCGGCGCGGCCCCAGGTCCTCGGCCTCGGCCTCCACGGCCGCCCGGGCGTCCTGCGCGGAGACACCCGGGTGCGCGGGCTCCGACGCCGTCCGGGCGTCCACGTACCACCGCAGCAGATCGGCGGGGTCGGCTGCCTCGGGGACCGGGACGTGCCGGACGCCGTGATGGCCGAGGAGGGCGAGCATCCCGGCCCGGTCCGTCTTCCGGACGTCTGCCGCGAACGCGTCGGCGGCCGTCTGCCGGAACTGGCCGATGATCTGCGGATGCAGCCGCCCCGCGCTGCGCCCCAGGTAGTCCTCCAGATAGGCCCGCATGGCCTGGAGCACGGCCTGCGAGGGGCCGGTCGGGGCCCTGCCGGTCGTGGCGCGGGCCTCGGCCTGACGACGCAGTTCGGCGCGTACGGCGTCGGGGTCCCCGAGCCAGTCGTACGCGGCCCGGTCGGTGCCCGCGAGGCCGCCCAGACGGCTGCGGACGTGCGCCGGGTCGCCGGCCAGGAAGGAGTACAGGAGGCACTCGCCGGTGCCGGGCACCGGCACCCGCCGGCCCCTCGCCCGGCCGCTGTCGTTCTCCGGGCCGGAGCCCTTCTCGCCGTCCCCTCGAGGCGGAACGTCCGACGGCTGCTGGGACTCCGGTCCCACGGGCTCCGGCTGGGGCTGCTCGTCCTTCGGCGAGGACTCCGCACCCTCCGGCAGAGGGGCCGTGCCCTTCGGCGGCAGAGGGTCCGCGTCCTTCGGCGCCGGCACCTCCTCGCCCTGCGGCGGTGTCGGGGCGGCGGCCGGCAGGGCCGGTCGGTAGTGGTGGTCGTCGAGACCCAGCACCACGTGTGCGCCGGAGTGTGCGGGTGGTCCGACGAGTTCCCGCGGGTCGCCCGTCGGGTCCCCGGGAGTGAATTCCTGGAAGGCGCCGTCGCTCCCGACCACCGTGACGCGCACCCCGAAGCTGCGTGCGGCGAGCAGCGGGAGCAGGTCGGACGCGGCGTGGTTCCAGCCGGCCCCGGACTCCGCGTCGCCCGGCCGGAGGAGCTGGGTGACCGCCAGTTCGACCCGTACCTCGGGGGACAGACCGACGGCGTGCGGGATGAGGCCGCCGAGGCCGTCGAACTCACGGCGGGCAGGGGTTCCCGTCCCCAGGTCCAGGCCCGCCGCGGCGATCTCCTCCGCGCTGAAGGCGTCGGTGTGGTCGGGGGCGACGGCGGCCAGCAGGTCCTCGTCGGCGTGGTCGGTGAGCCAGGAGGCCATCCTCCGCCGCAGGCCGGACATCGCCCCTGGATCGTCGAGGTGGATGCCCTGAGCGGCCAGCAGCCCCGGAGCGGCGTGTTCGAGGCCGAGGGCGAGCGCGCGGAAGAACGCGTCCCCGTCCCTCGGCACCTCCTGGAGCGTGTACGTCTCGTTCGTCGGAGACGTCAGGACGGTGCCCGGTCCGGTGCCGGTCCTGGTGTAGCGGGGCGGGGCCGGGGGTTCGGGCTTGGCCGCCCCGGTCGGGGCCCGGTGCGTCACCGCGGGCGGTTCGGCGAGACCGTCCAGCTGCTCACGGCCCTCCGCGGTGGCCGCGAGCCGGTGCCAGCGGGTGAGCTGGTCCGCCCCGGACCGCACCCGGTGGTACTCCGCCGCGGCCTGCTCCGCCGTCTGCCTGAGCGCTTCCAGCTCGGCGCGCCGGGCCTCGAAGGCGTCGCGTGCCGCGTCCCGGCGGGCGGTGGCCTCGTCGAGGGCCCGGCCGGGTGCCCTGGCGGACAGCAGGGCCGCGTCGAGCCGCCGGTCGGCGGCCGCCTTCTCGGTGCGTGCGGTCCCCAGCCGCAGATCGGCCGCCTTCCGCAGTCTCCCGGCAGCCTCTTCCGCGTCGGCCAGACGGGCCAGAGCGGCGTCCTGTTCGTCCCGCAGGACCTCCGCCCAGCCGTCGTGCTCGGGTGCGGCGTACTCGTCCTCGGCGAAGGCGTCGACGTCGGCCCGGGCGGCGGCCACGGCCGCGTCCGCGGCGCGGTGGTCGCGGCGCGCTTCGGTCTCGGCCCGGCGCAGGGCGGTGTCCGCGGCGTCGGCGTCGGCCCGGGCCAGGTCCACCGGGCGCGTGGCCGCGCGGGCGGCCCGAGCGGCCCGGTCGAGGGATGCCTGCGCGGCGTCGAGGTCCGCGCGCAGCCCGCCGGAGGCGCGCCGCTTCTTCCAGTAGGCCTTGTCGGCGTCGACCCACGCCTTGCTCGCGCTCCCGACCGCGTCCCACGCCTTCGAGACGCTCGCGGGGAAGTTCGTGTCGGTGATGATCCGCAGCTCGCGGGCGACGTCCTCGCGGATCCAGGTGACGACGTACGCCTTCGACTCCATCGCCTGCGGACCCGATCGCGCCTTGGCGAAGGTGCCGCCCCGTATGCGGTTCGCGAGCTTCGAGTCCACGACGGAGCGGTGCACGTCGCCGACGCTGAGCCAGGTGGCCGGCACGGCGAACAGGAAGGTCCGGCCCGTCTTGGGCTTGAGGTTGCGCGAGGTCAGGTGGTCGTCCCCGACCGGCATGCCGTCGCCGTCGAGGTCGTTGGGGCCGGGACCGAGGACTCCGATCTGGTTGAGGCCCACGTTGCCGGGAGAGTCGTACAGGAAGGCACCGCCGAGACCCGAGGACTGACCGTGCTCGACGGACGACGACGTGCCGGCGTTCTCCCCGTGCCGTCTGAGCACCTCCAGCTTCTTGCCGTCGGCGACCGTCAGCAGCAGCGCGCGGCTGAAGTCGGGAGCCGAGCGCAGCGTCAGTCGTCCGCTGTCGGTGCCCACGAGGGACTTCTCGGTCAGCCCCGCCACCTGGTAGCCGTCCGGTTCGGTGGTCCGCGGGAAGAACGCCGTGATCGCCATGGTGCTGGTGCCGTCCTCCAGCGCCTGCGCCGAGCCGGTGCCCGGCCGGGTCAGCCCGGTCTCCCTGGTCCGGCGCAGGAGTTCGGTGAGAACGCCGTCGTCGGGCCGGTCCTCGGTCTCCAGGGCCCGGAGGGAGAAGCCGGCGTCGTACGCCCTCGTGAGGACGAGGTCGCCGGCCGTGCGGATGTTCTCGATGCCGATGATCCCGCGGGGGTGCATGCCGTTCTCGGGGAAGGTGAACGTCCGCGGGACGCCGTCCCCGTCCCGGACCCGCATCGCCTCTCCCGCCCCGGAGAGCGGCACCGGCCTGGGCGGACCGGCCAGGGCGGGGTCGGCCGCCGGGTCGGGCGCGGGCAGCGGCCGGCCGGGCCCGGACGTGCCGGTGCCGTCCGCCTCCGTCCGGGACGGCGCCGGCTCCATGAGGCTGAGCGGCACGTGTTCGCGCAGCTCGCCGACGCCGTCCTCCTCGACGATGCGCAGTCGGCCCCGGAACCGGTCGAGGACCGTGGGCTTCCCCTCCTCCGCCGCGGTGCCGGCCCGCGCGCCGGTGTCGGGGGTGTCGTCGGCCTCCAGGGTGATGCGCATCCGGTACGGGGTGACGATCTCCGCATGCGGCTCGGTGGACGCCGCCCGGTAGATGGTGACGGTGGTGACCGTGTGACTCGACGCGGCCGTCTTCCGGTTCGAGCCGCCCTCGCTGTACGTGGGTCCGGCGGCCGCGACCTGCGCGTCGCCGGTGTACACCAGCTGGCTGGTCAGCAGGCCCACGTCCGCCCCGGCGGAGAACTCCGAGGTCTGCTGGGAGGTTTCGACGGCCCGCCGGTTCTCCTCCAGCTCCGCGCTGTGGTCGAGCCCGTCGAACACCGGTGTCCCGGGGATCAGCTCGACGCGCGCCCGCACCCGCCGGCTGCCGATCCGGACGCTGTCCCAGCCCCAGCCTCCGGCCTTGACCAGGGTCGACGGGCCGGTGGTCGTCATCTCCCCCTTCAGCGCCCGGGTGGCGCGGCCGGTCACCAGCTGCCGGATCCGCTCCCGGCTCTGGTCGTCGAGCCCCAGCTCCCGGATCCGCCGGTCGAAGGCGAGCAGCACGTCCGTGGGGTCGAGCGCGTTCACCGCGTACGTACCGAACGCGGCGCCGCGCATCCAGGGCTGCGGGGTCCAGACCTGCCCCGTGTAGCGGGGGACGTCGCCCAGACCGTCGTCGATCAGCCCCATCCGGTGGGCGCTCTTCTCCGGCAGATGCCCCAGCAGACCGCCCGGGCTGGTCAGAGCCGTCCCCGCCGCTCCGGCGAGGGAGCGCGGCACGAGGGGGCCGGCCGCCGCGGCCGCCGCGGTCCGGCCCGTGCCCAGCCGGCTGGACAGCAGCGCGAACCAGTGCTGCACGTCGCCGGCCACCAGCACCTGGTGGGTGAAGCCCTTGCGGTTCATGTCGGCGACGACCGTGCGGACGACGCTGCGGCTGTGCGCGCGGGACGTCGTGAAGGGGTTGGCGACGATTCCGTACCCGCCCATGAGGCCGTGTCCCGGATTCCGGGCCACGGAGTAGACCAGTTGGCCGCCGAAGACGAAGCTGGTGCTGTTGCCGATCCTGCCGGCCGCCTGCCGGGTGCTGCCGAGCGTCATCTCGGTGTCCATGGACATCGGCGGGGTGAGGACGTGCAGGTTCCCGACCGTCGTCGCGTACCGGAAGGTTCCCCACAGCTCGCCGTAGGGCCCCTTGCCCAGCAGGCCGCTGCCCGCCAGGCCGAGCGGCCCCGAGCTCTGGTCGAAGCCGGCCGCCAGGTACTGGGGGGTGAAGGTGCGGACGATCGCGTCCCGGGTGGGGGCGCCCTCCTTCACCAGTTGCCAGGCACTGCCCGACGCCGTCCGCAGGACCCGGTCCACCTCCGCGATCAGTGTGGGTGACAGCACCATGTTCACGATGACGAACGGGTGCTGCCGGAACTCCTTGAACCGCTGTGTCCCGCGGTCGGCGAGCCGTCCGGCCGGCTGGCTCGCGTCGGGGCCCGCGGGCAGCACGAGGTCGCCCTTCGCCAGTGCGAGGGCCCGTTCGGTGGTCATGGACGTGGGGGCGGGCTCGTCGGACAGATAGGGGTTGAGCGCGCCGTCCGCGTACGGGTCCGCGTCGGGGGTGTGCTGGACGGGGACACCGATGAGCACCTGCCCGGTCATCGGGCCGCCGCCCCGCAGGTGGCCCAGCGCGGTCCGGCCGAAGAGCACGTTCACCGGCTCGTCCAGGACCAGCAGTCCCGGCAGGCCGAGGCCGAGCCCGCGGACCAGGCCGCGCGGCCGCCAGTAGCCGCTCATGGTCGCGGTGAGGGACAGGTCGTAGCGGTACAGGTGAGTGGGCTGGTTGGTCACCGACATCGGCTCGTTGGTGACCGTCGAGCCGAAGGTGGTCTCCGCCTCCCGACTCCACCCCTGGCGCGCGCCCAGGGTCAGCCCGAGCGTGTTCCGGCGCAGACCCGCGAGGTCGTCGACGTTGTTGTCGCGGCCCGAGAGCGTGCCCTCGAAGCCCAGGTCCAGGCCTCGTCTGGCGCTCGTCTGGCCGTCGATCCGGTCGTTGCCCTGGGCGCTGAAGCGCATTCCCTCACTGACGTCCTTGCCCTCGTACCGCCGCCCGGTCAGCGTCCCGTGCGCCCGTACGGTGTAGTAGGTCTGCCCGACGGAGTCGGGGTCGGTGAGTCTGATCGGCAGGCCGATCGTGGTCAGCGCCTCCAGGTTCGCGGTGACGTTCTGCTGGGACAGCACACCGAGGACCTGAAGGGTGTTCTGGAGCGCGATCCGGTACTTGACGGGATCGGTCCACCGGGGCGGCACGGGCAGGCTCCGGGCCGCCTGGAGCGCCTGGTCGGGCTCGCGCTCGAGCAGGTCGCCCAGGCGGGCGCGCCAGCCCTTCGGCAGGTTCGGCGGCAGCAGTTGGTCGAGGGGCACCACCAGTCCTCGGTTCAGGTGCGAGATGGCGTCCACCACGCCGTCGGCGAACGCGTCCAGCAGGGTCCGGCCGACGCCGTCCGCCGAGTCCGGGGTGACCCGGGTGCGCAGGCCGTCGTCGAAGGTGAACTCCTTCACCCGGTGCATGCCCAGGGTGCGCGGTCGGTCCACGGTCAGATAGGCCGGCACGAACGGCGGGGCGGCTCCGTTGCGCAGGGCGAGTGCGGTCCCGTCGTCCCATCCGGCCAGCCGCCGCGCCTCGGAGCTGGTCATCCGGTCCAGGCTCCAGGTGAGGAAGCGCGTCGGCGGCGCGTTGTCACCGGCCCGTCGCACCCGCACCGACTTCACGACCAGGTAGAGCGCGGTCTTGGGGCCCTTCACCTGCCCGGCCGACTTCAGGGTGCCGGCCGCGCCGAGTCCGACCGTCCAGCTCTTCGCGTACGTGTACTGGGCGGTCGGCCCGAACTGGAGCCGCAGGTCGAAGGGGGCCGCGCCGGGGTCGGAGAAGTTGAAGGCGGGTCCGGCGACGGCCTGCAGCAGCAGGCTCCTGCCCTGGGACCGGCTCCGCTCGCTGCGGACCGTCGAGGTGTTGATGTCCCGCATCTCGGCCTGGTCGGTCTCGCCGACCAGCACCGCCGCCTGCGGAATCAGTTCCTCCACCACGAAGACGCCCAGCGGTGACTTCTTCCTGTCGTCGGCGAACAGCGGCGGGGTGGTGATGCGGCCGCGCGCCATCGTGCCGCCGTGCCGCTGGAAGCTGTCACCGGAGAAGAAGGTGTCCAGCTCGGTGTAGGCCGAGCTGCCGGGGAGGGCTCCGATCTGTCCGGCCGCCCAGTCGCGGATCGCCGCGACGGGGCCGAACCCCTCGATACGGACGAAGCGGTACTGGGAGTTGCGGTCCAGGGTGATCGACCGGGGGATCCGGCCCGGCTTCGGGATCTTCGTGACGCTGTCGGGCAGGCGGACCAGGAGGCCCTTGCGGATGCCGAAGGCGAACCGGGCGGGCGCGGCCGGGTCGGTGACGGTGCCGGTCGCGGTGCCGGTCACGACCCGGCCGGCGGTGTCGGTGACACGTATGTCGTAGTGGATGTCGTCCAGGTACGACCGGGACTTGTCCAGCGTGCGGGTCTCCATCTGGTTCATGCGCTGGTCGGTCAGGGTGTAGCCGACCTTGTCGATGAAGCCGAACCGCACGGCGATACGGCCGAAGCCGCCGAACGCCGCGGTGCTCGCCGGGCCGATCGGTCCGCCGAGGCCGTACTGGGAGTTGGCCTGCATGTTCTTGGTCAGCCCGAAGGTCGCGGCCGCCCGGTGCATGCTGTCGATCTTCGTCGAGTCGCCGATGCCGTCGTCGAACGGCACCCAGTTGCCGTGGTGACGCGCCCTGACCCACAGGACGCGGGCCTTTCCGTCCGCGTTGGCGTACGGGAACGGGCGCCCCTCGCCGTCCGCCAGTGTCTTCGGCTTGTCCCGGAGCGTCCGCCGGATGGCGTCCAGCAGTTGTGCGTCGTCGGCGGGCCGGGCTTCCGGCCGGCTCTCCAGTTCCCGGCCGATGGCGTCCAGGGCCTGTTCGACGCCGCGCAGGACGACCCTGCTCTGACCGAACGTGCTCGGACTGGCGAGGAGTTGTCCGAGCTCGGCGGCGGTGAGGTGGGACGGCAGCAGCGACCGGAGGTCGTCGACGTACGGGGGCATCTGCCGGCCGTCCGCGAACCGGGCAGGGGTGCGGCGTCCCCGTGCGGGCGGCGCCATGGCGGGGTCGAGCCGGGGACGGTCCGGCGAGGGCGGATCCGCCTCGGAGGGCTTCGGAACGGGGCTCACCGTCAGGTCCGGCTCCCCGGACGAGGTGCCGGCCGCGAGCGTGGTGACCGGTGCGTTCGCCGAGGGCTGGGGGCCCGGCCGGACGACCGACCAGTCGTGGGCCCACTGACGCCCACCGTCCGCGAGGGGGAGCAGGGACAGGACGTACGGCCTCGACGGGTCGTTCTGCGGGAGCAGGCCGACCGCACCCGGTGAGGTCCACACGCCGCGGCCGGTCCCGGTGCTGAGGACGCTCGCGCTCCGCGGTGCCGGCTGCGCCACGGGCGTCGTGGGCGGGGTGGCGAGGACGATGTCGGCGGTCCGCGGGCGTCCGTTCAGCCCCGGGTCCCGCGCCAGCAGCTCGGCGACCTCCTCGTACGGCACCCGGACACGGAGTCCACCGGGCAGGTCCATGGTCAGATGGTCCGGACCGGTCGCGCTCCACACCAGGTACGGCGTGGGCCTGGTGGTGTCGGCGGTCCACGGCATCCTCGCGTTGCGCATGGGGCGGTGGCCGCCGTCCGGGGTCGCCGCCATGACGACGGCTCTGTCGACGTCCACCGTCATGCCGGACGCGCCCTGCGCCCAATGGCGGCCGGCCGGTACCCCGTTGTCGTCGAACAGCATGGTGTCCGGGGAGAGGGCTCCGAGCAGCTCCAGGTGGAACGCGGCCAGTTCGGTCGGGTTGTCCAGGTCCACACCGGCCGCCGCCGCCCCCCTCACCAGATCGAGGAGATCGGGCAGCCTGGCCGGGTCGGGCCGGTCCAGGTGCAGCAGTCGGGCGGTGAGGGCGTCCGGGTCGGGGGTCCTGCTCTCCCACTCCAGGGTCTTCACGGTCGCCCAGAGCAGCCGGGCCCGCTCGGGCGCCCCGATGACCGTCAGGACCGGGTCCAGATCCAGGAGCTGGGCGGCCTCGTCGTCGAGTTCCTGGTCCGTGAGACCGGCCAGCCCCTCGGCCACGTTGGTCACGTGCGGCAGGGTCACGAAGTCGGTGAGCACGGCGCCCGGATCCAGGCGCACCGCGTCCGCGGCCCTGGCCAGCAGGTCCCGGTAGGCGTCGGGTCCCGGCTCGCCGTCCACGTCGGCGTGCTGCGTCGCGCGGATCTCGCGGGCCGCGCGCTCGAACAGGTCCAGGCTGAACGGCACGTTGTCGCGGAGAACCGGATCGGCGTGCCGCATGATCTCCAACGCGCCGATGGCTTCCAGGAGTTCGCCGTAGCGGCTGTCGTCCTCGACGGCCACCCCGAACGTCAGACGCAGCGCGCGCACCAGCCGCAGCGTCCGCTCGCGGACGGCCTGCGCGGCCGGTCCCACCGGATCGGTGTGCAGGCCCGCCGCGCGGGCGCGGTCGTCGAGCAGGGCGCCGGTGGGTTCCGGCCGGTGCTCCACCCACGCGCCGCGCCGCCCCCGCGCGTCCGTTCTCATGTGGTGGACGACCTTGCCGTCCCGCCGGGCGAAGCCGAGCACGTGGGTGCCGCCGTACACGGTGCGCCCGGTCTCGTTGGCGACGTGCTGGCTCTCGCTGACGGCGCCCAGCGGGTCGGGGACGAACAGGTCGTGAACGCCCCGGCGTGTGCGGAGCAGGCCCGGCGGTGCCGCGCTGAAGCACGCCTCCATCACGACGGCGTGGTCCTCGGGGAGCCGTGCCAGGCTCGGGCGCCGCTTGAGCATCCCGCCGGTCCGCTCCTGCCGGGAGCGGTGGTCGGGGTTCGACCGGGTCGGCAGATGGGTCTCGCCCGGCAGGCCGTGCGCGGCGAAGACGTACACGGGTCTGCCGGCGAACGGTACGGGCTGGTCGTCCTTGGTCCACTCCCCGGAGAGCGGGTTGTGGTGGTAGAGGTCCGTCGCCGTCGTCGCGTGCCGGATGTCCTCGAGCACCCGCACGTGCTCGGTGTCCCGGAAGACGCCGCGGCCGATCGGTCCCCGGTCCGTGACGATGGTGTGGGACAGCGTCTCCTGTTCCCAGAACGGGGTGTTCGCGGATTCCGCGGGCCCGAGCACCTGTCCGGGGGTGCTGCGGATCCAGGCGGCCCGCAGGCTGCCCCGGCCGCCGCGCAGGGTCGCCACGTGCGGGAGGGACGGATCCTGTCGGGCGGTCAGGTCCACGCCGCCGTCGGCCGACCACACGTCCCTGCCGACCCGGTCCGCGGCCCGGCGCGGCAGCTCCAGACCGCGGGCGCCGGCGCCGGGGACGAGCAGCACCACGGGAACGTCCGCGGGGAGCCCTGCCAGTTCCGGGTCGAGAGCGAGCAGTTCGGCGAACACGTCGGGCGGTACCTCGCGCGGGGCGCCGTCGAAGCCGCGTACGACGACGTGTTCGTGGTTGCCGTCCGCCCTCACGACGTACGGTTCCGGCTCACCGGGGCGGTGCCAGGGCGCGGTGCGCACATCGGCGCTGCCCAGGCCGCCGTCGGACCGGAGTTCCGTCCTCCCGGTGTGCGTCAGGTCCAGGCCGGGGGTGTGGCCGGTGGTCCAGTCGCGGCCCCGGACACGGCCGTCCGGGGTGGTCATGGTGTGGGTGGGTGACAGCACGCCCTGGCGCTGGAGGTGCAGCGCGGCGAGAGTGGCCAGGCTGCCCGCCGACCGCGCCGCCGGTGCCGTGACCAGCCCCAGCAGCCTGCCGCGGTGCGCGTCGGTCACCGGACCGGCGTGGTCCAGGAGCAGTACCCGGCGGGCCACGGCGTCGAGGTCGAGCGGGCCGTACCCCCGCAGCGGGTCGTACCCCAGCAGCGGGTCGTGCCCCAGCAGCGGGTCGGTCCGGCGGAGCCGGTCCAGGCGCGCGAGCCCGTCCCGGAGGACGGGGTACAGGGGGTCCGACAGGATGCCGGGGCCGTAGAGGTCCGCCAGCAGTTCCCGGTACCGGGTCTCCTCGGCGGCCGTTCCCCGGCCGGTCTCGGCGGGGTCCCCGAACAGGTCCTCGTCGAGGCGGTCCGGCAGCGGCACGTCCGTGCTCCCGGCCGTCCCCGAGTCGCGCCGGCCGTCGTCCCCGTCCCGGTCCGCGAACGTGACGTCGTCCCCGTCCCGGTCCGCGAACGTGACGTCGTCCGCTCCGGTTCCGCCGGCCGGGACGCGGGTGGTGCCCGGCACGGTGGGGTCGCCGGGCCGGACGGCCGACCAGTCGGCGGCCGCCGGACGGCCCGGCGCGGTGGGCAGCAGGGTGGGAACGTACGGCCGGGACGGCCCGGTACCGGCCAGCGCCACACCGCCCTGCGAGGCCCACACGGCCCGCCCGGTGCCGGCGCTGATGACGGCTCGGGGATCGGCGGCCGGGGCGGGGCCGGTGGACGGGCCGGCGGCCGGGGTGGGGCCGGTGGACGGTCCGGTCGACGGGCCGGTGGACGGGCCCGCGGCTGGGGCCGCCTTCGAGACCGCCAGGACGATGTCCGTGCCGTCCGTCGGGAGGGCGTTGAGCACCGGGTCGCGCGCCAGCAGCTCGGCGACCTCCTGGTACGGCACCCGGGCGCGGAATCCCCCGGGCAGGTCCATGAGCAGGTGGTCCCGGCCGCCTCCGGCCCACACCGTGTAGGCGGAGGGGCCGCCCGGCGTGCTCCACGGCGGTCGTTCCTGGCTCACCGGCCGGTAGCCGCCGCCCGGCTTCGGGGCGGCGACGACGACGCGGTCGGTCAGCATCGTCGCGCTCGGCGGGGCCTGCGCCCAGCGGCGGCCGACCGGCGCGCCGTCCGCGTCGCGGAGCTGGGTCTCGGGCGAGAGGGCTCCGAGGACTTCCAGATGGAAGGCGGCGAGTTCGGTCGGGTCGTCCACGTCGACGCCGACGGCCGCCGCCCGGGCGACCAGGTCGAGCAGGTCGGGGCGCCGGGACGGGTCGGGCCGTTCCAGATGCAGGATCCGGCCGGTGAGGGCGTCCGGGTCGGGGGTCCTGCTCTCCCACTCCAGGGCCTTCACCGTCGCCCAGAACAGCCGGGCCCGGTCGAGGTCCCCGACGGCCGCCGGGCCGCCGTCGAGCCGCAGGACGCGAGCGGCCTCGGCGTCCAGGTCCTGCTCCGGGAGGCCGCCCAGCCGCCGCGCGGCGGCGGTGACCCGGGGCAGCGCGACGAAGTCGGAGAGCACGGTGTCCGGTTGCCCGCGTACGGCGTCGACGGCCCGGGTGAGCAGGTCGCAGTAGGCGTCGGTGCCCGCACCGCCCCGCTGATTCGCGTGGGCGGCACGTTCGAACAGGTCCATGGAGAACGGGCCGAGGTCGCGCAGGACCGGGTCGGCCGCCCGCATGGTCTCCAGCGCGCCGATACCGGCGAGGAGGTCGCCGTACCGGCTGTCGTCCTCGATCGCCGCGCCGAAGGCCTGCCGCAGCGCCCGGACCAGCCGCAGCGTCCGTTCCCGGGTCTCGCCGGACGCCGGCCGCGCCGGATCGGTGTGCAGGCCCGCCGCGCGGGCGCGGTCGTCGAGCAGGGCGCCGGTGGGTTCCGGCCGGTGCTCCACCCACGCGCCGCGCCGCCCCCGCGAGTCCGTGTAGAGGCGGTGGACGAACTTCCCGTCCGGCAGCGTCGCGAAGCTGACCATGTGGGTGCCGCCGTACGCCGTGCGGCCGGTCTCGTTGGCGACGTGCTGGCTCTCGCTGACGACCGCCAGCGGGTCGGGGACGAAGGTGTCGTCGATGCCCCGGCGGGTACGGACCACCCCCGGCGGCTTCGCGCTCGAGCACGCCTCCATCAGCACGGCGTGGTCCTGGGGGAGCCGCGCCAGGCTCGGACGCCGCTTGAGCATCCCTCCGGTCTCCCGCTGCCGGGTGTGGTGCCGCGGGTCCGTCGTGGTCGGGACCCGGGTCGCGCCGGGCCGGGCGTGGGCGCCGAAGACGTACACGGGCTTGCCGGCGAACGGAACGGGCTCGTCGTCCTTGACCGACTCCCCCGTGGCCGGGTCGTAGTGCCACAGCTCCGACGACTCCGTCGCGAGCCGCAGCGCCGCGATCCGGCGCGGGGCCTCGGATTCCTCGAACACTCCTCTGCCGATGGTGGTGCCCCGGTCGGTGACGACGCTGTGCGAACGCACGTCGCGCTCCCAGTCCGGCGCGTTCTCGCGCTCCGCCGGGTCGAGCACCTGGCCGGGGGTGCTGCGGATCCAGTCGGCGCGCGGCAGCCCCTCCCCGTACAGCAGGGAGACGACGTACGGCTGTGACGGGTCCCGCTGCGGGGAGACCTGCACGGTGCCGTCGGCCGACCAGACCTCCCTGCCGACCCGGTCCGCCGCCTGGCGCGGGAGATCCAGGCCGCGGGCGCCTGCGTCGGGGACGAGCAGCACCACGGGGGTGTCCGGGGGCAGCCCGGCCAGCCGGGGGTCGCGGGCCAGCAGTTCGGCGAACACGTCGAGGGGCACCCGGCGCGGGGCGCCGTCGAAGCCGCGTACGACGATCCGCTCGTGGTCGCCCTCCGCCATCACGACGTACGGCTTCGGGCCACCGGGCCGGTGCCAGGGCGCGGGCCGGACATCGCCGCGGCCCAGGGTGCCGTCGGGCCGCCGGGCGACCTTGCCCACCTCGGTGAGGTCGAGGCCGGGGATCCCGGCGTTCGTCCAGTTGCGGCCCCGGACAACGCCGTCGTCGGCGGTCAGCGTGCGGGTCGGGGACAGGACGCCACGGAGTTCCAGGTGGAAGGCGGCCAGGGCGGCCAGGCTGCCCGCCGACTCCACCGCCGGGTCCATCACCACCCGGAACAGCTCGCCGCGCTGCGCCTCGGTCACCGCGGCGGCGGGATCCAGCAGCAGCACCCGGCGGGTCAGGTCGTCCAGGTCGAACGGGGTGTTCCGTAGCCCGGGATCGGCCTGCCGGAGCTGGTCGAGGTGCGTCAGGGCGTCGCGGAGGGCCGGGTGGAGGGGGTTCGCCGCGATTCCGGGACCGAACACGTCCGTCAGCACCCGGTCGTACAGCGCCCCGGGGGCCGGGTCCGGCTCGACGTCCGGCCCGGGCCGGGGCTCGGGCTCCGGGGCGTCCTGACCGTCCTCCCAGTCCATGATCATGTCGACCGAGTCGGGGGAACCCGGCTCGGAGGAGTCCCCGGTCGGGATGTCGGCCGGTGCCCGGGAGCTGAGCGGCGTCTCGTCGACCGCGACGGGCCGGGTGTGCGGCGCCTCCCCGGAGACGGCCGGGGCCGGCTCCGCCGCGCTGTCGCCGGCGAACGGCGCGTCCTCGGACTCGGTCCGCACGGGCCGGTAGGGCGGCGGGACGTCCGGGTTCGTCCGGGTCTCGGTCTTCGGCGCCGTGGAGGACGGCTGGGGCTGCCCGGACGCCCCGGGCTCCGGGGTACCGCGGTCGACCGGGTCGCCCTGGTCGACCGGGCCCGAGTCCGACGGCTCCGCGGTGACCGCCGGGTCTCCGGACTGCGTGGTCTGGGACCGCTGCTGCGGGACGGCGTTCGACGAGGGCTGCCCCGGGGAGGTGGTGGTCGGCGTGGCGGGTGCGGTGTGGACCGCCGGGGGCGCCTGGGGGATCGGCTGTCGCTGCTGCCCGTCGTCGGTGAGCCGGGTCGTGGCGTCGTCCTCCGTCGACCGCTGTCGTTCGTCCGTGTCCGGTGTGAAGCCGCTGCCGGACGTCCGGCTCGGGAGCGGGCCCGGGGCGGCGGAGCCGACGGTGGCGGTCCTGTTCACCGGCGGGGCACCGTCCGCGCCGGCGGACCACTCCGTCCCCGGGTTCCCGGTCACCGACGGTTCGAGGGTGGAGAAGACGGTGTCGGTGTCCGGGTCGTCCACGAGGGAGTCCCGGTAGGGATCCTGGTACGCGTCCGGCGCGGGAGTGGGGTACGACGACCTGCCCGCGCCCGTCGCCCCCGCGAGTCCGTACGCGTCGGCATGGCCGCCGACGCCGCCGACACCGGTGTCCGTGTACGGGTCGTCGTAGGTGTTCCGGTACGTGCTCCCGTCGCCGTACTCGCCGTACCGGCTCCCGTACTCGTACCGGCCGGTGCTTCCGCTGCCGTTCCCGTGCCGGGCTCCACCGCCGGGCAGGTGGTTGACGCCGTCGGGGCCGAAGTGGGGTTTCTGGAAGAGCTTCTTGCTCAGCCATGTCCCGCCGAGTTCCACGCCGCTCGACGCCGTTTCGAAGAGGATGCCGCTGACTCCGGCGCTGACGAACGTACCGGGGTTCAGTGTGAACGTCCCCAGGAAGAACAGGCCGGTGAAAGCCTCCGCGAAGGTCTCCGCCTGGCCCTCGTTGAGGAAGGTGAGCGGAAGGTCGAACGCCTCCTTCCACGTGTGGTTCTTCTTGAAGAGGTTGCGGACGATCGGGCTGCTGACCCCGGAGAACAGGCCGCCGAACAGCCCCGCCAGGGCGCCGGCGACCGCCGACCGGCCGATGTCCGCCCAGTCGAACTTCTTGCGCCGCCGGTCCGGGTCGTCCGGCGCGGTCATGGAGATGAGCTGCGCGGCGAACGAGACGAACGCCTCCTCGATCGCCTCCAGCAGCACCGACAGCGGTGTGGGGATGGCGCGTCCCAGCCGCTGCAGGATCAGCAGGATGGCGAGCGCGCTGCGGGCCTTCTGGATGGCGATCTCGGTGAGCGACGTACCGCCGGTGAAGACGGCCAGCGCGGCGATCAGGGCCAGTTCGATGTTCATCAGGATGAACTCGAGGAGGATCTGGTACTTCGCCTCGGACAGCTTGATCGAGCGGTCCACCTGCTGGGCGCCGATCTTCCGGAGCTCGTCGGAGAACTTCTGCAGGTGGTTCTGGCCGTTGTCGTCGACGAAGGTCCTCATCGCGGCGACGAACTCGTCGGCGATCCGCGGCGGGAGCGAGTTCCCGGCGGTGGAGATCGCCCCCTTCATCGCGTCGGACAGGTCCTGGACGTCGTCCGCCAGCCGCTTGTAGGGGTTACGGCTGGCGAAGCCCAGGTCCTCGTTGCCGGTGGCGACGTTCGCGCCCACCCAGACCTCGATGAACTCCCGCAGGCCGGGCGGGAACATGATGGCCATTCAGCGCCTGTTCCCGCTCTCCGAGCCCTGGGACTCGATGTCGTCCACCGCCTGCTTCTGCGGCCGCTGCACGTGGTCGGCCTCCGCGGCGACCGCGTCGACGAGCGCCATGAACCCACCGGTGATGGCCAGCACCGTGCTCGCCACCTGCCGGCGTTCCTGCCGGACCTGATCGCCGACCGCGTCGGCGAAGTCGTCGTCGCCGCCCTCCTGGCCCCACCAGCCCGTGTACGCGTCGCAGCCGGTCTCGAAGCGGGGCAGCATCTCGTCGCCGTAGCGGACGGCGTCGGCGAGGTACCTGGAGCCCTGCAGAATCGCCTGGATGTCGGCGGAATACCGGCCGGCCACGGTTACGCGCCCTCCTGTCGTCCGGCGTCCGTGCCACGAGCGGCCCGGCGCGGGGGTGCGGGCTCCTCGTCGTCCTCGACGATCTCGTCGCGGAGCCTGCTCATCGCGGTGGGCCCGTTCGCCACGGCGGTCTCGCTGAGCAGCTCACCGAAGACGGACTCCCAGTCGACGCCCATCCGCTCCGGGGCGGCGCCGCGGGCGGTCATCCTGGTGAGCGGGTCGAGGGTGGCCACGACCCGGCGGGCCATCTCGGCCCGCGCCTTGTTCGTGGCCTCCAGCACCGACGCGGAGAGCTGAGCGGCGGCCATGGTCCGGTACTTGCCGTCGAGGAACTCCAGGCTGGTCAGCTCCCCCTTGGCGCCGACGGACACCCGGACCGACCGGTCCGCGGAACGCGCGGTGACCGACGCCGCGTCCAGCTCGGCCCGTGCCGAGGCCGCTGCCTGCTCCGCGGCCCTGAGATGGGCCATCGCCCGGGCCACTCGGTCCTCCATCGGCTGACTCATTCCGGTCCCCTTTCCCTCAGCGGCCCAGAGCCTGCGGCGCCCCGCCCTCATCGGTGCCCCAGACGTCCTCGTCCTCGGCGAGCCACGTGGTCCGCTCCCTGTCTCCGCTCTCCGTCTGCGGCCTGCCTTCGCCCGCCCCGCCCATGCCTCCCATCGGCGGCATGAAGGGCATGCCGCTGCTGGTCTGCGTCGCCCTGGTGACCACGCGGTGTTCCTCGTCGTCGACGGGCCGCGCGGCAGCGGACGTCCGGCCCGACCGGCCGATCGCGGGCTCGATCACGGTCCTGGTGCGCTCGCCCGAGTTGCCGCCGGCCTCGCCGCCCGCGCCGCGCGTCATCGGCGGGTACATCCCCGGCGATCCGGTGCCGGAGCCGTCGGCCGAGGCGCTCGTCAGGGCGTCGCCGCTCTGCGGGCGTCCGAGCGCCGAGGCCAGGTCGTCCTGGCTGTAGAGGTTGTCGCTGAACGCGGAGGAATAGGCGGAGCCGACAGAGCCCGCGGAGCCGCCCGCGTGGTAGGCGGAGAGGTCGGGGGGCTGGGGCAGATCCGCGATACGCCGGCGGATCTGCTCGTCGATGTCGTTGCCGTCGGCGCCGATCCGGTCGTACTCGGCCTGGATGTCGGCCATGCGCCGGTCGTAGTCGGCCTTGGCGTCCTTGCGCGCCTGCTCGGCCTCGGTGCGCGCCTCCTGCCGGTCGGCCTGGGCGTCGGCCTTCGCCTGGTCGTAGTCGTTCCTGGCCTGGGCCTCGGCGGCGTTCGCCCGTTCGATGGCTTTCTGTTCGGCGGCGTCGATCCGGGCGATCCGGTGGTCGTACTTCTCCCGGGCCTCGCCCTGGTCGGCGCCGGCGGCCACCTCGCGCTCGTACTCCCGGCGCGCCTGGGCCCGTTGCTGTTCGGCGTCCGCCCGCGCCTGGTCCCGCTGGTCCTGCGCGTGGGCCTTCTCCTGCTCGTACTCCTGCTTCGCCGCCGCCTCCTGGCGGTCGGCTTCCTGGAGCGCGGCCTCGCGCTCGGCGCGCGCCTCGGCCTTCTGCTGCTCGTAGTCGGCCTGTGCGTCGGCCTTGGCGTTCTGGGCGTCCAGCCTGGCCTGCTGCTTGTCCTGTACGGCCGCGCGGCGGGCCTCTTCCTGCTGGGCCTCCGCGGTGGCCTTCGCCTCGGCCTTCTCCTTCTCGGCCTCCGCCTTCGCGGCCTCCTGCTCGCGCTCCGCCCGGGCCTTCGCCTGAGCCTGTTCCTGCTTGGCGGCTTCCTTCTCGGCGGCGGCCTCCGCCTTCGCGGCGTCCTGCTCGGCCTTGGCTTCGGCGCGGTCGGCCTCGGCCTGGGCAGCGGCCCGTTCCCGTTCCTTCTTCGCCTCGTCCTGCGCCTTCTGGTTCTGCGCGAGGGCGAACGCCTGCTGCTCGGCCGCCGCCTGCTTGGCCTCGGCCTTCTCCTGCTGCTGCTCGGCCTTGGCCTTGGCCTTCTCCTGCTCGGCGTCGGCCTTGGCCTTCTCCTGCTCGGCCTTCGCCTCCGCCTTCTCCTTCTCCTGCTCGGCCTTCGCCTCCGCCTTCTCCTTCGCCGCCTCGGCCTTGGCGGCCGCCTGCTCGGCCTTCGCCTCCGCCTTCTCCTTCTCCTGCTCGGCCTTCTCCTTCGCCGCCTCGGCCTTGGCAGCCGCCTGCTCGGCCTTCGCCTCCGCCTTCTCCTTCTCCTGCTCGGCCTTGGCCTCGGCCTTCTCCTTCGCCGCCTCCGCCTTGGCCTCGGCCTTCTCCTTCTCCGCCTCCGCCTTGGCCTCGGCCTTCTCCTTCGCCGCCTCGGCCTTGGCGGCCGCCTGCTCGGCCTTCGCCTTCTTCTTCTCCGCGTCGGCCTCCACCTTGGCGGAGATCTCGGAGAGGGGGCGGTCGTCCCTGTCGGTGATGCTGGTGTCGAACGCCTTCTCGGCCGCCTTGAACGCCTTGTGGATCTCGACGATGGCCTCGGCACCCGCCGTGCTGAGCCAGTCCTGCACGGACTGCTCCCACCGGCGCACCGCTTCGTCGGCGATCGCCTTCCACGTGGTCATGTCGCTCGGTTTCCCGTACGACTTGCCCTCGATGACGATCTCGTTCCGGAAACCGGCCGTCGACACGACGTAGTTGTGCCAGGAGGTGTACGCGCCGGAGCCACTGGACACCGTGTTGATGTCCGTCTTGTCGTACTGAGTGTCGAAGAGGGTCAGCCGGGCGTTCTGCAGCATGTCGTACAGCCAGCGCTGGGGATTGCTCTCGGCCTTCCACGCCTCCCAGGCGTCGTAGAGCTTCTGCGCCTGGGCGAGGATGATGTGCTGGGCCGCCGCCAGCGCCCGGGCCGGCCCGGAGGTCACGGTCACGTCGTCGATGGTGACCGCGGTGTCCTCGTCGCCCTTGCCGTTGAGCTGGTCGGCATACCCCTTGTAGTTCCGGGCCAGTTTGTGGATGAGCGCCTTGAAGATGGCGGCCGACGTGCCGTCCCAGGATTCGCTGCCCTCACCGATGTCCTCGGTGTCCCACTTGCCGACGGTGGTCGCGCTGTTCTCGAAGAACGCGACCACCCGGTCGAAGGCCTTGGCCGTGTCCGTGAAGGTGCGCAGGTCGACGTAGTCGGCGTCGTTCACCGGATAGCCGCGGTTCTCGAAACCGTGGGTCGTGTAGGGCCACATGACGAGCTGGGAGAGGGCGGCCTTGGAGCCGTAGACGTACCGGACCAGCGCGTTGGTGTTCCAGTCGAGCTTCTCGCCCTCGTTGTTCCAGCCGCCCTTGTCCTTCAGGCGCTCACTCGTCTTCGAGTAGTCCGGGATCACGTCGTCCCCGCTCGGCGGCCAGTCCTGGCCGGACGCGAGGAAGGTGATGTAGGCGCGGTACCGGTAGAGGTTCCTCCCCGCGGACACCTCCTGGGAGTCGTCGCTGGGGCGGTAGAACGGGATGGTGTAGTCGGTGTTGTGCGTCTTCCAGCCGCTCGGGGACAGGAATCCCGACGAATACTCCGGGCCGCCGTCCTTGTCCAGCCGGACGTGTATCAGCGGGATGCCGTCGTTGCCCTTCAGGTCGTCGAACAACGTTTTCCGCTCCGGCAGGACATAGCCGGTGAGCATGTCAACCGCTTTTTTCCAGTTGTCGTTGTTGTTGTCCTGGGGGTTGGCCATCGCCGAAAACCGCTACTCTTCCTTTTGGGTGGCGCCCTTGTTGCCGAGATCGCTGTCGACGTCCTCGAAGAGATCCATGAAATCGTCTGCGGTGATGTTCTCGAGATTCTTGCCCTGAGCCTTGGCCAGTTCGTCGATCGTTTCCCACAGTGCCTGTTCGAGGTCCTCGAAGAGGATCGTCTGGTCCTCCAGGATGCGCACGACTTCGCCCGCACCCGTCTGGATCACCTTGTTCAGGGCGTCCCCGCCGGCGGCGCTGTTCTGGCCCGCCATGAGACCGACGACGAGAGGCCTCGAGGCATCGATCGTCGTGGTCGAGATGCTGTCCGCGATGAACGAGATCGCCGGCCCGGCGGTCGGGCTGTCCTTGAGGATGTTCTGCAGTTCCTTGCGGAATCCGTCGATCTGGTGGTTGATGAAATTCTTCAGGAATGTACTGTCGAGGACCGTGACGGCCATGTTCTCATCCTCCCGTCACCGGGCCGGCGTCAGCGGCTGCCGATCCTGATGTCACCCCACCGCTGTGACAGGTTCTGCTCCGTGTACCGGTAGTTGGCGGAGATTTCGGTGAGCAGGCCGGAGTGGTTGGCGAGCAGGTTCTTGATGTTCTGGACAGCGTTGTCCCATTTCGTCTGGACCTCGTTGTAGACGTCCTTGTCGTCACCGATCCAGCTGTTCTTGAGTTCGGTCAGTTCCATCTCCAGGTTGGCCAGAATGCTCATGATCGCCTGGGACTGGCCGACCATGTCGTCCGCCGCGCCTTCGGCGTGGTTGTAGTCGACATAGATGTAGCCGTCGGAGAAGTCCATCAGAGTCCTCGATTCACCGGAAGAGCGAGAAGAGTCGGGGAACCGGCGCCCGGCGCCGGCCTGCCGGGGTCAGTTCCCCGACGTGTGGGTGCCGTTGAGCTCGTCGAAGACCGCCGTGGAGCGCGAGTACTCCCTGTCGATCGCGTCGCTGCTGGACCCCTGCGCCATCCCGTGTTCCCGGAGGGTGCCGTTGAGCTCGTCGACCATCCGGTCCAGGTTGATCAGGATGGTGTCGACGTGCTCGTCCCACTGCTCCAGCAGCTTCTTGTATTTGCCGCCGTCCACGCCCCCGTAATTCGAGGCCAGCGTGTGCGACGTGGACTGCACGTCCTGCTGACAACGCTGAACACCGGAGAAAGCCTGTTCCAGAGCCATGATCCCATTACGGGTGGCGCGCTCTTCGGACTGCTGCATGGCCATGAGGAAACTCCCTGTTCAGCGGAACTCACCGGGCTGCGGCCCCCATGTCACCCTGCGGGCAGACAGAGCGCGCCCGCGATCACGAGCGACTCGCCGGGCCATGGGATGACCAGATGTTATGCAACCCGCAACTACTTTGGCAATTATCCGCAGAACACCGGGCCCCGCTCCGAGAAGCTCAATTGAGCAATGGCGCGGAATTCACGGTGCTCAAGTGAGCGGCACGACGGATCCCCGTCGGACAAATTCCGACATCGGCGTCAGTCATGAGCCTGCGCCGGGCGGACGGCTCGACGTGGGGTAACCACGCGGATGCCGAGTGTTTCCTTCCCGGACGATCGCCGTGGGGCCCGATCGTCCCCTTCCTCCCGTCACTGCCCGGGGCACCGCAGCGTCACGCGGGCCTTCCCCTCGGACGCGGCCTCGGGCGTCAGGTCCGGACCGCTGGGCAGCATGGCCAGCATCGGGGACGGCATCGTCCGCGCCTCGACCCCCTGGTAGCCCAGCGCCTTCACCGCGCCCTGGGACAGCAGCCGGTACTTCACGCCGTCGTCCGTCACCAGGTACGTGGTGTCGCCCAGTGCGCTGCCGCTCGCGCTCAACGCCCGGACCAGGGCGCCCTTCCCGGCCCCGACCGCGATGGAGTCGACCTTCAGACAGCCCGGCTCGACCTCGGGAGCGGGCGTCTGCACCGCCTCGGGCAGGGCGCGCTCGGGCAGCAGCGAAACGCCCACCCGCACGCCGGAGTGCGCGGAGTCGACCTCGGCGCAGGCCACGGAGCGGGTGGCGACGGTGACCGCCTTCGGCGGCTTCGCGGGGAGCTTCGCCGCCCACGCGTCGGACTCCCGCGCGTCGGGCGCGAGATGCCCCGCCAGGGTGTCCGCGCCGAGCGTCGCCACGGTCGCGGCCTCCCCGCCGTACGCCTTCTCCCGCGTGCGCGGGTCGCCCAGCAGGAGGGTGGCGGCGGTGTCGGTCAGGGGGACGAGACCCTGCCGGGTGAGCAGGTGGTAGCGGTCGGCCGAGCCGGGTATGCCGACCCGGAAGAGCTGTCCGATCCTGGTGCTCCGCCCGCCCAGTTCGGGACCCTGCTCGCCCCGGCCGGGCACGTCGGCGGGTGCCAGGTCGGGCCCCAGCGGGAAGGCGTCGAGGAACGCCGCGGACACGGGGCGCGGTGCGACGTCGCCGTACCCGAGCGCCTCGGCCGCCTTCGCCCGCCGGTCCAGGCGCAGCCGGCTGCCCTGCCACAGCAGATACGTGGCGTCGTCCGGGCCCGTGACCAGCAGGCCCTCGTTCGCGCCCAGTCGCCTGCCGCCCGGCACGTCCTGCGGAGCCTCGACGCCGAGCGCGAGCGTCGTGGTCACGGTGACGACGCCGGTCGTCCGCGGCAGGACGCCGGAACACACCAGCCACGGATCGCGGTCCAGGTCACCCGTTCCCGGCAGCGCCTCGGGCCCGCCGGGGATGCCGACGGGCGTGCCGTGCGGGGTGCCGGCCAGCGAGGACGTGCCCACCGACGTGACGCCGATGTCTCCGCCGGTGACCAGCCGGGCGGACGCGTAGTTGCGCACCGGGCGCAGCCGCCCGTCCAGGTACAGGTAGCGGGCGCCGGTCTGCTTGTCGACGACCAGGTTCTCGCCCGAGCGCCAGGAGTCGTTGCCGCCGGGCCGGATGAGGCCGAAGACGAAGGCGCCGGCGCAC
The DNA here is from genome assembly GCF_035656535.1 of Streptomyces sp. H51. Taxonomy (NCBI): domain Bacteria; kingdom Bacillati; phylum Actinomycetota; class Actinomycetes; order Kitasatosporales; family Streptomycetaceae; genus Streptomyces; species Streptomyces sp. H51. The sequence goes on from NZ_JAYMHD010000066.1 coordinate 239,875, forward strand.
ACCAGGACGGCGACGATCACGCCGGCGGCGGCCCCGCGGTTGGTCCGGCCCAGCGGGCTCTCCGGGGAATCCGGCTCGTCGCGCAGCATGGCCGAGGCCAGCCGCCCCATGATGAAGAGGTGCGCCTGTACTTGGTCGCGTTTGCTGTGCATGTCACCGTTCTCCCGGGTCAGCCGTTGATGCCGCGCAGCAGGCCGTAGACGCCCATCGACCAGAGCGTCAGCGGCAGGATGCTGATGGCGGCGAGTGAGTGCAGCAGCTCGGCCGCGCGTCCCCAGTACGGGACGAGCCGTCGTCCGGGCACCGTCCATGAGGCGATGCTGATCACGGCGGCCAGCCCCAGCACGCCGGCCGTCAGGGTCAGCCGGTCCACCGGAGCGAGGGCGCGCGCGGAGACGAACAGCAGCAGGGCCACGCCCCAGGCCCCGGCGACGGTCAGCGCCAGACGTTGCCAGACGTTGCCCAGCCCCCGGCTGTGCAACAGCAGGAGGAGGGAGAGGGCCACGACGGTGAGGATGCCGGCGAGGCCCGGTTCGGCCATGAGCGCGGCCTGGCAGGGCAGGCACACCAGGCCGATGACGCCGTAGAGGGCGGTCATCCAGCCGTCCGCCAGCGCCGACCGGGCGTCGACGTCCGAGGAGGAGTACGGCTCGATGCCCTGCTGGAGCTGCCGGACATTGGTCGGCAGGGGTGGCATCCGCATGCCGGCCAGCCGGAACGACAGGGACGGGACGAATCCGCCGAACAGCACCACCACGACGGCCACCACGCCGGCCGCCTGTTCCGGCGCCAGCCCCAGGGTGATCAGGGCGGCGCCGAGCGCGCCGGCCGCCGCCACACAGGCCGCGCCGACGAACAGCGCCGGGTTCACGCCGACCGCCGCGAGGGCGAGCACCGCGCCCGCGCCGCCGGCCGCGGACCCGGCCAGCAGCCGAGCGCCGAGGACGGCCTCGCCGTCGGCGCCGCCCAGGTGCCCGCCGGGCAGCAGCCAGCCCGCCAGGGCGAAGTAGGGGGCCGCCATCACGCCGAGCACCGAGCCGGCTGCGGAGTCCCCGACGGCGCGGGAGGCGGAGCCCGCTCCGGCGATCAGCAGCAGTCCGCCCGCCGCCGCGGCGACCGCCCGTATCCAGCCCGCCGTTCCCGGCCAGGCCAGCAGCACGACGCCCAGCGCGAGGGTGGCCGCGGCAAGCCCGCGCAGCAGCCGCCGACCCGCCTCCGGGCTCCAGCCGTGCGGTCTGCGGCCCATCCCCTCGGCGATGCCGTCGACCAGGTCGTCGATGTGCACCTCGGGCAGCGCCTCGGTGCGCGGCCGCAGGTAAAGCTGCTCTCCGTCCCGCAACCCGAGGGAGTCCAAGGTACTCTCGGGGTCGAGCGGTGGACCGCCGAGGCGTTGGAGCACCCAACCTCCGTGCTCCAGGCCGGATTCCGCCAGGTCGTCCCCCCCGTAGCCGATCACCGTGGGCAGCAGATCGGCGACGGGGACGTCGGAGGGCACGGCCAGGTCGACGGTCCTGGCCGGAGCACGTACGGTGACGCGGCACAGGCTTGCCGCCTGAATCTCAGTCATGGGTTCGGGTTTCACACTTTCTGGCGGGGCCACGGGATACTCGGTGGCTGGAAGGTGGCAGCGGCACACCGGTCGGTCGCCGAACGCGGCGGAAAAGCCGGACGGGGCATGCGCCGACGAGTTTGACCGTACGCCGGGCTTTTCGCAACACCACTCAGGGAGTTCAGCGCTACGGCACCCCGCGGTCATCTTCCGGCCGTCGGCGCACGGGACTCTGAATCTTTACGGGAAAACCCCGCCGCGTTTCCGTGGGGACTCCCCGGAATTCCTTCCGAAATCATTGAGGAGGACGTTCGTTGAGCGTGATCCTGTTCCGCCGGCCGGCCCGCCGCAAAGGACCGGAAATGCCGTCGGGGGAACTGAGTCTTCAGGAGCCGCCCACGCTTCCCGAAGTCGTGCCGGACAGTTCCGCGGTGTGGACGTATCTGCCGATGGCGCTGATGTCGGTGTCCATGATGCTGATGTTCATGCGGCCGGGGGCGAGCGGGTCCGGCGGGGGGTTCACCTACATCGCGCTCGGTGTGATGGTGATCGCTTCCGGGGGCATGATGCTGGGTCAGGTCATGCGGCGCAACGGCGAACGCAAGCAGCGGATGAAGGGCGAGCGCCGCGACTACCTGCGGTACCTGCGGCAGACCCGGCGCATGGTGCGGGCGTCCGTCGTGGAGCAGCAGCGTGCCCTCGCCTGGCGTCATCCCGAGCCCGACGCGCTGTCGTCGCTGGTGCGCAGCACCCGGCTGTGGGAACGGCGCGCGTCCGACGACGACTTCGCCGAGGTGCGGATGGGCGTGGGCGACCAGCGGCTGGCGCTGAAGCTGACGCCGCTGTCGACCAAGCCCGTCGAGGACCTGGAGCCGCTGTCGGCGCACGCGCTGCGCAGCTTCACCCGGGCCTACTCCACCGTCCGGGACCAGCCCATCGCGATCTACCTGCGGGCTTGGTCGAAGGTGCTGTTCCGGGGGGACGAGGAGCGGATACGGGCTCAGGCGCGCGCGCTGCTCGCGCAGTTGGCAGTGTTCCACTCGCCCGACGACCTGTGGATCGCGCTGTGCGTCGCGGACGAGCGGCGCGCGGAGTGGGAGTGGGCGAAGTGGCTGCCGCACAGCCTGCACCGGCACGAGGAGGACGGCGCCGGGCCGGCCCGCATGATCGCCTCGCACTTCTCCGAGCTGGAGAACCTGCTCGGCGCCGAGTTCCTGGAGCGGCCGGGCGCCGACCCGGACGCGGTCCCGGGACGCGAGGAGCCGTTCACGGTCGTCGTGATCGACGGCTGCACGGTACCGGCGGGACACCGCTTCGACGGGCACGGGTTCCGCAACGCGGTGGTGCTCGACCTCACCGGGGCGCTCGCGTGGAAGCCGGGGCGGACCACGCTGCGCCTGGAGGTGGACGACGACGGGGTGGCGCTGGTGCGCACCGACCGCGACCGCAAGGAGCAGTCGACGGTGCTCGGCCGGCCCGACCGGCTGGGCACGGTGGGCGCGTCGGCGCTGGCCCGGCTGCTGGCGCCGTACCGGATGAGTGTGGGCGGCGACGACTCCAGGCCGCTCGCCGACGACGTGGAGCTGACCTCGCTGCTGAACATCCCCGATCTGCACCGGCACGACCCGGCCACGCTGTGGGAGCGGTCGACCGGCAGTGCCCGGCTGCGGGTGCCGATCGCGGTGAGCGGTGACGGCCGGCCCGTGGAACTGGACATCAAGGAGTCCGCGCAGGGCGGTACCGGACCGCATGGCATGCTCATCGGTGCCACCGGCTCCGGCAAGAGCGAGCTGCTGCGGACGCTGGTGCTGGCGCTGGCCCTGACCAACTCCTCCGAGACGCTGAATTTCGTCCTCGTCGACTTCAAGGGCGGCGCCACCTTCCTCGGCCTCGACGAACTGCCGCACACCTCGGCGGTCATCACCAACCTGGCCGACGAGGTGGCTCTGGTCGCCCGGATGCAGGACGCCCTGCACGGGGAGCTGATCCGGCGGCAGGAGCTGCTGCGCGCCGCCGGGAACTACACCTCCGCGCTGGAGTACGAGAAGGCCCGGCAGTCCGGGGCACCGCTGCAACCGCTGCCCAGCCTGTTCGTGGTGGTGGACGAGTTCAGCGAACTGCTGGCCTCGCACCGCGACTTCATGGAGCTGTTCGTGATGATCGGCCGGCTCGGGCGCAGTCTCGGGGTCCATCTGCTGCTGGCCTCGCAGCGGCTGGACGAGGGCCGGATGCACCAGTTGGAGAGCCACCTGTCGTACCGGATCGGTCTGCGGACGTTCTCCGCGATGGAGAGCCGGGGCGTGCTCGGCGTGCCGGACGCCTACGAGCTGCCCTCGCAGCCGGGCGCCGGTTTCCTCAAGAGCGGCGTCGACGCGCTGACCCGGTTCCGCGCCGCGTACGTCTCGGGGCCGTACCAGCGGCGCAGGGCGGTGGTACAGGCGCAGGTGGCGCGTCAGGTGGTGCCGTGGACGGCCGAGTGGGTGGTGCCGCGTGCGCCCGCCGGCCCGGACACGGCGGCCGAACCCGACGAGCCGGAGGGCGAGGGGGACGGCGGGGAGACACTGCTGTCGGTGGCGCTCGACCGGCTGCGCGGTTCGGGGCCGCCCGCCCACCAGGTGTGGCTGCCGCCGCTGGGCCGGCCGTCCACCCTGGACCAGATCCTGCCCCCGCTGGCACCCGATCCGCGCTACGGCCTGACCACGGCCGACTGGCCGCTGCGGGGGCGGCTCACCGTGCCGGTGGGAGTCGTGGACCGGCCCTTCGACCAGGTACGTGATCTGCTGACGGTGGACCTGTCGGCGGCCGGCGGACACGTGGCCATCGCCGGGGGCCCGCAGAGCGGCAAGAGCACCCTGCTGCGGACCCTCATCACCGCGCTGGCCCTCACCCACACACCGCGCGAAGTGCAGTTCTACTGCCTGGACTTCGGCGGCGGCACGCTGGCCGCGCTGGACGAGCTGCCCCATATGGGCGGGGTCGCGGCGCGGGTGGACACCGAACGGGTGGGCCGTACGATCGCGGAGGTCACCACGCTGCTCGCCAGGCGTGAGCGGTTCTTCCTGGAGCACGGCATCGACTCCATGGCCACGTACCGTAAACGGCGCGCCGCGGGAGAGTTCCCCGACGAGCCGCACGGGGACGTGTTCCTGGCCATCGACGGCTGGGCCACCGTGCGCCAGGACTTCGACCGGCACATCCCCACCTTCAACGCGCTGGCCGCCCGCGGCCTCAACTACGGGGTCCACCTGCTGATCACCACGGCCCGCTGGGTGGAGCTGTCGTCCTCGGTGCGCGACCAGACCGGGACCCGGCTGGAGCTGCGGATGGGTGATCCGATGGACTCGCAGATCGACTCCCGCAAGGCAGCCACGATCCCACGCAGCGCGGGGCGGGGGCTGACCTCGGACAAGCTGCACTACCTGTCGGCGCTGCCGCGCGTCGACGGGGTCGAGGACGCCGACGACCTCGCGGACGGGGTCGCCGGGCTGGTCGCCGCGATCGGTGAGAACTGGACGGGGCCCACCGCCCCGCGCGTGCGGATGCTGCCGGCGGAACTGCCCGCGGAGGAGCTGCCGGAGCCGGAGGGCGACATCGGTCTGCGGATCGCCATCGGCCTGGACGAGAACGAACTGGCGCCGGTGTGGCACGACTTCACCGAGAACCCGCATCTGATCGTGGTGGGCGACACGGAGAGCGGCAAGACGAACCTGCTGCGGCTGGTCGCGCGGGGCATCACCGAGCGGTACACGCCCGCCGAGGCGCGCATCATGACCGTGGACTACCGGCGGGAGCTGGTGGAGAGCGTTCCGGAGGCCTACCGGCTCGGGCACGCCGTGTCCCTGGACATGCTGCGGGAACTGGTGGACGGGGCGGCGCGGGCGGTCAAGCGACGGGTCCCCGGCGAGGACATCGCTCCGTCGCGGATGCGGCTGTGCGACTGGTGGCAGGGGCCGCGGCTGTTCATCCTGGTCGACGACTACGACATGGTGGGCAGCGGGCCGACGGCGCAGCCGTTCGCTCCGTTGCTGGACCATCTGGCGCTGGGGCACGAGGTGGGGTTGCACCTGGTGGTGGCGCGGTCGTCGGCGGGTGCGGGACGCGGGCTCAACGAGGCATTGCTGCGCCGGTTGCAGGAGGTCAACACGCCGGGCCTGCTGATGTCGTGTCCGCCGAGCGAGGGGTACCTCTTCGGGAGTGTCAAGGGGCGGGAGCTGATTCCGGGGCGGGCGATCCGGATCGCCCGCCGCAAGACCCTGCAGGTGCAGACGGGGCTCGTGGGGGACGCGTTGTGATGCTCGCGTGTCCGGACCGGCTCCCCGGGCGACGGTCCGTCGGCGGTGGTCGCGCGGACCGGCGTTCGCGGTGTGCGCCGCGTCGGTGCGGGCCGTGGCGTGCGCCGCGTCGGTGCGGGCCGTGGGACGGTTGCGCGGTCCGGTGCCCGCGGGATGCCTCCCCCGCTGTCGGCCGCGCTCGGGCGGGGGGACCCCCGCCGCCCGAGCGTGCTGCCCCGGGGGTCCCTCCCGGGCCCGCGGGGCGCCGGGGGAGGCACGACCGCCGGAGCATCGCGGCGGTGACGGGTGGGCCGACGGGGACGGGCCCGGTGACGATCTCCTCAGGAGGCGGCCGGGGGACGCCAGTTGCGGGTGCGGCCTCGGGGGACGACCGCGGCGACGGCCGCGAGCAGCAGGACCGTGGTCAGGCCGCCGGCCGCGATCGCCAGGGAGCGGTTGCGGGGGGTGGCGTCGGTGGGGTGCGGCAGCTGGGCGGGGGCCGGGGTCCGTCCGGAGGGCCTCGTGCGGTCCTGGACGAGGGACAGGGCGGCGTACGGGTCGAGGCGGGGCACGTCCGACGGGTAGGCGGTGTCCAGCAGGCGGCGGGCGACCTCGGCCGCCGTGAGGCCGGGGTGATAGGCGCGTACCAGAGCGGCGGCGCCGGCGACGCCCGCCGCGGCCAGCGAGGCGCCGGAACCGATGTAGTGGCCGGAGCCCTCGGGTCCGACGCTGACCATCGCGCTGCCGGGCGCGGACAGGTCGGGCCGGTAGGCGGGGGGCGCGTGCTCCTGCCGTGCGCCGTCGGGTCCGAAGTCCACCACGGCGAGCGCGGCGGGCACGGCGGCCGGCCAGTACGGGCCCTCGGGCATCTCGCCGTCGGGCCCCTTCTCCTCGCTGGACACGGCGTCCGGCGCGGCGGGGGCGACGACCAGCGCGTCCTTCCGGGTGGCGTGGGCGACCGCCGCGGTGAGTTCGGCCTTGCCGGTGCGCAGGGCCTGGCCGACGTAGATGACCTGTGCACCGCGGTCGGCCGCCGTCCGTATGCCGGCGGCCACGCGTTCCACGGAGGGCACCCCGCGGTCGTCGGTGCCGGACAGGGCGAGGATCCCCGCCTGCGGGGCGGCCCCGCTGATGCCGCTGCCCTTCTCGGGTGCGGCGGCGATCAGGCCGGCGGCGAACGTGCCGTGGCCCACGCAGTCCGCGTCCGCCCCGCCCACGGCCTCCACTCTGCCGGACAGGCCGGGGACGCCGGAGGCCACCCCGGTGTCGACCACCGCGACGGTCACCCCGGCACCGCGGGTGATCCGCTGGGCCCGGGACAGCCCGAGCGCCGTCTGCGACCACGCCGCCCTGGTGGCCGTCTGCCCGGAAGCCCCGGTGCACGGGTTGCCCTCGCCGAGCCGGACCGGCAGCGGGGGCAGCAGCGTGGTCCCGGGATCGTCGGCACGGGGGCTTGCCGACGACGCGGCCGGGGCGGCGGGGACTGCGAAGGCCGGCCCGACCGTGACCGGCAGGGCCACGGCGACCACCAGCACGAGACCCGCACTCCGGCCTTTCATGATATTCCGCATAGTCCGCATGATATGCACACAAGTTGCACGGCGCACAACGCCAACTACCGCACAGCACAAGGAGGTTCGAGGCGTGGCACGTCACATACTCACGGTCGGCCCGGAACGGTCGGACGGCTTCCGGACGATCGGTGAGGCACTGGCCCAGGCCCGCACCGGAGCGGTGATCCGGGTCCGTCCCGGCCGCTACGCCGAGAACCTCGTCATCAGGCACCGGGTGACGATCGTCGGCGAGGGCGAGCCGGGCACCGTCGAGCTCTGCCCGCGCAGCGGCACCGCCGTCACCCTGATGGCCGACGCCGTGATGATCAGCGCACTCACTCTCCGCGGCCGCGACAAGGAGGACGCGGTCGTGGACGTACCTGCCGGTCAGGCCGCCCTCGACGACTGCACCGTGACCGGCGCCGGATGGACGGCGCTGCTGGTTCGCGGCAAGGGCTCACTGGCCGCCCGCGGCTGCCGGATCACCAACCCCGGCGGCGCCGGGCTGGTCGACTCGTCGGAGTCCGAGAGCGTCGTCGAGGACTGCACGTTCGAGAACTTCGGCACCTCCGCCGTGGTCATCGGCGAGACCGCCGGCCCCCTGGTGCGCGACTGCCGCATCCGCGGCGCACGGGCCAACGGCGTCCTGGCGAGCGGCGAGGCCCGGGGCACCGTGGAGGGCTGCGACGTCTCCGGCACCGACAAGCCCGCCATCGCTCTGGAGGGCCACAGTTCGACCCGGGTGCTGCGGTGCGCCGTGCACCACGCCTCCGTGGGCCTGCTGGTCACGAGCATGTCCCGCCCGGAGATCGAGGAGACGTCGTTCGAGTCCATCTCCCAGAGCGGGATCGTGATCTCCGGCGGGGCCGACCCGATGCTGCGCGGGTGCGTCACCCGGCGCACCAAGAAGAGCGGGCTGCTCGTCCTGGACCGCTCACGCGGGACCCTGGAGGAGTGCTCCTTCCACGGCTCCACCGAGGCCGCCGTGCGGGTCGTCGAGGGCAGCGCCCCGCTGCTGCGGGACACGGTGGTGAGCGACTGCGCCGACACCGCCGGGGCGGTGCAGCTCGCGGACGACTCCAGAGCCGAGTTCGAACGGCTGGAGGTCCTGGACGCGGCCGGTGTCGGCATCTCGGTGCGCTCCGCCGCCGACCCCCTGCTGCGGCACGCCCGGATCACCGGCGCGGGCGGCCACGGCATCGAGTTCACCGACGACGGCCGCGGCCGGGTCGAGCGCTGCGAGGTCGAGTCCGCCGGCGGCTGCGCGCTGAGCATCGACGACGACTCCGCTCCCGAGATCAGCGACACCGTGCTGGGCTCCGCCGCCCGCTCGGGCCTCCTCGTCGGCGAACGCGGCCGGGGCACCCTGCGGGACTGCGAGATCGGCGACAGCGCCGAGGCAGGGGTCAGTGTGGCGGACGGCGCCGAGATCGTCCTGCAGCGGGTCCGGGTGCACGGTTCGAGGGCCCACGGCGTCCAGGTGTCGCGCGGTGGCCGGGCCGTTCTCGACTCCTGCGAGATCACCGGCAGTACGGGCGACGGCGTACGGGTCGACAGCGCCGAACCGGTCGACGTCACCCGGTGCGTCGTACGCGACAACCGCGGCGCGGGACTGCGTCAGAGCCGCGCCGGCGAGCGCCTGACCGTCGAGCTGCTGACCAGCGGGGACAACGGCCTGCCGGACGTCTGGGGCGAGTCGGCCGAGACGGCCGGCGAGGACGGCGTCCCGGGCGGGTCCGGCAGGGAGCCGGAGCCCGAGGGCCCGCTGGCCGAACTGGAGGCGCTCGTCGGTCTGGAGAACGTCAAGCACCAGGTGAACACGCTGGTCAACCTCAACCAGCTGGCGGAGCGCCGGCGCCGGCTGGGCATGCCGGTCCCCTCCATGAGCCGGCACCTGATCTTCGCCGGACCGCCCGGCACCGGCAAGACCACCGTCGCCCGCCTCTACGGCAGCATCCTCGCCGAACTGGGCGTGCTCAGGAGCGGGCACCTGGTCGAGGTCGCCCGCGCCGATCTCGTCGCGCAGGTCATCGGCGGTACGGCCATCAAGACCACCGAGGCGTTCAACAGCGCGCTGGGCGGGGTGCTGTTCATCGACGAGGCCTACACCCTCACCGTCGAGGGAACGTCGAACGACTTCGGCCGCGAAGCCGTCGACACCCTGCTGAAACTCATGGAGGACCACCGCGACGACGTGGTGGTGGTGGCGGCCGGCTACTCCGAGCAGATGGAGTCGTTCCTGGCCGCCAACCCGGGTCTGGCCTCCCGGTTCACCCGCACCATCGAATTCGGCAACTACGCGGTGGACGAACTGGTGACGATCACCGAGAGCCTCTGCCACCGGCACCGGTTCGAGCTCGGGCCGCTGACCCGGGAAGCCCTCGTGGTGCGCTTCGAGCGGATGACGCGCGACGCGACCTTCGGCAACGGACGCGCGGCCCGCGGCGTGTTCGAGGACATGGTGGACCGGCAGGCGCTCCGGCTCGCGGCCATGCCCGACCCCGCGGAGAACGACCTGACGCTGCTGCTGCCGGAGGACGTCGGCGACGCCGAGGCGGCGGCCGTCGGCGGTACGGCACAGGAGACCGGCGACGCCTCCGACCCGATGGCCGAACTCACCGCCATGGTGGGGCTGGCGGCGGTGAAGCGGGAGGTCGCCGACCTGGTCAGCCTGCTCACCAATGCCCGGCAGCGGATCGCCGCGGGGCTGCCCGCTCCCCGGATCAGCAACCACCTGGTCTTCAGCGGACCGCCCGGCACCGGCAAGACCACCGTCGCCCGGCTGTACGCGAAGCTCCTGCATTCGCTGGGGGTGCTCCCCCGTGACTCCCTGGTGGAGGTGGCACGGGCGGACCTGGTGGGCCAGTACGTCGGCCACACCGCCCAGCGCACCAAGGACGTCTTCACCAGCGCGCTGGGCGGGGTGCTGTTCATCGACGAGGCCTACACCCTCACCCCCGAGGGTTCGTCGAACGACTTCGGCCGCGAAGCCGTCGACACCCTGCTGAAGCTGATGGAGGACCACCGCGACGAGATCGTGGTCGTCGTCGCCGGATACACCGAGGAGATGGAGCGCTTCCTCGCCTCCAACCCCGGCCTGACGTCCCGGTTCTCCAAGTTCGTGACGTTCGAGGACTACAGCACCGACGAGCTGGTCACCATCGTGTCCCGGCACGCCGCAGCCCTCGGGTACGAGTGCACCGACGCGACCCTGGCCGCGCTGCGCGCCCATGTCGACGCCGTCCCGCGCGACCGGTCCTTCGGCAACGCGCGGCTCGCCCGGCGTCTGCTGGAGACGATGATGACGAGCCAGGCCCGCCGGCTGGGCGTGGTGAGTTCGCCCAGCCTCGCCGACCTCACCACGCTGCTGCCGGAGGATCTGCCGCCGGCCCTGCGGCGGGAGGCGGCCCTGTGACCGCCTGAACACCGACGCCCGCCGGTCGTCCTGACACCGGCGGGCGTTCGCCGCGCTGTCGCGCCGTCAGACGGTGAACCTGACGGCCTCCAGCCAGTACTGAGGCTCCGTCGACCCGCCGAAGATCCAGCCCTGGGAGGACTCGCACGCCAGGCCGCCCCAGTCGTGCCCGCCGAGTTTGTGGTTCTGGCAGGCGGTTCCCGAGTCGACACCGATGGTGAAGCCGCTGAGGTTCGGCGCGTTCGAGGCGGCGCTTCCCAGGACCAGGTCCGTCCCGTCGACCGCGCCCGACCAGCCGGTCGTCCATCCGTCCTTCTGGACGAACTCGTTGCCGTTCACCTTCTTCGCGTCGGCCACCGCGATGTTGATGGCCGTGATCGGCCGTCCCTTGCCCTCCTGGCCCGCGGTGGCCCCGTCGCACACGGGGTCGGTCCAGCCCACGCCCTTCACGTGAACCCGGTAGCAGATGTGCCGGCCGGGGTTCGAGGCGGCCAGCCGCTGCACGGCGTAGGCGGCGGTGTTCGGCGGGAGCTTGGGCGCCGTGTTCTCCTTCACCGGGTTCGCCGCCTTCTTGGGCGTCCCGGCCGGCTCGCTCGTCGGGGCCGGACTCGGCACCGTCTCCGCCTTGTGGACAGCCGGGCTCGGCTTGGCGGACGGCTTGGCGGACGGCTTGCCGGTCGACGGCCGCGGTGTCGGCGCCGCCGGGGAGTAGTCGCCCTTCGGGACTTCCAGGGGATCTTCTTCGAGCAGCGTGTCGGACCCGTTGGCCACCGCGACGTGGTCCTTCTTCTGCCGCGAGTCGTCCGTGGCCCAGATCAGCAGCGGCACCGCGAGGAGGACGACGCCGGCGATGCCGGCGGCGGCGAGCAGGGGCTTCTTCGGGTTCCCGGACGGCGGTCCGTCCGCACCCGCACCGTCCACGGCGGCACTGTCCACGGCGGTACCGCCGACTCCGCGGGCCTCGGCGTCCGCGACGGCCCGGACCCCGGTGGCCGGCCCGGCGGCGCTCTCGCTCTCCGCCTCCGAACGCTCCCCCGGAGCGGACCCGGCCGACGCACCGGCCGACGCGGCCGGTTCCCCGGTGGTGGCGGGCGCCTCGGGGCCGGCCTCGCTCTCGGCGGCGTCCGGGGCCGTCGGGGCCGAGCGGGCCCTCTCCGCTCCCTCGGCCCCGTCCTGGCCCGGCTCCGGCGCCCGTCGCGCGGCCGGTGCCAGCATCGGGCCGGGGTCGGCCGCCGCCGACCCGAGGGAGACGGCCCTGCGCACGGACGAACCGCCCCTGCCCTCGGGCCTCTCGGAAGCGGGCGGCTTGTTCTGGCTTGCCATCGTTCTCCTCGATCTGTACGGACTGTGAAGTGACAGGCGGTCGTGCGGGCGATGCGGGCGGGCGATGCGGTACCCGCTCGCTATCCGTCCTGGCCGATGGGCCCGGCACAGCGTTCCGGCCACTGCGGGACTTCGCCGCCGCGGAAGCCCTTGGCGAGTGCCTCCTCAAGGTGCGCGAGCGCCTTGAGATCCAGCCCGCTCATCTCCTCCGCCCCGTCCATGTAGGCGGTCGCGTTCCCGGGGAGTTCGCGCAGCAGCACGACGGACCGGCCCTCGGGCGTGGCCCGGACCCCCAGCACGCGGAAGCCGGTCCCCGGCACGAAGACGATCTCCTCGTACGCCTCCGTGGAGCCGCCCGGCCGGTCGAGCAGTTGTCGCACCTTGCGTCCGGTGACGGACCAGATCGCATAGCGTCCGGGGGCTCCGGCCGGGAGCGCCGACGCCCCGGCCAGGGCGCTGACCGGCGCCGGATCGTGCAGCAGAGCACCGACCGCCGGTTCGGGGCCGTCCGCGTCACCGCCGCGCAGCGCCACACCCCGGTAGGAGGGCAGCCTGCGCAGAGCGGACGCCAGGCAGCCGGCGTAGGGCAGCAGGCGCCCCTCGCCGGTGTGCAGGTCCCGGATCAGCTCCGGGTGGTGCAGCGGGCCCTCTTCGGCGGTGAGGTAGGCGTGCGCGGCGATGAGGTCGGTCCGCGCCGCCTCCAGTTCGTGGCCGCGCAGCGCGGGCATCCGGGTGAGCACCCGGGACACCGCGGCAGCGTGCCCCTCCCAGGAACCGGCAGCGAGGTCCCTGAACGCGGCACGCTCCGCGGCCCCACTGATGTGCCCGGGCACGAACGGCAGGACGGCGCGGGGCGGGGCGGGCGCTTCGGCGACCCGCCTCTGCGGTCTCTCCCCCGGCTCGGCCCGCACGGCCCGGTCACCGTCCGGCCCTGGCCCGTCTCCCCCAGCGGCGGCGCGCGCCGCCCCACCGACCCCGCCGTCGCCGGGTTCGCCATCGGCTCCGGCGCGCACCCCGTCCGGGGAAGCGGCCGCCGACCGGGCCCGCGAGACTCCTGGACCGGCACCGGCCTCCGGCAACGCTGCGGGGACGGAAGCCTTCCGCCCACTCACGACATCGGCACCGCCCTCCGGCAACACTACGGAGGCGGAAACCCCCTGCCCACTCACGACATCGGCACCGCCCTCCGGCAACACCGCGGAGGCGGCCCCTTCGCCGAGCCGCGGCCGCGGACGGGGCTCCGAGGACGCGGTGGGCACGACCGCGCCGGGCTCCGCTCCCCCGGGCTCCGCTCCCCCGGGCTCCGCTCCCCCGGGCTCCGCTCCACCGGGCTCCGTTCCTCCGGGCTCGGCTTCATCGGGCTCGACTGCCTCCGGAGGGGCCCCGGGGAGCGCGCCCGACGCGCCCCCCGGGCCGACGGCATCCACGCCGACTTCGGCGACCCCGCCGCCCAGCACGGAATCGGGCGGGGGAACGGGCCCACCCTCCCGGAGGGACACCGGCGGCACGGGCACCCCGGCACCGGCGGTCGGCCGGCCGGGAGCACCTCCGTCCGCGCGGGGACCCGGGGGCGCAACGGGCCCGGCCACCGGAGACCCGCCGGCAACACCGCTGACTTCGGCGGCCCCGACGCCCTGCGGGGCGTCGGGGCGCGCGGCGGGCGCGGGCGCGGGCGATGGCACCCCGGGCCCGGCAGTCGGGAGGGCAACCGCCGTACCGGACCGGTGCGACGGCATGCCGCCGGACCGTGAGACGTGTCCGGGCTGCGCGGTCACGACCGGCCGGCCGGTCGCCGCACCGGGGCGCGGGGGCCGGCCGGTGGTGACGTAGCGGATGTTCGGTACGCCGTGGTCGGCGGCCAGACGGCGCAGGGCGCCGTCGCCCGCCAGGAGTCTGCCGCGGACCAGCAGGGTGGTGCGGGACCGGAGGTCGGTCCCGAGACCGTGCAGGAGGCGGGACAGCGCGGGCAGCAGAGAGCCGTCCAACGGCTGTCCCGGCATGCCCAGCTCGATGGCGCACGTCTCCGGGTCGACGGCCGGTCCGAGCGGCCCGGGACGGGGGCCGTCCTGTGCCCACAGGGCGAGACCGGCCCGGGTCACCGTCGCCTGCCAGCGGTCCGTCAGCCGTACCGTCCCCCGTTCGCCGCCGCCGAGTATCCAGTCGGGCGGGTGCACCTCCGTCGGCCGGGGTACAGGCGCCCGCCCCTTCGAGTCGACCGGCCCGCAGATCACGGACGACACGAACGGCCGCCAGCTCGGCCTGCCGTCCAGCCCGACCAGCGTGGGCCGGGGAGGCGTTCCGGGCGGTGCGTGGTCGTCCAGCAGGGGCAGCCCGGTGAGCACCTCCACCTCGGTGGCCAGCAGGTCGGCGACCGACTGCCCGAGCCGCAGCAGATCGCGCCGGCCGCCGGGCGCGAGCCGGGCGCGGGCGCGCTGCGCCTCCGGCAGCCCGGCGAGGACGGCGGCGACCTCGTCGGCGGCGACGTCCTCGGCCTGTGGGGCACCGACCAGTACCGTGAGGCGCTCGAAGTCGACGGGCACGGAGTAACACAGGTCGTCGGGGGCCGGGCCCGGTGCCTGAGCCGGGCGGATCGCCACGCCCGCCGGCACGCGGTCCACCACGCAGCCGCCGGTACGCTCGGGCACCGCGCCCAGCGCCTCCTCCCAGGCGGGCGCCGGGGCGCGTCTGCCCAGCTTGCGGGGTTTCTCGCCCGGCGCGAACCGCCACCAGCCGCACCCGGGGCGGGAGTCGCCGTGGACGAAGAGCGCGCCCCCGGGCGTGATCAGGACGGCCCCGTCCGGAGCCGTCACCTCCAGCTCCCAGGCGTCCGCGATCCGGCGGGCGACGCAGGGCCGCTCCGGCCGGTCGTCCCCGGCGCCGGACATGACGAGCCGGACCCGCTCGGAGCCCCGCGCGCGGAGGGAGTCCAGCAGCGCGCCCAGCCGTGCCCAGAGGTCGGCGTCGGGTGCCCCGCCCCCGGCGGTGGAGCCCACGATCACCGTGACGACGTCCTCCTCGCCGCTCACGGCGCCCGCCACTTCGGCCACCACCTCCAAGGGGAAGGAGTCGTCCTCGACCGAGCGCACGAGCAGCACGCCGTCGATGTCCTCGACGGGCGGGCCGCCGGTGCCCCGGTTTCCGGTGCCGTTCGCGCCGTCGGCCGGGAGCGCCGTGTCCCGGCGGCCGGTACCGGTGCCGGACCCGCGTCCGCGGCCCGGCACCACGGAAGACCAGCGCCTCACGCGTCCGCCTCCCGGACCGGGTGAACGGCCTCGGTCAGCACCCGCGCGGTGGGGGCCGCGGGCGCGGCCGCGGGCGGCCGCTCCCCGGTACCGTCACGGAGCGCGTCGCGGACCGCCTCCGGGTCCAGCAGCATGCTCACCGCGGCCGAGGGGTTCAGATACAGCACGTGCCCTTCGGGAACGCGCGCCAAGAGGTCCTCCACACCGACCGGTTCGAAGGCGAAGCGCCCCGTGGTGTGCAGGAACACCGACGAGGTGAACACCGGCACCACCGGCGTCCCGTCCGGCGCCGCCGCGCTGAGCAGGCCGCCGCCCGGCGCCGTCAGCACGGCCACCTCGCGCCCCACCAGCGCGGCCGGCACCGCCTCGCCGGGCCCGTAGCCGGTCGACGCGAACTGGACGGCGCGGTCCACCTCGTCCTCCGGTTCGGGCCAGCCGAGCGCACGCGGCGAGGGCCGGTACGCGGGATTTTCCTCCCATTCGACGATCTCGCCGTCGAGGCCGGACCGCCACCGTCCGGTGACGGCCCACTCCGGTGGCCTCCCCGCCCCGGACCACATCGGGTCGACCACCCCCAGCCAGTGGTCCGGGGCCAGGCGGCCCGCCTCACGTATGTCGTCCGGAACGGGCGGAAGCGCCTCGTCCTGCTGGCTCATCGCTGTCCTCATTCGGTGAATCGGGGCGCCACCGCGGTCCGTGCCGGGTCGTCCGGGTCGTCGTGCCAGAGGAGACGGCGCGCGGTAGCGGCGTCCGTGACGACTCCGGTGAGCAGTCCGGACCTCAGTACGGCGCGGACCGCTCCGGTGCCGCGCCCACCGGCCGTGACACCGATGAGCTCCGCGATGCCGCGGAGTTCGGCGGCACCGACCGCGATGGTGCGGGCGTTCACCTCGGTGGGCATCAGCCGGCCGACGGCGTCCAGGACGTGGCCGGCCACCTCGGCGCACGCTCCCGCCGCCCGGAGCGTCTCCCGCTCCCGCTCGGACATGGCGCCGTACACCGGGGAGTGCGGGGCGTCCCACGCGCCGATGCCGACGACGGCCTTGGTGACCAGGCCGAACCGGTCCAGCGTCTCGGCGGTGGCGGGCTGGCTGCGCAGCACGGCGGCGGTCGCCGCGTCGGGCAGGAGGAACGGCGTGTGCAGCGGGAACGCCCTGCCGCCTCCCGCCGCCGCCATCCGGTGGACCGCGGTGATCGCGGCGTCGCGGGCGAGGTCCCGTCCGTGCACCCCGGTCAACTGGACCACGTCGCAGAGCGGCAGCCGGGTGACCGCCTCGCTCAGCGCGTCCACCGAGTGGCTGCCGTCCAGCCCGAGGACGTCACCCTCCTCGGCGATCTCCGAGAGCAGCCGGGCCGCCGCCGTGCCGAGCCAGCGGCCGTTGTGGCGCTGGTCCGCGGGGGAGGCCGTACCGCCCTCGCCGCGCTCCAGGCTGACAACGATGCCGTGGCGGAGTCCGAACCGCTCGGTCAGCGCCCGCCCGAGCGGGACGTCGATCTCGGCCGGCACCGTGATGTCGATCCGCACGATGTCGTGGGCGACTGCCGCGTCGAGGAGGCGGGCCACCTTGAACCGGCTGATGCCGAACTCCTTGGCGATCTCCACCTTCGACCGGTGCTCCAGGTAGAAGCGCCGGGCGACGGCGGCGGCGAGAAGCGTGTCGATCGGCGCCGGTAACGCCGCCGCCACCTCAGCCGATTCAGCCATGCCACTCTCCGCACTTTCATCAATTGTCAACTCACGCCATGCTGCGGCCAGTTCACCCATCAGACATGATCAAAAGATAACAAGGAAGTGACACGGAAGTGACACCAGGGACCTCAGTGGCCACTGCGACCGAGGAGGGTCACGTCCGGAGGAGACCCGAACGCTACCTCCATGGTGGCCGCACGCACTCCACCACCCAGAACTATGTAGTCCCCGCACATACGCCTGTGACCTGCATCTTCCTACGGTGTGCCGACACGTACCCGTCCCCACCGCACACGAGGAAGTGGCGCACATGGCCTCCGCAGCAACCGCTCCACCGACGCCGACCAACCTCAAGCGCATCGTCGCCGCCAGCCTGATCGGCACCACCATCGAGTGGTACGACTTCTTCCTCTACGGTTCCGCCGCGGCGCTCGTCTTCAACAAGCTGTTCTTCCCGGACTCCGACCCGCTGGTCGGCACGCTGCTGTCGTTCCTGACGTACGCCGTCGGATTCGCCGCCCGCCCGCTGGGCGCCCTGGTGTTCGGGCACTACGGCGACCGCCTCGGGCGCAAGAAGCTGCTGGTGCTGAGCCTGCTGCTGATGGGCGGGGCGACGTGCGCGATCGGTCTGCTGCCCACGCACGCGACGGTCGGGACCGCCGCTCCGGTGCTGCTGACCACGCTGCGCCTGGTGCAGGGCTTCGCGCTCGGCGGCGAGTGGGGCGGAGCGGTGCTGCTGGTGTCCGAGCACGGGGACGCGCGGCGCCGCGGGTTCTGGGCCTCATGGCCGCAGACCGGCGCGCCCGCGGGACAGCTGCTCGCGACGGGCGTGCTGTCCGCGCTGACGGCCCTGCTGTCGGACGACGCCTTCGTCTCGTGGGGCTGGCGGATCCCGTTCCTGCTCTCCGGCGTGCTGGTGATCGTCGGCCTGTGGATCCGTCTGTCCGTCGACGAGTCGCCCGTCTTCAAGCAGGCGCTGGCGCACGCCGAGGCCCGCAAGGCCGCCCGCGACGCGGAGCCGGAGAAGCTGCCGCTGGTGTCCGTGCTGCGCCACCACTGGCGTGACGTGCTGGTGGCGATGGGCGCACGCATGGCGGAGAACATCAGCTACTACGTCATCACCGCGTTCATCCTCGTGTACGCGACGACGTCCGCCGGCGTCTCCAAGCAGACCGCGCTCAACGCCGTGCTGATCGCGTCGGCCGTGCACTTCGCGGTCATCCCCGCCTGGGGCGCGCTGTCGGACCGGGTCGGACGGCGTCCGGTGTACCTGCTGGGCGCGGCCGGTGTCGGGCTGTGGATGTTCCCGTTCTTCGCGCTCGTCGACACCGGGAGCTTCGGCAGCCTGATCCTCGCCGTGACCGTGGGCCTGGTGCTGCACGGCGCGATGTACGCGCCGCAGGCCGCCTTCTTCTCCGAGATGTTCGCGACCCGGATGCGCTACTCCGGCGCCTCCATCGGCGCCCAGTTCGCCTCGGTCGCGGCGGGCGCCCCGGCCCCGCTGATCGCGACCGCGCTGCTGGCCGACTACGACAGCTCCACCCCGATCGCCCTGTACGTCATCGCCGCGGCCGTGCTCACGCTCGTCGCCGTGGGTGCGGCGCGGGAGACGCGTCACCGGGACCTGGCCGACGTGGCCTCCCCGGCCGGCGGGGAGCAGGCGACGGCGCGGGCGGCGGAGGGCGCGCGCACGGTGTGATCCCCCGGACACCGAAACCGGTACCGGCCCCCGTACGCGATGTGCGTGCGGGGGTCAGCCCTGTTCGGGCGCGGACAGCCGGAGCAGCCGCAGGGCGAGCTGGATCTCCAGGGCGCGGGCCGGGCTCTGCCAGTCGGCGCCCAGCAGGCGGCCGACCCGCTCCAGGCGCTGGGCGACGGTGTTGACGTGGACGTGCAGGTCGTCCTTGGTGCGGGCGGGGCTCATCCCGCAGGCGAAGTACGCGTCCAGGGTGCGGACCAGGTCGGTGCCACGGCGCGCGTCGTACGCCATGACCTGCCCGATGGTGCGCTCGACGAAGCCGGCGATGTCCCGGTCCCCGGCGAGCAGCAGGCCGAGGAAGCCGAAGTCCTCGGCGGCGGCACCGTCGCCGGAGCGGCCCAGCAGCGCCAGGGCGTCCAGGCAGCGGCGCGCCTCCTCGTAGGCCGCGGCGACGGCGTCGGGGCGGTCGGCCAGGTCCCCGACGGGCGCGGAGGCGCCGACGGTGACCGCCTCGTTGACCGCCGTGCCCAGGTCGCGGGCGGTGCGGCGGGCCAGGTCGGTGGCGGTGGCACCGGAGGTGAGCGGCAGCAGCAGGACGGTCCCGCCGTCGCGGGCGGCGGCGAGGCCGTGGCGGGTCGCGGCGAGGTGCGAGGCGGCGGACCACAGGCGCCGCCGGGCGTCCGCCGCCTGGTCGGCGTCCGCGGTGGCGCCGACCAGGCGGGCGGCGAGGACGACGTGCACGGCGTCGAGGTCGGCGCGCAGCCGGGAGGCGCGGTCGCGCAGCAGGCGGGGGTCCCGGTCGCGGGCGTCCAGCAGATCGTCCAGCAACTCGCCGCGCACGCGCTGTTCGGCCTCGGCGGCCGACCGTCTGGCCAGCAGCAGCAGCGAGGTGACCATCGCGGCGCGCTCCAGCGTGCGCTGGTCGACGGGGTCGAGGCGGGGGTGGCCGCGCAGGACGAGCGCGCCGAGCAGCTCGCCGCCCGCGGCGACGGCGGCGATCCAGTCGTCCCGGTGCCGTACGGCGTGGCCCTCCGCTCGGGACGCCGCCAGGGCTGCGGCCGGGGTCGCGGCGGCCTCGGCGAACTCGACCGTGCCGTCGAGGACCTCGGCGACGGCCGCGGCCACGTCGTGGACCCCACCGCCGCGCAGGACGAGTTCGGCGAGCCGGTCGTGGACGTCGGAGGCGCGTTCGATGACCGCGCTGCGGTCCCGGATGATCTCGTTGGCCCGCTCCAGCCCGGCGAGGGCGGAGCGGGTCTCGGTCAGCAGGTTCGCGGTGTCGATGGCCGCGGCGGCGAGCGCGGCGAACGAGCCCAGCAGCGCGATCTGCTCCCGCTCGAAGACCCGGGCCCGCCGGTCGGCGGCGAACAGGACGCCGATGACGTGGTGTCCCAGCATCAGCGGCACGCCGAGGATGGCGACCAGGCCCTCGTCGTGCACGCCCGCGTCTATGGAGTGGGTGTGCTGGAAGCGGGCGTCCTTGAAGTAGTCGTCGGTGACGTAGGGGCGGGCGGTCTGGGCCACCAGGCCGCCGAGCCCCTCCCCCATGCCCAGCCGCAGCTGCTGGAAGCGGGCGGCGACCGAGCCCTCGGTCACCCGCATGTAGGTGTCGCCCCGCGCCGGGTCGTTCAGGCTCAGGTAGGCGACGTCCGTGCCCAGCAGGGAGCGGGCGCGCTGCACGATCGCCCGCAGCACGGCGTCCAGGTCGCGCAGGCCGGCCAGGTCGTGGGCGGTCTCGAAGAGCGCCGACAGCTCCGCCTCCCGCCGGCGCCGGCCCTCCAGCTCCGCGCGCACCCGCAGGGCGACCAGCTTGGCCTGCTCCAGCGCGGCGACCGTCTCCGCGGAGCGTCCCTCGGCGCGGGCGAGCAGCACCGGCTGCTCGTAGGCGTCGGCGGAGGCGCCCCTGGCCAGCAGCTCCAGGAACGGCGTCTCGGCACCGACGGTCGCCGGACCGGGACGTTCGGCACCGTCGGTCGCCGGACCGGGGCGTTCCGTACCGTCGGTCGCCGGACCGGGGCGTTCGGCACCGGCCGTCGCCGGACCGGGGGGTACGGCGCCGACCCGCTCGGCGGACTGCGTGTGATCGCGAGGCATGCTCACAGGATCACCCATCGCACGGCCGCCCCGTCAGCCCTGTGGACAACTCGGCGGCTCAGCGGAACCGGCCCGCTCAGTGCGCGGTCCAGCCGCCGTCGAGGACGAGCGAGGTGCCGGTCACGAAGGAGGCCTGCGGGGTGCACAGGTACGCCACGGCCTCGGCGACCTCCTCGGGTTCGACGAGCCGCTTGACGGCGCTGTCCTGCAGGAGCACCTCCGTCAGCACGCGTTCCTCGGGGATGCCGTGCGCGCGGGCCTGGTCGGCAAGCTGCTTCTCGACCAGGGGGGTGCGCACATAGCCCGGGTTCACACAGTTGGAGGTGACGCCGTGGGGCGCCCCTTCGAGGGCCGCGGTCTTGGACAGCCCCTCCAGGCCGTGCTTGGCGGAGACGTAGGCCGACTTGTAGGCGGAGGCGCGCAGGCCGTGCACGGAGGACACGTTGACGATACGGCCCCACTGCTGCCCGTACATGTGGGGCAGGGCGCCGCGGATCAGCCGGAAGGGTGCCTCCAGCATCACGGTGAGCACGGTGTGGAAGACGTCGGGCGGGAACTCCTCGATGGGGCGCACCAGCTGGAGCCCCGCGTTGTTGACGAGGACGTCGGTGCCGGCGGCGGCCCGCTCGGCGGCGTCGAGGTCGGTGAGGTCGAGGACGTGGGGCTCGACACCACCCGCGAGGCCGGCGGCGCGGTCGGCGAGTTCCTCCAGTCCGGCGGCGTCCCGGTCCACCGCTCTGACCTTGGCCCCGGCGGCCGCGAGTCGCAGCGCGCAGGCGCGGCCGATGCCGCCGGCGGCACCGGTGACGAGGGCGGTACGACCGCCGAGGTCGAGGGGGGACGCGTGGGGGGCCGCAGGGGCGGTGGGCGGGGTCATGCCTCGACCCTAGGCAGCACCCCTGCCCCGCCACATGTGGTCAGCACCCACACTTCATTCGTCACTCATGGGCTGGAACCATGCGGGTTCGTCGGACAGCGCCTGCTTGATCCGGAAGTGCTGGTACTCGCCCATCTCGGGCAGCGCGTCCAGTTCGAACCAGCCGACCTGAAGGGACTCGTCGTCGTTCACACACGCCTCGCCGCCGACCGCCCGGCAGCGGAAACAGATGTCCATGAACTGGCAGATGTCGCCGTTGGGGTAGGTGACCTGCCGGCCCGACTTCACCGCGACGACGCGCTCGACGACGCACCGTACGCCCGTCTCCTCGAACACCTCCCGCACCACGGCGGCCGCGGGCTGCTCGCCCGGGTCCGGGATACCCGAGATCACCGTCCACTTGCCGTTGTCCGCGCGCTGCCCCAGCAGGATCCGGCCCTCGTCGTCGAAGACGACGGCGCTCACACCCGGGAGCCAGAGCAACTGGTGGCCGGCCGTGGTCCGTATCCGGCGGATGAAGTCAGGAGTAGGCATGAGTCCGACCCTAACCGGCGGACCGCGCCGCCTCCGTGCGACGCGAGGGGCGTGCGTCCGGCGTACGGCTACACCTCCCCGGCGCGCCGCCCGCGCACTCGGACGGTGATCGCCCAGCCCAGTCCCCCCGCGGCGACCAGCAGCAACAGCATCTCCGGCAGGACCCCCAGCCGGGTGGCCGGCGTCTCGGAGGAGCGCAGCGGCACCTTCTGGACCAGGTGGCCGGGCACGAACATGCCGGTCTTCCCGGTGATCCTGCCGTCCGGCATGATGATCGCGCTGACGCCGCTGGTGACCGGCACGGTGACCGTCCGGCTGTGCTCGACGGCGCGGACCCGGGACATGGCGAGCTGCTGGTACGTCATCTCGCTGCGGTCGAAGGTGGCGTTGTTGCTCGGCACGGAGATCAGCTGGGCGCCGTCGGTGACCTCGGAACGCACGGCCCAGTCGAAGGCGGCCTCGTAGCAGGTGACGAGGCCGACCTTGGCGCTGCCCATGGTGAACACGCCCGGCTCGGTGCCCCGGCTGAAGTCCTGGCGGACCATCGAGGTCCAGTCGCTGTTGATCGCGCCGATGAGCGAGCGCAGCGGGAGGTACTCGCCGAACGGCTGGATCTGCCGCTTGTCGTAGGTCTGGGTGGGGCCCTTGACCGGGTCCCACAGGATCTGCTCGTTGTACAGCTTCCCGTCCCGCTCGACGACGCCGCCGACCGAGATCGGCACGCCGACGGCCTTGGCCGCCCGGTCGATGACGGCGCGCGCGTCGGCGTAGACGAACGGGTCGATGTCGGAGGAGTTCTCCGGCCACAGCACGAAGTCGGGCCTGGCGATCCGGCCCGCGTCGACCTCGGCGGCCAGGCGTTCGGTCTCGCGCGCGTGATAGTCGAGCACCGCCCGCCGCTGGGCGTTGAACTCAAGACCGGAGCGGGGCACGTTGCCCTGGATGACCGCGACGGTGGTGTGACCGTCCTCCGCCGCGTCGCTCACCAGGGACCGGGCGGCCAGCGCTCCGGCGACCGGGACGGTGACGCTCAGCAGGGCCACGGCCGCCGCGGAACGCCGCACGGCCCGGGTGCGGCGCCCGCGCGCCGCCGACCGCACCGCCTCGTACAGGCCGAAGCCGCACAGCACGACCCCGAAGCCGAGCACCGGGGTGCCGCCGACCGCGGCGAGCGGCAGGAAGACCCCGTCGGCCTGCCCGAACGCGATCTTGCCCCAGGGAAAGCCGTGGAACGGCACGCGCGCGCGTGCCGCCTCGCCGGCGATCCACACCGCGGCCGCCCAGACGGGCCACCCGGGCAGCCGCGACACCGCGGCGATGCCCGCGCCGACCAGCGCGACGAAGAGCGCCTCGATCGCCACCAGCGCCAGCCAGGGCCCGGGGCCGACCTCCACCCCGGTCCACACCAGCAGCGGGAGCAGGAAGCCCAGGCCGAACAGGTAGCCGAGGCCGAGGCCCGCCTTCCAGCCGCGTCCGCGCAGCACTCCGCCGAGGACGGCGAAGGCCGGCAGGGCCAGCCACCACACGGTGCGCGGCGGGAAACTGACGTAGAGCAGCACTCCGGAGAGCGCCGCGGCGAGAGCCGGAAGGAGACGCGCCAGGCGTGCCGCACGCCACCCGGGGGCGATGCGCGACTGCGGCGGGGCCGACTCGTCCACGGAGGTTGCGGTGACGGTCACCTTGCGGAGTCTACGGCGGGTGACCTCGGCACGGACAGCGGCGGTCGGTGCGGTGGTGGTGGGGGAACTCCGGCCGGCCGGGCTCCCTCGTGAGGGCAGCGCCGGCCGGCGGCGCGACCCGGCGGCGCGACCCGGCGGCGCGACCCGGCCGCGCGATCCGGCCCGGCCCGTCCCCACGACGCCCCTCAGCGGTTACGGTGTGCCGGGGCCTCGGTCGCCCGGCCGTCGCGGCCGGACCGGTCCGGGGCGCGCGGGGTCGGGACGGCGGCCGGGTTCGGGGGGCGGGGTGCGTTCCAGGGGGATGACGTCTGTGGCGGGTCCTGGGGAGGACGGCGGCAGACGGAACGTTTCTGACGCGACGGGCGTGCTGGTGCTCGGGGCGTGCGCCGCCTGGTCGCTGATCACGGCGGGCGTGCGCGGCGGCCGCCCGGAGGGCGTACTGCTCGCGGTGCTGGCCGTGGCCGCCGGCTACGCGACGGGCCGGATCTGCGGCGCGCTGCTGCCGGTCGCGGCCCCGTGCGCCGGGGCACTGGCCGGGACCGGCCTGACGGTGGCCGTCCCGCGTCTCGCCCCGGGCCCGCAGATCGCCGTACCGCTCGGACACGCGGGAGCCACCGCCGCCCTGCTCGTGCTCTCCACGGGCGCCGCGTGCTGCGCCGCCTGGGCCGCCACACCGGGCAGGCGGTCGGCCCTCGGCGCGCTGGCGGCCGGCATCACGGTCACCGCGGCCGTCCTCGGGTCGGTCACCGGGTTCGTCGCCTGCGCCGCCGTGCTGCTGTGCTCGCTGGCGGCCGGCCGGGTGCACCGCCGCGGCCCGGGCGTCGCGGGCCTGGCGCTGGGCGCGGCCCTGCTGACCGCGGGCACCTGGGCCGTGGCCGGGGGCGCCCTGCCGGGCGGGGTCGCCCGCTTCCTGGAGGGCCCGCTGACCTCGCACCGGATCGGGCTGTGGCGCGACGCCCTGGTGCTGGCCCGCCGGGACGCCGCCCTCGGCGTGGGCCCGGGACGGTTCGGCGACCTGAGCCCGACGGCGCTGCGGACGCTGCCGCCGGACGGCAAGCCGCACTCGGCGCCGCTGCAACTGGCGGCGGAGCAGGGGGTCGTCGGCGTGTTGCTGCTGGCGGCGGCGTTCTGCTGGGTGCTGTACGCGCTGTGGCGTTCCGCCCGGCCGACGCCGGTCGCGCTCAGCGCGGGCGCGGCCCTGACCGTGCTGGCGGGCATCGCCTCGGTCGGCAACGCCCTCAGCTTCACCGCCGTCTCGGCCGGCGCGGGCGTCCTGGCCGGACTGGCGACGGCACGCCCGCTGACCGACGACGCGCCCGGACGCGCCGGCCGGGCGCGGGCGTGAGCCTCCTGGTCAGTGCGAGGCGGCGGCCGACGGGCCGGGACGCAGGCGGTTCCGGATGACCCGGACCGCGGACTCCGCGTCGTCCACGGTCACGGTGAAGGTGTGCCCGTCCCACAGACGCAGCACGACGCCCTCACCGCGGCGCACCACCACGGCGGTGCCCTTCTCGGGCCGCCAGCGGTAGCCCCAGCCGCCCCAGTGACGCGGCGTGACGTGCGCGTCGTACTCCGCGCCGGCCACCTGCGAGAGGGGGATGCGGCGGCGCGGCACGCCGATGTGGCCGCAGCGCACCTCCACGCACTCCCGGTCCAGCCGAAGGTCGACGTGCACGAAGGCGAGGGTGCCGAAGAGGACCAGCAGCCCGGCGGCGATGCAGCCGACCACCGACATGACGAGTGGAGCGGCGCCGGACGACCAGGCCGAGTCGACGGCCAGCTCGATGCCGAGCGCCATGCAGGCGGCGCCGCCGAGCGCCAGCAGCCACTGCATCCGGTTGGTGGCGCGTCCGGTCCAGACGTCCGGGGGCTCGGCGGAGCGGCGGTGGGGGTGGTCCCTCATGACTACGAGGTTACTCAGGATTCGCTGCGCGGACACCGGATGGCGGAGAGTGACGCGACACACCGGAGGGAACGCGCCGCCACCCGCCGGAGCCGACGCGGACGGCCGGCTCCCGGATCGTGCCGCCGGTCACCCGGCGGGCGTGACCGCCTCCAGCAGTCGGCCCTCGTCGTAGGCCAGGGCGGGTTCCGGAAGCACGCCCTCGCGTCCGCTGAGCAGCACGGTGAGGGAGCCGGACACCGCGGCCCCGGTGGCCGGCTGCTCGCCGAGCCGGCGCAGCGCCTGCGCGGCCACGGCGCCCGCGGAGCCGTGCAGGGCGAGCGGCGGGCGGCCGGGGCGCTGCACCGCGGCGCGGATGCGTTCGACGACGAGTTCGTAGTGCGTGCAGCCCAGGACGACGGTCGTCACGTCGTCGGGGGTCAGCGCGGCCGCCGCGGCGACCGCGGTGTCGATCGCCGCCTGGTCGGCGTGCTCGACGGCCTCCGCGAGACCGTGGCACGGCACCTCGGTGACCGTCACGCCGTCGGCGAACTCGGCGATGAGGTTGCGCTGGTAGGGGCTGCCGGTGGTGGCGGGCGTGGCCCAGATCGCGAGGGGGCCGCCGCCGGACGCGGCCGGCTTGATCGCCGGGACGGTGCCGATGACGGGCACGCCGGGTTCCAGCAGGGCGCGCAGTGCGGGCAGGGCGTGGACGCTGGCGGTGTTGCAGCCGACGATGAGGGCGTCGGGCCGGTGCGCGGCGGCGGCCTCGGCGACGGCCAGGGCGCGCGCGGTCAGGTCCTCGGGGGTCCTGGGGCCCCAGGGCATGCCGTCGGGGTCGAGGGACAGGACGAGATCCGCGTCGGGCCGCAGGCGCCGTACCGCTGCGGTGGCCGCCAGCAGACCGATTCCGGAGTCCATGAGCGCGATCTTCACCCGGCCACGATAGACGATGGGCCCTCGACGGCCCGTCGGTTGGGGCAGACTGCGGACGTGAGCCCCGTCGCGTGGACCGCCGCCGTTTCCCTCGCCGCCTGGCTGTGGCTGCTGCTGTGCCAGGGGTTCTTCTGGCGCACGGACGTGCGCCTGCCACCTCGTGAGGAGCCCGGCGACTGGCCGCCCGTGTGTGTCGTCGTCCCCGCGCGCGACGAGGCCGCCGTGCTGCCCGAGAGCCTGCCGTCGCTGCTCGCGCAGGACTACCCGGGACGGGCGGAGGTCTTCCTCGTCGACGACGGCAGCCGTGACGGCACCGGGGAACTGGCCCGCGAGCTGGCGCGCGAGCACGGTGGTCTGCCGCTGACCGTCGGCTCGCCGGGCGAGCCCCCGGCCGGCTGGACGGGCAAGCTGTGGGCCGTGCGGCACGGCATCGCGCTGGCACGCGCGCGGGACCCCGAGTACCTGCTGCTGACGGACGCGGACATCGCGCACGCGCCGGACAGCCTGCGGCAGCTGGTCGCCGCCGCCCGTACCGGCGGGTTCGACGTCGTGTCGCAGATGGCGCGGCTGCGGGTGGAGAGCCTGTGGGAGCGGCTCGTGGTGCCCGCCTTCGTCTACTTCTTCGCCCAGCTGTACCCGTTCCGCCGGATCGGCAGGAAGGCGGCGCGGACGGCTGCCGCGGCGGGCGGCTGCGTCCTGCTGCGCGCGGACACCGCCGAGCGGGCGCGCGTCCCGGACGCCATCCGGCACGCCGTGATCGACGACGTGGCCCTGGCGCGCGCGGTCAAGGCGGGCGGCGGGCACGTCTGGCTCGGGCTGGCCGAGCGGGTGGACAGCGTGCGGCCGTATCCCCGGCTGCACGACCTGTGGCGGATGGTGTCGCGCAGCGCGTACGCCCAGTTGCGGCACAACCCGCTGCTGCTGGCGGGCACGGTCGCCGGGCTGGTGCTGGTCTACCTGGTGCCGCCCGTGACGCTCGCCGTGGGAGCGGCCGCCGGCGACGCGGCGGCCGCGTCCCTCGGCGGCCTGGCGTGGCTGGTGATGGCGGGGACGTACGCGCCGATGCTCCACTACTACCGCCAGCCGCTGTGGCTCGCGCCGCTGCTGCCGTTCACCGCCTTCCTCTACCTGCTGATGACGGTCGACTCCGCGGTGCAGCACCGGCGGGGGCGCGGTGCGGCCTGGAAGGGCCGCACCTACGCCCGCCCGGACGCCGTGCCCGACGAGGGGTGACGGCGCGGCCCGGCGGCTACTTGCGGCCGGGCGTCCAGTTCATGCCCCAGCCGTAGGCGTGGTCGACGGTCCGCTGCGGGCTCACCCCGCGCTCGGGCACCAGGTAGCGGGCCTCGCGCTGGACGACCAGGTCCTGGCCGGTGTTGGTGATCAGTGCGAGGGCGCACACGGGCGAGGGGACCGTGCACTCGTCGAGCGAGAAGTCGATCGCGGCGCCGAACTGCGGCTGGAGGGTGACCGTGGCGTGCAGGTCGGCGAACGAGCGGGCGCCCTCGTAGATGGTCACGAAGACCAGGATCCGCCGGAAGGCATGCTTGTGGTCGAGGTTGACGGTGAGGTTCTCACCGGTCTCGACGGCGCCGGTGCGGTCGTCGCCGTCGAGGTGGATGTACGGCGGCTGGTGCAGCGATCCGAAGGCGTTGCCGAGGGCCTGGACGACCCCCTTGCTGCCGTCGGTGAGCTCGTACAGGGCGCACAGGTCGAGGTCGAGGTCGGAGTGCATGGCGACCGCGCGGCCGCGTTTGCTGCCCCAGCCGGAGAACTGTTTGCGCACCTGCCAGTTGAGGTTCACCCGCATGGCGCCCGAGGTGCCGCCCTGCTTGGTGAGCGAGACCGCGGGGGCCGCCTTGGTGAGCGTCACCTTGGTCAGCCGGACCGGCGCCGCGGGGACGGCCGGCTGCGGGGGCGGGGGCATGGTGACCGGCGGCGCGACCGGCGGGGGCATCGTCACCGGGGGCGCGACCGGCGGGGGCATCGTCACCGGCGGGGGGACCGGCGGGGGCATCGTCACCGGCGGGGGGACCGGCGGGGGCATCGTCACCGGCGGGGGGACCGGCGGGGCCGCCGGAGCGGGCGCGGCCGGACGCGCCGCGTGCTGCGGCTCGCCCACCGTGATCCCGTAGTCGGTGGCCAGTCCCTCCAGACCGCTGCCGTAACCCTGGCCGACGGCACGGAACTTCCACGCCCCCTGGCGGCGGTAGAACTCCCCGAGCACGAAGGCCGTCTCCACGCTCGCGCCCGCACTGTCGAACCGGGCGACCACGCCACCCCGCGCGGCGTCGCGGACCTCGATGTAGAGGCCCGGGACCCGCCCGAACGTGCCGCCGTCCGCGGAGGCCGCGACGACGACGCTCTCGATCGCGGGCTCCACGCGCGCGAGGTCGACCAGCAGGGTGTCGGTGACGCCGCCTGCGGCGTTGCGCTTGCCCTCGTGGCGGACGGCGCCCGAGGCGTGCAGCGGCTGGTTGTAGAAGACGAAGTCGCCGTCGGAGCGGACCTTGCCGCCCACCAGCAGGAGCGCCGAGGCGTCCGCGTCCGGCACGCCCGGTCCGCCGCGCCAGCCCAATTCGACTCTCAGTGCCGTGGTCGGCACCGGAGTATTTGATCCTTTCGGCATTGACATGTCCGCCCCCATCACGTGTCAGCGCGCGAGTCCGCGTCCCAGCAGCCCTTCGGTTCTCCCGCACAACCTATTCCCTGGGGCCGTCAACTCCCATGAGAAGGGAGCGAAGACCGGCGACCGACTCGCCGGTAACCCGCCCGGAACTTGGGGTTTACCCGATCAGAACCCGGCCCGGACCCGGATCCGCGCCCCTTTTTGCCAAGTTCGATCGCATTGGAGGTCGGGAGTCACTGCCGACGCGCAAAACAACCCTCTTATCGGTCTCCCCAATCAGCACATCGTGGGCTTAACTTATGTGCCATGACCTCCCCCCGCTCCACTTATGGCGGCGGCTACTACTCCGCCTCCTTCCCGGAGACCCCGATCTACGACTCGCTCGTCGCCGAGCGGGGCACTCCGCAGATCGCCCCGATCCGGGTCCCCGCCGCGTACGACATGCCGGGCAGTCATCTGCCGGCCCTGCCGTCGGCTCTTCCCGCCCTGCCGTCGGCCCCGTCCCAGCCCTCCTACGGATACCCGCAGGCGCAGCAGCCCGCTCCGCTGCAGCAGGCGCCCACGGCCTACATCCCGCAACAGGCCTCCGCGCAGCGCGGTTACCCCGGCCCGCAGCAGCCGCAGCCGCCACGCCCGGTGGCGGCGACCGGCATGGGCTACGAGGCGATGCGGCCCGCCGCTCCACGGCCCGCCGCGCCCTCGTACCAGGACCCGTACTACAACCAGCAGCAGTACCGCGGTTACTGAACCTGCGGCTCGGCTGCCGCGCCCCGCGGTTCCGGCGTGCGTGCCGGACGGGGCCGGTCGCCGTCCCCGGCTGTCGCTGCCGCCTGGCACGATGGCCGCATGGGGAACGCGCTGCTGCAGTCGATACACGTCCATCCGGTCAAGGCGTTCCGGGGCGTCTCGCCCCGGGAGGCCGTGGTGGAACCCTGGGGGCTGGCCGGAGACCGGCGCTGGGTGCTGATCGACCACGGGGGAAAGGTCGTCACCCAGCGTCAGCAGCCGCGCCTCGCGCTGGCCGCCGCCGAGCTTCTGCCCGGCGGCGGCGTCCGCCTGTCCGCGCCCGGCGCGGACCCGATGGACGTCGCGGTCCCGCGCCCGGACGGCACGGTGCCGGTGGAGATCTTCGGGGACAAGGTCGAGGGCGTCCCGTCCGACGATCCGGCCGCGCACGCCTGGTGCAGCGCCTTCCTCGGCGCCGACGTGCGCCTCGTGCACATGGACGACCCGGCGACGCGCCGGCCCGTCGACCCGGCGTACGCCCGGCCCGGCGAGACGGTGAGCTTCGCCGACGGCTACCCGCTGCTGCTCGCCTCGGCCGCCTCGCTGGACGCCCTCAACTCCCTGATCGCGCAGGGCGAGTACCCGGCGGAGGGGCCCCTGCCGATGAACCGGTTCCGGCCGAACGTGGTCGTGGCCGGCGCCGACGCCTGGGCCGAGGACGACTGGACGCGCCTCGCCATCGGGGATGTCGTCTTCCGCGTCGCCAAGCCGTGCGGGCGCTGCGTGGTGACCACCACCGACCAGGAGACCGCGCGGCGGGGCAAGGAACCCCTGCGCACCCTCGGCCGCTACCGCCGCTTCGGCGGCGGTCTGCTGTTCGGGCAGAACCTCGTCCCGCTCACCCGCGGCACCCTCCGCGTCGGCGACCCGGTGCGGATCCTCGACCCGGCGGACTGATCACCCGGCAGCCCCGCGGACTGACGACCCGGCAGCCCGATGACCCGGCAGCCCGGCAGCCCGACGCCCCGACGGCCCGACAGCCCGATGACCCGGCTTCCGGACACGGCCGGCCTGCGCCCCACCGCGACGAACGGGCGGCCCCCGGAGACGAACGGGCGGCCCGGTACGGCGACGCGGGGCCGGTGGCCGGAAAGATCCGGACAACGTGCGGCGGCCGGGAACCGGGGGGCGCGGCCCGCGCGTTGCGTGGTCGTGAGGAGCCCGAGGATTCCTGGTCCGAGGAATGCCGAGGAGCTCCGAGGAGTCCTCAGACGTCCTGGTCGAGGACCCGGTCGGTCGGCAGTGACGCCGCTCTCCTCCGACCGGGCCCGCGGGTGAGCGGCTCCGCCGGGGGTTGTCGCGGAGCGGGAGGGGGTGCGAGACGGTGCGAGCCATCGGCGGGCTCCTGCGCTGGCGGCGCAATCCGCTGCGCCGTAGGACCGACCTGGTCGAGGCCTGGGTGGCGCTGGTCGCCCTGCTGCTGATGCTGGCCGTCGCGCCCCTCATCGGCACACTCGTCGGCGGCGCCGCCCAGCAGACCCTGCAGCGGTCGGTGCGGGAGCAGCACCGGGCCCGCCACCTGGTGACGGCCACCGTGCTGCGCAAGCTGGACCGCGTCCCGCTGGACACCGACCCCGAGACCTCCTCGGCGCGGGACCTGCGCAGCCGCGTACTCGCCGAGTGGACCGGACCCGACGGCTCCGCGCACCGCGAAGCGGCCATCGCCGGGCTCGTGTCACCGCAGGCGGGCGACCGCTTCGCGATATGGACGGACCGTCAGGGCCGCATGGTGGCCAGGCCGCTGGACTCGGCCGCGGCGACCACGCACGCGGTCCTCGCCGGCGTCGGCGCCGCGCTGCTGACCGCCGGCGTCGTCGAATGCGCCCGGCGGCTGATCGTCTGGCGCATGGTCCGCCGCAGATACGCGCGTTGGGACCGGGCCTGGGAGCAGGCGGGCCCGGACTGGGGCAGGACCGGCACCGGCAGCTGACGGCCTTCGGACTGTGGTCAACCCACCCCCCGCGCGCACGCTACGGTGGACCGGCCGAAGCATTCGGCGACAACCCGCGTCGACACAGGTGGGGGCACAGCAACGCCATGGCACAGGGCACGGTCCAGGTGACGCACACCGGCACGTCGCGGTGGCGGCGCCGCACGGGTGAGTACGCATCGCTCGCCGCCGCTCTGGAGGCCGCGGCCGACGGTGACGTCCTCACCGTCGCCCCCGGCACCTACCGGGAGAACCTCGTCGTCCAGCGGGCGGTGACGCTGCGCGGCCCCGAGGGCGCCCCCGGCTCGGTGCGGATCGCGCCCGTGGACGGGGTGCCGTTGACCGTGCGCGCCTCGGCGGTGGTGCAGGACCTGTACGTGGAGGGCCAGGACGCGGCGGCGCCCGCGCTGCTCGTCGAGGAGGGCGCGCCGGAGCTGACGGACGTCCGGGTCGTGACCCGGTCCGCGGCCGGCATCGAGGTGCGCGCGGGCGCGCGGCCGACCGTGCGCCGGTGCACCGTCGACAACCCGGCGGGCATCGGCATCGCCGTGGTCGACGGCGGGGGCGGGGTGTTCGAGGAGTGCGAGGTCGTCGCGGCCGGGCAGGCGGGTGTCGCGGTGCGCGGCGGCGCGCACCCGCGCCTGGAGCGCTGCCGGATCCACCACGCCTCCGGCTCGGGTCTGACCGCCACCGGTGAGAACTCGGCGCTGGAGGCGGTGGGTTGCGAGGTGTACGAGGTCCGGGGCAGCGGCGTCCAGGTGACCGGCCGCGCCACCGCGCACCTCACCGACTGCGACGTGCACCGCACCACGGCGGACGGCGTCACCCTCGACACGGAGGCGGTGCTCACCCTCGCCGACTGCCGCATCCACGACATCCCGGAGAACGCGGTCGACCTGCGTTCCCGCTCGGTCCTCACCCTGACCCGCACGTCGGTGCGTCAGTTCGGGCGCAACGGGCTGTCGGTGTGGGACCCCGGCACCCGCGTCGACGCCAACCAGTGCGAGATATTCGACAGCACCGGCGACTACCCGGCCGTGTGGGTCAGCGACGGCGCGACCGCGGTCCTCGACTCGTGCCGGGTGCACGACGTGCCGGACGCCCTGTTCGTCCTCGACCGCGGTTCGCGGGCGGACGTCGTCGACAGCGACCTGTCGCAGGTGCGCAACACGGCGGTGTCGGTGAGCGACGGCGCGACCGCGCAGCTCGACGACTGCCGCATCCGGGACGCCGCGACGGGCGCCTGGTTCCGCGACCACGGCAGCGGCGGCACCCTCAACAACTGCACCGTGGACGGCACGCAGACCGGCGTGATCGTCACCAAGGGCGCCGACCCCACCATCGAGCGGTGCACGGTCGACTCCCCCGCCGAGGCCGGCTTCTACGTGTCGGCGGGCGGCCGCGGCTCCTTCCTGAACTGCCGGGTGACCGGCAGCGGCGGATACGGCTTCCACGTGATAGACGGCTGCCGTACGACGCTGAAGAAGTGCCGCACGGAGCGGTGCGCGCGCGGCGGCTACGAGTTCGCGGACGCCGGTGCGGACGCGGCGCCCGGCGCCGGTCCCGTGGTCGAGGACTGCACCAGCGACGAGAGCGCGGGAGTGCGGCCGCCCACGGCTCGGGAGACGGTCACGCAGACGGCCGCCCCGTCCGGCGGCCTGCTGGGCACGGTGCCCGGCCCCCGCAGCGGCGACACGGCGCCGGTGGCCGCCGCCACGCAGCCGGAGCAGCCGCAGCAGCCGGCGCGGGCCTCGCAGGACGTGCTCGGCGAACTCGACGCCCTGGTGGGCCTGGAGAGCGTCAAGCGGGAGGTACGCGCCCTCATCGACATGATCGAGGTGGGCCGACGCCGCCAACGGGCGGGTCTGAAGGCGGCCTCGGTCAAACGGCACCTGGTCTTCACCGGCTCCCCCGGCACCGGCAAGACCACGGTCGCCCGTCTCTACGGCGAGATCCTCGCCTCCCTCGGCGTCCTGGAGAAGGGCCACCTGGTCGAGGTGTCCCGGGTCGACCTGGTCGGCGAGCACATCGGCTCCACGGCGATCCGCACCCAGGAGGCCTTCGACAGGGCGCGCGGCGGTGTGCTGTTCATCGACGAGGCCTACGCGCTGTCCCCGGAGGACGCCGGCCGGGACTTCGGCAAGGAGGCCATCGACACCCTGGTGAAGCTGATGGAGGACCACCGGGACGCGGTCGTCGTGATCGTCGCGGGCTACACGGCCGAGATGGAGCGGTTCCTGGCGGTCAACCCCGGTGTCGCCTCCCGCTTCTCCCGGACCATCACCTTCGGCGACTACGGTCCCGAGGAACTGCTGCGGATCGTGGAGCAGCAGGCCGACGAGCACGAGTACCGGCTCGCGCCGGGCGCGTCGGAGGCCTTGCTCAAGTACTTCACCGTCCTGCCGAAGGGACCCGCGTTCGGCAACGGCCGTACGGCCCGGCAGACCTTCGAGGCGATGGTCGAGCGGCACGCGAGCCGGGTCGCGCAGCTGGCCGAGCCGGACACCGACGACCTGACCCTGCTCTACGCCGAGGACCTGCCCGAGTCCTCCTGAGGGCGCGGGCCCGGCACTCCGGGCCGCAGCCGGGCCAGCAGCCGCTCGCGTTCCTCGGCGAACGCCGGGTCCGCCTGGTAGTCGGAGTGGCCGAGGATCGGGGCGGGCAGCGGATGCAGCGCTGTGCGGCCGTAGGCGAGCGGGTCCTTCAGCGGCGGGCGGTCCACCTCGGGCCCGCAGTCGCCGGGCAGCCGGACCGGGCCGCCGATGGGGTCGGTGGGCCGGTAGAGGTTGCGCCAGCAGTCGACCTCGTGGTGCAGGGCGGTGAGCGCGGCCGGGCCGAAGTGGGCCGGGAACCAGCGGCCGTAGAGGCGTTCCAGCGGGGAGCCGTAGGTCAGCAGGGCGATCCGTTTGCGGTCGGAGGGCCTCAGCTGCCAGGCCGCGGCGGCCGCGAGCACGCTGCCCTGCGAGTGGCCGGAGAGCACGAGCCGGCCGCCGGTGGCGCGCGTCCAGGCCGCCATCCGCCAGGTCAGGTCGGGCACCGCGCGCTCGGCGTAGCAGGGCGGCGCGAAGGGGTGGGCGGCCCGGGGCCAGAAGGTGCCGACGTCCCACAGGATGCCGATGGTGCGCCGGGCGGAGGCGTCCTTGTAGGCGCGTCTGCCCCAGGTGACGAACAGGATGAAGCCGAACCCGATCAGCCAGGAGCCCAGCGCCTGCGAGGTCGCCGCGGCGCCCTGCACGAACGTCGGGGCGTGCCCGGCGGCCCGGACGGGCGCCTGCTCGGTCAACTGCGCGCCGAGCAGAGCCCCGGCGCCGAGGACCAGGGTGGCGGTGGAGACGACGGCGACGACGAGGGGGCCGCGGTCGGTGAGCGCGGCCATCGCGCGGGTGGTCGCGATGCGGCGGGTGCGCGCCGTGTCCTTGGGCTCGCCGGGGTAGTCGTGCTCCACCCGGGCCAGCTCGCCGCGCCGTGACAGCCAGGTCCGCCGTCCCAGCAGGCCGCACAGCACCAGCAGGACGACGAGCAGCAGCGGAATCACCGACGCCTGCCAGGTGAGCAGGACCGGCGGGCCGTCGATGGAGGTGCCGGTGCCGTCCAGCCAGTCGGACACCCGCTGCGCCACCCCGCCGGACATCACCCCGCCGAGCGCGCAGGCCAGCAGGGCGACGGCGGGACCGCCGAGGCCCCGCATCGCGGCGCGTGGGTCGGGGTGGGTGCGGTACAGCAGATGGGCGGTCACGCCGAGGGTGATCACGAGCAGGCCCTGGAGCAGGATGATGCCGCCGAACGTGGTGTGGCCGCCCGCCAGTCGGCCCGCCGACCGCCATCCGGGGCGCTCCCAGCCGGCGTGGACCACGGTCAGCGCCAGCAGGGCCAGCGCGGTGAGCGGCAGGCGCCGTACCAGGTGCCCGTCGAGGTGGCGGTCGAGGCGGTTCTCGCTGCGCCCGCGGCGGCAGACCACCCACAGCACGACGGCGCCGGTGACGGCGAGCGCCGCCTGCAGGCCCCGGCCCAGCACGTCGAGCAGGGCCGGTCCGCCGGGTGCGCGGTCGAAGCGCGCCGCGGCCGAGCCGACCGCGGCGGCCACCGTCAGCAGCCCGGCGGCGGTGTGGGCGGCACGCAGCCGGGCGACCAGCCGCCGCCCGTACCAGAAGCCGGGACGGCCCAGCGCGGTACGGCCGGTCTCCTCCTCCGGCTCGTGGGTCCGGGAGATCGGCTGCTGGGACTCGTACGCGCTCCAGGTGCGGTGGGAGAGGTACCACAGCAGACCGGTGAGCGCGGTCGGCACCGCCGCGGCGAGGGCGAGCCTGCGCCCGGGCCGGCTCCACCAGCCGGCGTGCGCCGCGTCGGGTGAGAGGAAGCCCAGCCAGGAGTGCCGTTCGGCGCACGCGCGCGTGCCCGCGCACTGCCAGGCGGTGAGGTCCAGGGCGACCTCACAGGCCGCCGCGACCAGCAGCACCGTCAGGGTCAGTCCGGCGAGCCGCACCAGCAGGCCGTACAGGCGGACCGTGCGGCCGCGCTCGCGGGCGGTGGGGCGCATCCAGTGCGCGAGGTTGACGACCATGAACGGCAGCAGCAGGAGCCACAGCGCGCGGCTGCTGTTGCCGGAGGTGAGGTTGCACCAGACGTACGCCTCCGGCACGGGTCCGCCGCGGTGTTCGCCGGGTCTGCTCTCCGCGTCGGCGTCGACGGCGCGCCGGAAGACGGCCGCCGTGTGGTCGCCGGTGATCCGCACCGTGCGCGGGTCGTCGAGCATCTTCTCGGGCGTGGTGCCGCCGACTCCGTGCACCAGGAGTTCGAGGGCTGCCGCGGATTCCCCGGACCGCCCGGCGGGGCCGTCCGTCCCGCCGGCCGAGGCACGTTCCTGCGCACGTTCCACTGTCGCACTTCCCCGTGACGCGCCGTTGTGTTGTGCGTGCGGGCACAGGATCTCCGCTGGGAGGGCGGTTCACACCTGTCGTTACCGAATCTCGCCTGTCCGGGTGACCGGAGCGGGACGCACGGGGAGCGGGTGGCGTGTGCGTGCTGGGGGCCGCCGGTGGCGCCGCTGTCCGCGAGGCGTGCGAGGATGGGACGCCCGCGCACCGGGGCCGGGAGAACGTCCTGGTCGACGAGGGTCCTCCCGGGTTCGGGCGGAGCCGAGGATCCGGGGAGCACGCGCAGGGTGTGGTGGACCGCTTGACGAAAGGACCGGAGCGTACGTGAGCGAGAATCAGAACCTCCTCGCGGAGCAGCGGCGCGCCCTGATCCTGGACGAGGTGCGACGCCGGGGCGGCGTGCGCGTCAACGAGCTGACGCGCAAGCTCGGCGTGTCGGACATGACGGTACGCCGTGACCTGGACGCGCTGGCCCGGCAGGGCATGCTGGAGAAGGTGCACGGCGGCGCGGTGCCCGTGGTGGAGGCGAGCACCCACGAGCCGGGGTTCGAGGCCAAGTCGGGGCTGGAGCTGACCGCCAAGGAGGACATCGCGCGCGCCGCGGCCCAACTGGTGGCGCCGGGCACCGCGATCGCCCTGTCGGGCGGTACGACGACGTACGCGCTGGCCCACCATCTGCTCGACGTGCCGGACCTCACCGTCGTCACCAACTCGGTGCGGGTGGCCGACGTCTTCCACGCCTCGCAGCGCACCTCGGGCCCCCGGCAGGGCGCGGCCACGGTGGTGCTGACCGGTGGCGTGCGCACTCCGTCGGACTCGCTGGTGGGACCGGTGGCCGACCGGGCCATCGGGGCGCTCCACTTCGACCTGCTGTTCCTCGGGGTGCACGGCATATCCGTCGAGGCGGGTCTGTCGACGCCGAACCTCGCCGAGGCGGAGACCAACCGCCGGCTGGTGCAGTCGGCGCGGCGTGTGGTGGTGGTGGCGGACCACACCAAGTGGGGTGTGGTGGGGCTGAGTTCGTTCGCGGAGCTGGAGCAGGTCGACACCCTGGTGACGGACGCGGGTCTGCCGGAACCGGCCCGCGCGGAGATCTCGGAGCAGCTGCGGCAGCTGGTGGTGGCGGGCGGGCCGGAGGACTGATCCGGCGGGACGGGCGGGCATCCGGCCGGACGGTCCAGAGGTCCGGCCGAAGGTGCAGACATCCGGCGGGCCGCCGGTTATGGTGCCGCCGACAGGCCGACCGCCCTTCCCTCAAGGGGGTTATGTCCATGCCGCGCCGACTGCGTCCCGTCGGGCTCGACTTCCTCGAGACCGCGCCCGTCCGGCTGGTCTTCGCCCGGGAGGTCCGCGCGGCCCCGGACGCGGTGTACCGCGCGCTGGCCGAGGACGTGCCGGGCTGGGCGGAGTGGTTCGCGGCGGTGACCGCGGCCCGGCCGCTCGACGACGGGGCCCGGCGCGAGATCCGGCTCAGGGGCGGCACGCGTCTGGAGGAGACGGTCCTCGCCGCCGAGAAGGGGCGGGTGTACGCCTACCGTGTGGACGCGACCGGCGCGCCGGGGCCACGGGCGCTCGCGGAGGAGTGGCGGCTCGTGCCCGCCGGCGGCGGAACGCGCGTGCGGTGGACCTTCGCCGCGGACGGGTCGGCTCCCTTCCGGCTGGTGGTGAAGGCCGCTCGGGCGGGCGTGGGCCGCGCTTTCCGGGACGCGGTCACCTCGCTGGACCGGCGCCTGGCGGGCTGAACCTCAGCCGGACCAGACTCCGGTCCGCAGCAGGGACTCGATCGCCGCGGTGTGGGGCGCGATGTCCAGGTCCTGTTCGGCGAGCCAGGCGTCCGAGTAGTACTTGTCCAGGTACCGGTCGCCCGGGTCGCACAGCAGCGTCACCACGCTCCCCCGGCGCCCCTCGGCCACCATCTCGGCGACGATCTTCAGCGCGCTCCACAGCCCGGTGCCGGTCGAGCCGCCGGCCCGGCGGCCGATGACCCGCTCCAGTGCCCGCACGGCGGCGATGGCGGCCGCGTCGGGCACCTTCATCATGCGGTCGATCGCGCCGGGCAGGAAGCTCGGCTCCATGCGGGGGCGGCCGATGCCCTCGATACGGGAGCCGCAGTCGCAGGTGATGTCCGGATCACCGGTGCTCCAGCCGTCGAAGAAGCAGGAGTTCTCCGGGTCGGCGACGCAGACGCGGGTGTCGTGCTGCATGTAGTGGACGTAGCGGGCGATGGTCGCCGAGGTGCCGCCGGTGCCGGCCGTGGCGACGATCCAGGCCGGTTCGGGGAACCGCTCCAGCTCCAGCTGGCGGAAGATCGACTCGGCGATGTTGTTGTTGCCGCGCCAGTCCGTGGCCCGTTCGGCGTAGGTGAACTGGTCCATGTAGTGGCCGCCGGTCTCGGCCGCCAGTCGGGCCGACTCCTCGTACATGCCGCGCGGGTCGTCCACGAAGTGGCACTCTCCGCCCTGGAACTCGATGAGACGGCACTTCTCGGCGCTGGTCGTGCGCGGCATGACCGCGATGAAGGGCACGCCGATCAGCTTGGCGAAGTACGCCTCCGAGACGGCCGTCGAGCCGCTGGACGCCTCGATCACCGGGCGGCCGGGCCGGATCCAGCCATTGCACAGGGCGTAGAGGAAGAGCGAACGGGCGAGCCGGTGCTTGAGGCTGCCGGTCGGGTGCGTCGACTCGTCCTTCAGATACAGGTCGACCCCCCACTTCTCGGGCAGCGGGAACCGGAGCAGGTGGGTGTCGGCGGAACGGTTGGCGTCCGCCTGAACCTTGCGGACCGCTTCTTTCAGCCAACCGCGGTAGGCGTCGTCGCTGCGGTCGATGTCGAGGGTCACGCCGTTCGGGATCTGCTGCGAAATGGTCACGGCGGTGCTCCTCACGCGGGGCCGCACACCGGGGAAGGTACGGCCGTCGCCCCGATGATAGACACCTCGCGCACGCTTCTCACCTGCATAAACGCTTCTTTGAGCGGCCCAAAGACCGGCCTGGGGCACGGGGGGCGCAAGGGGGTGGGGGCGCATTCGCGCGTGTGCTCCGGGCGCGCTGGGTGAGGCCCCCGTGCGCGCTGGTGCCCGACGCCGGGCGCGGGCAGACTGCAGCGGACGGAGCCACACCGGATCACCATTCGAGCTGGGCCGCGGCCCGCCCGGGCGCGCGGTCCGGCGCGCCGGACACGTACGAGGGGGTGGGCGGCATGGCCGAGCCGGAGTTCACGGCCACGGGCGTGCGGATCGGGAAGCGGCTGCGTTCGCTCACCCGGGCCGGACAGGTCCGGATCAGCGGCGGCAGGGTCGAGTTGCTCACCAGCTACGGCAGCGAGATCGACAGCGCGCCGGTGCGGGCGGTGCGCGCCTCGCGGCCCTGGTTCGCGCCGCAGGACCGGGCGCTCGCGGACCTCGGCGGCAAGCGGTACCTGCTGACCCTGGGCGATCACGACCCCGTTCCGGGCGAGCCAGGACCTCCCGCGGCACGCCGGTTCATCGAGGCCGTCCGCAACGCGGCCCGGCATGGCGGCTGAGCGCGGTCGCGCCGCCCTGGCGGACCGGCCGACGCGGGACGCGCGGGATCCGCGGACGGTCCGCGCGAGTTGCGGTGTCGCGCCCCTTGCGTCACGCTGGTCACACGTCACTCTGGGTTTACCGGCGATAACGCTGCGAACCAGCCCGCCGGGCACGACAGCAGGCGGCCTTTCCCATTCTGGCGCTGCTGGATCCGAACTCCGTGTTCTTCCGGACCCTTCAAGTCGGGGAGTCGCAGCCGTGATCAGTCACCCAAGCAGGCACTGCGCGGTGGAGCTGCAAGCCCTGCCGTCGCGGATCGGCCAGGTCCGCAGAATCCTTTCAGCGCAGTTGCGCTACTGGCATCTGGACACCCTCATCGACCGCGCCGCGCTCGGTGTGACGGAGCTGTTGACCAACGTCCACCGGCATGCCCAACCCGACAAGGTGTGCACCGTCGAGATAGAG
Source organism: Streptomyces sp. H51 (assembly GCF_035656535.1). Classification (NCBI taxonomy): domain Bacteria; kingdom Bacillati; phylum Actinomycetota; class Actinomycetes; order Kitasatosporales; family Streptomycetaceae; genus Streptomyces; species Streptomyces sp. H51. The sequence goes on from NZ_JAYMHD010000066.1 coordinate 280,809, forward strand.
CTGCTGCTGGACCGGCTCATGGTCTCGGTGCACGACCACGACCCCCGGCTCCCCGAGGTACGGGACGTCGGCCCCGGCGCCACCAGCGGGCGCGGGCTCGCCATGGTGGCCGCCATGAGCGAGAGCTGGGGCGCGCGCCCGGACGGCGAGTCGGGCAAGGTGGTCTGGTTCACCCTGCCCACCTCGCCGGTCACCGCCGCCGCCCGCCCCCCGCGCCGCACCGCCGACACGCCGGCCCGCCGGTTCGCCGAGGTCGAGCCCGTGGCCGACGGCCGCAGGAACGCACACGCTCCCGCCCGGTCCGCCGTCGCAGGCTGACCGGGCGGTGAGACATCCCGGCCCGCGCCCGCGCTGCCGCCCGGCGGCCGGTGCGTGGGGGCGAGGGAGCACCGGGCCCCGCCACCGCCGGGGATCGTCGGTCGGCCGTCACCGCCGATCGGCCGCCACGGTCACTCGGCCGTCACCGCCGGTCGGCCGTCACCGCCGGTCGGCCGCCACCGCCGGTCGGCCGCCACCGCCGGTCGGCCGTCGCCGTCACTCGGCGGCGATGGCGCGCAGGACGTCCAGGCGCGCCGCCCGCCGGGCCGGGCGCAGGCCCGCCAGGACTCCGGCCGCCAGGCCGACCAGCGCCACGGTCAGCAGCCGCACCGGCGGGACGGCGAACGCGAAGGCGCTGTCGCTCGCTCCGTCGGAGGCTTCGACCAGGGTCCAGCCGAGGAAGGTGCCCAGGGCGAGACCGTTGACGGTGCCGAGGGCGGCGACCAGGACGGACTCCCAGCGGACCATGGCCCGCAGTTGGGGGCGGGTCTGGCCGACGGCCCGCAACAGCCCCAGTTCGCGGGTGCGTTCGTGGACCGCCAGGGTGAGGGTGTTGGCGATGCCCAGCAGCGCGATGAGGACCGCGAGCGCGAGCAGCGCGTAGACCAGGGTCAGCATCATGTCGATGCCGCCGGCCGAGGAGCGCGCGTACTCGGCGCGGGTCTGCACCTCGGGGTTGCCGTAGCGCGCGGCGACCTTCCGCACCGCGGCCCTGCCCGCGTCGGCGCGCACGCCGTCCCGGAAGGTGACCGCGACGAGCCTGTCGGCGTCCTGCGTGCGGTGCGGGGCCCAGGCGGCGCGGGTGATGACGTAGTCGCCGGCGAGTTCGGAGCGGCCGTAGACGGCGCGGACGGTGAACGTCTCCGTCCGGCCGTCGGCGAAGGCGAGCCGCGCCGTGTCGCCGGTGGTGAGGCGCTGCCTCTCGGCCTCCTTCCTGGTGAGGGCGATGCCGTCGGCGCCGAGGTGGCGCAGGGAGCCGTCGATGTCGCCCAGGTCGAAGGTGCGTTCCAGGGCTACCGGGTCGGTCACCGTCAACGCCCTCCCCTTGCCGTCGACTTCGGCCACGCCGCGGCCGAGCCCCACGGCGGTGTCCACCTCGGGCAGGCGGCCGATCGCCGCGGCGAGCCGGGGGCTGAGTCCGCTGCCGCCCGCGCCGAACGACGGGGTGCTCACGGCCACGTCGCCCGCGAAGGACCGCGACACGGTCTGGTCCATGGTCGCCTTGAGCGAGGCCGCGAACACCGTGAACAGCGACACGACGGCCACCCCGATCATCAGGGCGGTGGCGGTGGCGGCCGTCCGCCGGGGACTGCGCAGGGCGTTGCGCCGCGCGAGGGACCCGGTGACGCCGCGCAGCCGGCCGAGGGGGCCGCCGAGGGCGCGTACGGCCGCGCCGGCGAGGACCGGGCCGAGGACCACGAAGGACACCAGCGCCAGGACGGCGCCGGCTCCCGCCGCCCAGAGCGACCGTGCGGCCAGGACGCCGGTGAGCGTGACGGCGACGGCGATGACGGCGAGGCCCGCTCCGGCCACGGCCCGCGTGCGGGAGGCGCCGGAGCGGTCGACGGCCGTCTCGCGCAGGGCGGCCAGCGGGGCGGTGCGCCCGGCGCGTACGGCGGGCAGGAGGGCGGAGCCGAGGCAGACCAGGACGCCGACCGCGAGCGGCAGGGCCAGCGACACGGCGCCGATCACCAGGTCGCCGTCGGGGAAGGGGAAGCCGATCGCCGGGAACAGCGCCCGGAGTCCCGCGGCGACGCCGATGCCGCCCGCCAGCCCGGCCGCCGACGCGGTGACGGCCACGGCGCCAGCCTCCAGCAGGGTCGCCGCGGTGATCTGGCGGCGCGTGGCGCCGAGTGCCCTGAGCAGGGCGTTCTCGCGTGTGCGTTGGGCGGTGACGATGGCGAGGGTGTTGTGGATGGAGAAGGTCGCCACCAGCAGGGCGACGCCGGAGAAGACCAGCAGGAAGGTGGTGAAGAGGGTGAGGAACCGGCTGGAGACCAGGTCGGTGTTCTCCTGCGCCGACTCCTGGCCGGTGATCGCCTCGACGCCCGCGGGCAGGGCGCGGGTCAGACGGGACACCAACTGGCGCTGGCCCACGCCGGGTTCGGCCCGTACGAGGATGCTCGCCGCCTCGCCCGGCCTGGCCGTGAGGTACTTCTCGGCGTCGGCCCGCGTCATGCCGGTGTAGGTCACCTGCGCCATGCCGTCCTCGCCGCCGAAGGTCGCGAGGCCGACGACCGTCACCCGGACCGGGTCGGGTGTGCGCAGGGTCGTGGTGTCGCCGATGTGCAGGCCGCCCTTCTTCGCGGCGCCGCGGTTGACGACGACCTCGCCGGGCTCGAGCGGGGCGCGGCCCTCGGCGAGCCGGTAGGGGTTGAGCTCCGGGTCGGCGATCCAGTTCCCGGCGACGGTGGGCGGGCCCTGGCCGCCGACGGGCTCTCCGTCGGCCCCGACGAGCTGGCCGGCGCCCTGGATGTCGGGCTCGGCGGCGGCCACGCCCGGCACCGCGGCGAGGGCGTCGGCGAGGTGCGCGTCGACCGGCCGGCGCACGCCCTGGCCCTCACCGGGCGCGGTGACGGCGCCGGCGCCGCGGACGACGGCGTCGGTGCCGCGGGCCGCGTCGCCGAACATGGTGTCGAAGCCGGCGCGGAGCGTGTCGCCCATGACGAGGGTGCCGGCCAGGAAGGCGACGCCGAGGAACACGGCGAGGAACGTGCCGGCGAAGCGCCGCTTGTGGGTGCGCAGGGAGGCCGCGCTCAGGCGGACGGAGGCGTTCATCAGCGCACCTCGAAGGATTTCAGCCGGTCCAGGACCCGGTCGGCGGTCGGCGCGTCCATCCGGTCGACCAGGTGTCCGTCCGCGAGGAAGACGACCTCGTCGGCGTGGGCGGCGGCCACCGGGTCGTGGGTGACCATGACGACCGTGCGGCCGGTGCGGCGCACGGTGCGGCCGAGCAGCCCGAGGACCTCCTGGCCGGAGCGTGAGTCGAGGTTGCCGGTCGGCTCGTCGGCGAAGACCACGTCCGGGCGGCCGGCGAACGCCCTTGCCACGGCGACGCGTTGCTGCTGGCCGCCGGAGAGCTCGGCGGGCCGGTGGTGCAGCCGGTCGCGCAGGCCGACGATGTCGACGAGCGCGTCGGTCCACTCCGGGTCGCCGCCCTCGCCCGCGAGGTCCAGCGGCAGCGTGATGTTCTCCAGGACGGTCAGCGTGGGCACCAGGTTGAACGCCTGGAAGACGAAACCCACCCGGTCGCGGCGCAGCAGGGTCAGGCGCCGGTCGTCGAGGCCGCCCAGGTCGGTGTCGCCGACGAAGGCGGCACCCGAGGTGAGCGTGTCGAGGCCGGCCGCGCAGTGCATCAGGGTGGACTTGCCGGAGCCCGAGGGCCCCATGATCGCGGTGAAGCGGCCGGCCGGGAAGTCGACGCTCACCCCGTCCAGGGCCCTGACCGCGGTGTCGCCGCGGCCGTAGACCTTGACGGCGTCGACGACCCGGGCGGCCGTCCGGGTGCCGGTCGTCGTGGTCATGCCGCACCGCCCCTGCCGCCCCTGCCGGTGCGGCCGAACTGCTCGTCCAGGACGGACAGCCGGCGCCAGTACTCGTCCTCGTCGATCTCACCGGAGGCGAAGCGGTGGCCGAGCACGGTGATCGGTGAGTTCTCCTGGAGGGTGGGCCGCCACGGGGCGCCGCCGCGTCCGCGCCGCACCGTGCGGCGCAGCAGGGTGACGGCGCCGGTCACGACGGCCGCCCAGACCAGTGGGAACAGCAGGATCCACGGGCCTGGCCCGCCGTCGCCGAAGTGCGCCAGGGTCTGCATGTCGGTTCAGCTCCTCGGAGTCGCGATGGAGGTGACGGAGGCGGTGGCCTCGTCGTCCCGTCGCTTCCGAGGGTCGTCCCCGGAGGGGGCCCCGGTCGTCGTACGGCCAGCGGCACCGCGCCTACCGCGGGGGGAGTACGCGGGCGGCGGGCGGCTGCTTCCCGGTCCGGCTCAGCGGGGGGTGACGTCCCCGTGGCTGATGAGGTAGTGGAAGGTGTCGGAGTAGCCGATCGACGGCGTGACCAGCAGGCTGACGTCGACGGGTGCGGGCTCGGTGCTCGCGGTGGCGAACTCGCGGACCGCGTGCCTGCCGGTCAGCGGGAACCAGAACCAGCCGTCGGCCTTGCCCACCGTGATGTGGTCGGACTCCTTCCAGGCCCCGCCGTCACGGACGAAGACCCGCAGGCGCACGGTGGCGGCGTACTTGTCGGAGGTGGACCGCAGGGCGGTGAGCGTGACCTTGTAGTCCGTGCCGAGAACCGATGTCGCGACGTCCCGGGACTGCGGGGCCCTGCGGGTGGGCGCCGACGCTCCGGCGCCCGCGGTGGCGACGGAGCCCGTGGTGGCCAGGGTGGTGAGTACGAGCGCTGCGGCGGAGAGTGCGACGGTCCGCCGGTGCGGCCCGCGCGGTGTCTTGTCTGTCGTCATGTCGGCCTCCCTCACTGAAGGGGACACGCGGGCGGCGGGCGGCGGTTGCCGGCCGTTCGGCCCTGGGCGCGGCGGCCCCGTGGACGTTACCTGTCAGTATGTACGGTTCCGCACCCGAATGCCTGCGCTGAGTCACCGTCGACACGCGGACGAGGACGCGTCGGGAACGATCCGGCGGGCCGTTTCGTTGCCCGGACCCATCGACTTCGTGATCCCTGGGAGCATCGTGCCCGCGAACCCGTCCGCCGCATCCACCACCTCCACCGCCGCCGTCGCCTCCGCCACGTCCACCGTTCTCCCGGCCCTCCCGGCCCTGAGCACGCAGGCCGAACGTCTGATCGAACTGGGGGTGCATCAGTCGGCGGGGCTGCCCGCCGCCCGGCTCCGCGCCTTCGCCGCCGCGGCCGAGGCCGTCGCGGGCGGGGAGGGCGCCCTGCTCACCGTGCACCCGGACCTGGCCCCCGCGTCCGTCCTCGCGCCGCTGCTTCGCCATGACGGCAAACCGGGCTTCGTCGTGACGGACATGACGGATGTCGACCTCTTCGCCCCGCTCGACAGCGTCGTGCTGCCCGACTCCCCGCTCCACGTCCTCACCGGCCTGGACCGCGGCGACCACATGGCCGACTGGAGCCCGAACGAGGCGCTGCCCGCCCTCACGGAGGAGGCCCGCACCCCGTTACTGCTCACCGAGGGCATCCACTGGGTGCTGCAGCAGCCCGCCGTCCTGGAGCGCAACCACTGCTTCATGACCATCGGCTCCCGGCTGCGCAAGGCGGGCGGCGTGCTGGACGCCCGTACCCCGGCGGTCTGGATCAGCAACGGCACCGGGCGGGACGGCCGCGAGCGCCGCAACGCGCCCAAGGTCGGCTGGTGCTGGGCGGGCAACCGGCACACCTGGCTCGGTTTCGCCTCGGCGGCGGACCGCCGGGGCGGGGCTCGGTAGGCCCGTCTCACCGCAGGCGGGACGGGGGGTCGGTGTCGAGGAGGGCCACGTTAGCGCGGTCCTCGGGATCCTCGCTGGGCTCGGCGGCGAACCAGGCGTCGAGGATCTCCGTCAGCAGCGGTCCGGACGTCAGCCGCAGGCTCAGCGCCAGTACGTTCGCGTCGTTCCAGCGGCGGGCGCCGTCGGCCGTGCCGGCGTCCGTGCACAGGGCGGCCCGCACCCCGGGCACCTTGTTCGCGGCGATGGACGCGCCGGTGCCGGTCCAGCAGCACACGACCGCCTGCTCCGACGTCCCGGCGGCGACCTCCCGGGCCGCGGCCCGGGAGCACACGGCCCACTGCGGGTCGTCGCCGGCCTTCAGCGCCCCGTGGGTCACCACCTCGTGGCCGCGCCCGCGCAGTTCGTCGACGAGGAGGCGGGCCACCGGCTCGTCCATGTCGGAGGAAACGGAGATGCGCATGGTCGGTCCGGGCTCCTTCGGGCTCAGGCCGCCAGTGCGGCCAGGGGGTCGTCCAGGACCGGCTGCCACGCCAGCTCCGCGGCGCCGACCAGGCTGTTGTGGTCCAGGCTGCAGGCCAGGATGGGCACACCGCCGCTCTGGCCCCACAGACTGCGGCCGGCGACCACCGCGCGCAGCCGGTCGGGGTCGGCGTCGTGGAGGGCTCGGTGCAGGCCGCCGAGGATGATGCGGTCGGGGTTGAGGATGTTGACCAGGCCCGCCAGGCCGAGGCCGAGGCGGTCGATGAGGGTCTCGGCGGCCACGCGGACGGACGGGGTGTCGTAGTGGTCGCGGATCAGGTCGCGGGCGTGCTGCAGCAGGGACACCTCCGGGCCGGGGTCGAGGCCGGCGGCCGTGAGGAAGGCCAGCGGGTCGGCCTCGACGTCGAGACAGCCGCGGCTGCCGCAGTGGCAGGGGCGGCCCGCGGGGTTGACGGTGAGGTGGCCGACCTCCAGCGCCAGGCCCGAACTCCCGGTGTGCAGGCGCCCGTCCAGCACCAGCGCGCCGCCCACGCCGCGGTGCCCGGTGGCCACGCACAGCAGGTCCCGCGCGCCGCGGCCCGCCCCGTGCCGGTGCTCGGCGAGCGCGGCGAGGTTGACGTCGTTGCCCGCGAAGGCCGGTCCGGTGATCCCGGCCTCGCGCACCCGCTCCGCGAAGATCCGCCGCACCGGCGCGCCCACGGGCCAGGCGAGATGCAGCGGGTTCAGGGCGAGGCCCTCCGGCTCGGCGACCGCGGACGGCACGGCCAGTCCGGCGCCGACGCAGCGCAGGCCGGTCTCCCGCAGCAGCCGCGCGCCGGCGTCGACGACCGAGCCGAGCACCTTCGCCGGATCGGCGTCGACGGTCTCGCAGCCGGGCGCGGTGGCGACGATCCGGCCGCCGAGGCCGACCAGCGCGGCCCGGAACCCGTCGGTGTGCACCTGCGCGGCGAGGGCGACCGGACCCTCCTCGGCGATCTCCAGCCGGTGCGAGGGCCTGCCCTGCGAGCCGGCCGCCGCGCCGGGCCGGGCGTCGACCCGGATCAGCCCGAGCGCCTCCAGCTCGGCGGCGACCGCGCCGGCCGTGGCCCGCGTCACCCCGAGTTCGGCGGTGAGCACGGCCCGGGTGGGCGCCCGTCCGGTGTGCACGAGCTCCAACGCGGGGCCGAGCGCGCCGCGCCCCCGGTCCAGCCGCGTCCTCGAGGTGGTCCCTTCCCCCGCCGGCCGGGGGTCCGCCTTGCCGCTCATGAGGGCGAGTCTCCCATGATCCGCGGGCGCGCCGGGCTACGGGCCGCCGACCCGGAGCGTGACGTTCAGCCGTCCGGCCAGCCCCAACTCCGGTGGCCCGGTGCCCGGATGGACCCGGGGCACGCCGTGATGGGCGAGCCGGGACGGGCCGCCGAAGACGAACAGGTCGCCGCTGCGCAGTTCGACGTCCGTCCAGGGCCTGGTGCGGGTCTCGGCGTTGCCGAAGCGGAAGACGCAACTGTCGCCCAGGCTGAGCGAGACGACCGGCGCGTCGGACCTCTCGTCGCTGTCGCGGTGCATGCCCATGCGGGCGTCGGCGTCGTAGTGGTTGATCAGCGCGATGTCGTAGGGGGGTGTCGTCGTCCCCAGCGTGTCCGCGACGGCGCGGCGGGCCAGGTCGCCGAGCCATGCCGGGAACGGCTTCACCGGGGCGCCGTCGCCGTCGACGGCCGTGGCGGCGTAACCGTACGGGTACCAGTGCCGGCCGAGGCAGACCTGGCGGGCGGACATCGTGCCGCCGCCGGGCGTGCGGACGGTGCGCAGGCCGGCGGGCGGGCGGGCCCACGCGCGGCACGCCCGCAGCAGCTCCCGCTGACCCGCCGCGTCCAGCCAGTCCGGTACGTGCACCGCGCCGGGCGCGACCTCGGCGCGGAACCGGGGGAACAGTCCGGCATCCATGTCTTCCATCGTGCCCCGTCCCGCTGCGTGCCCTCGCCGGGCGGGGCGGGCCGGGGCCGGACGGGCCGAGGCCCCACGGGCCGGGACCAAGCGAGCCAGGGCCGGACGGGCCGAGGCCCCACGGGCCGGGACCAAGCGAGCCAGGGCCGGACGGGTCGAGGCCCCACGGGCCGGGACCGGGCGAGCCAGGGCCGGACAGGCCGAGGCCCCACGGGCCGGGACCGGGCGAGCCAGGGCCGGACAGGCCGAGGCCCCACGGGCCGGGACCGGGCGAGCCAGGGCCGGACAGGCCGAGGCCCCACGGGCCGGGACCGGGCGGGCCGGGACCGGACAGGCCGAGGCCCCACGGGCCGGGACCGGGCGGGCAGGGACCGGACAGGCCGAGGCCCCACGGGCCGGGACCGGGCGGGCCGGGGCCGGACAGGCCAAGGCCCCACGGGCCGAGGCCCCACGGGCCGAGGCCCCACGGGCCGGGGGCCCGGCGGGCCGGGGCCAGACGGGCCGAGGCCCCACGGGCCGGGACCGGGCGGGCCGGGGCCGGACGGGCCGCGGCGGCGCGGTTCCTCCCGGGCGACGCCGGACGGCCCTCTCCGCAGGCCTTAGCCTTGGGGCACGATGAACGACCGGATGACCACGCCCTGGGGCGAGCTCGCGCTGACCCGTTTCCCGCACGACCCGCGCGAGAGGCTGCGTGCCTGGGACGCCGCCGATGCCTATCTGCTGCGGCATCTGGCCGACGAGGAGGTGCCGCTGTCGGGCACCGTGGTGGTGGTCGGGGACCGGTGGGGCGCCCTGGTCACCGCCCTCGCGGCGCACCGGCCCGTGCAGATCACCGACTCCTTCCTGGCGCAGCGGGCGACCCGGGCGAACCTGGCGCGGGCCGGGGCCGAACCGGGCACCGTGCAGCTGCTGACCACCCAGGACCCGCCGCCCGAGCGGGTCGACGTGCTGCTGGTGCGGGTGCCCAAGAGCCTGGCGCTGCTCGAGGACCAGCTGCTGCGGCTGGCGCCCGCCGTCCATGCGGGCACGGTCGTCGTGGGCGCCGGGATGGTGAAGGAGATCCACACCTCGACGCTGCGGCTGTTCGAGCGGATCCTCGGCCCGACCCGCACCTCGCTCGCGGAGCAGAAGGCCCGCCTGATCCTCTGCACGCCCGACCCGGCGCTTCCCCGGCCCGTCAACCCGTGGCCGTACAGCTACGCCCTGCCCGACGGGATCGGCCCGCTGTCGGGGCGGACCGTCGTCAACCACGCGGGGGTGTTCTGCGCCGACCGGCTCGACATCGGCACCCGTTTCTTCCTGCGGCACCTGCCGGCCGGGCGGGGTGCCCGCCGGGTGGTGGACCTGGGCTGCGGCAACGGTGTCGTCGGCGCGGCGGTGGCGGCCGCCGATCCGGCGGCCGAGGTGCTGTTCGTGGACGAGTCGTTCCAGGCCGTCGCCTCGGCGGAGGCCACGTGGAAGGCCGGCGGGCTGCCGGGACAGGCCGAGTTCCGGGTCGGGGACGGGCTGGCGGGGGTGCCGGACGGCAGCGTCGACCTGGTGCTCAACAACCCGCCGTTCCACTCGCACCAGGCGACGACCGACGCCACCGCGTGGCGGATGTTCACCGGCGCCCGGCGTGCGCTGCGGCCCGGTGGCGAGCTGTGGGTGGTCGGCAACCGGCACCTGGGGTACCACGTCAAGCTGCGGCGGCTGTTCGGCAACAGCGAACTCGTCGCCGGCGACCGGAAGTTCGTGGTGCTGAAGGCCGTGAAGAGGTGATCAGGCGCCGGCGAGCACGCGGGTGATCCGCTCCACCGTACGGGCCATCGCCTCCCGTCCCACGCTCAGGTAGGCGCGGGAGTCCGCCGCCTCGGGATGGGCGGCCAGGAAGGTGCGGATGGCGCCCGTCATGGCGAGGTTGAGGGCCGTGCCGACGTTCACCTTGGCGATGCCGCCCGCGACGGCGGCTACGAGTTCGCCGTCCGGGAGCCCGGAGGAGCCGTGCAGCACGAGGGGCACCTCCAGGGTGGCGAACAGGCGTCCGAGGAGGTCGTGGTCGAGGGTGGCGGTGCGCGTGGTCATCGCGTGCACGCTGCCGACGGCGACGGCGAGGGCGTCCACGCCCGAATCGGCGACGAAGGCGCGGGCCTGGTCGGGGTCGGTGCGGGCGCCGGGGGCGTGGGCGTCCAGCGGCGGCTGGTCGTCCTTGCCCGCGACCTGCCCCAGCTCGGCCTCGATCCAGAGCCCCTGGGCATGCGCCCAGCTCGCCGCCGCGCCGGTCGCGGCGAGGTTGTCCGGGTAGGGCAGGTGGGACGCGTCGTACATCACCGAGCTGAAGCCGGCGTCCGGCGCCTGCCGCAGCAGGCCGTCGCTCCGGACGTGGTCGAGGTGCAGGGCGACCGGTACGGCGGCGCGTTCGGCGGCGGCGACGGCGGCGCGGGCGAGCGGCAGCAGCCGCCCGTAGCGGAACTTGACGGCGTTCTCGCTGACCTGGAGGACGACGGGGGCCCGCGCGGACTCGGCGCCGGCGATGACGGCCTCGACGTGTTCCAGCGTGATGACGTTGAAGGAGGGGACGGCGGAGCGGGCCGCCGCGGCGCGGGCGACGAGCTCGCCGGTGGTCACGAGGGGCACGGCCGGTCCTTTCCGGGACTCCGGGGCTTCAGGGCTCAGGGGTTCAGGGGTTCAGGGGCTCGCGGGCTGAGTGCTCCGGGGTTCAGGGCACTGGGGCTCAGGGCACTGGGGTTCAGGGCACTGGGGCTCAGGGCACTGGGGTTCAGGGCACTGGGGCTCAGGGCACTGGGGCTGAAGGCACTGGTGCTCAGGGCTCAGGGCTCAGGGCGTGAGGATCACCGAGCGGGTGAGGTGGCGCGGGCTGTCCGGGTCGAGGCCGCGGGCGGCGGCCACCGCGACGGCGAGGCGCTGGACGCGGACCAGCCCGGCGAGCGGGTCGAGGTCGTCCGCCACCCACGTCCCGCCGGTGGCGCGCACCTGTCCGGCCAGCCCCTCCGGCGGCTCGCCGAGCATCCAGGTGGCGGTGGAGCGGGTGGTGATGCTGATGGGGCCGTGCCGGTACTCCATCGCCGGGTAGGCCTCGGTCCAGGCGAGCGCGGCCTCGCGCATCTTCAGCCCCGCCTCGTTGGCCAGGCCGACCGTCCAGCCCCGGCCCAGGAAGGTGAACTGCGCGCAGTCGACGAGCCCTTCGGGCAGCGGGGTGGCGAGCGCGGTGCGGGCGTCGGCGACGACGGCGTCGGTGTGCAGGCCGAGGTGGGCACGCAGCAGGGTCAGCGCGCTGGTCGCGAACCGGGTCTGGACGACGGAGCGTTCGTCGGCGAAGCGGAGTACGACGGTGTCGTCGGCGGCGTCCATGACGGGCGTGTCCGGGTCGGCGGTGACGGCGACGGTCCGGGTGCGCCCCTTCAGCCTGCCGAGCAGCTCCAGTACTTCGGTGGTGGTGCCGGAGCGGGTGAGGGCGACGACGCGGTCGTAGGACCGCCCGTGGGGGAACTCGGAGGCGGCGAAGGCGTCCGTCTCGCCCTGGCCCGCGGCCTCGCGCAGGGCCGCGGCCGCCTGCGCCATGAAGTACGACGTGCCGCATCCGGTGAGCGCGACCCGCTCCCCCGGCGCCGGAAGCAGGCCGGCGTGCCGGCCGGCCTCCGCGGCCGCGCGCGTCCAGCACTCGGGCTGGCTGGCCAGTTCGTCCTCGACGTACGTCATGGCGTCCCCTCCTCGTCACCGCACCCCTGATTTTTCCTGCAAGATACAGAGCACTTTCGAGCAACTTCAAGCATCTGGACGCGATCGTGGTGCGCTAGGGTCGCCGGGAGGCCGAGGGACGGAGGGTGCGCATGTCGCGGGACGCCCGCTGGAAGGCGCTGCTGGAACTGCTCGTCGAGCGCGGCCGGCTCGACGTGGAGGAGGCGGCCGCCGATCTGCGGGTGTCGGCCGCGACGATCCGGCGCGACTTCGACCAGCTCGCCGAGCAGCAGATGCTGGTGCGGACCCGGGGCGGCGCGGTCGTGCACGGGGTGTCGTACGAACTGCCGCTGCGGTACAAGACGGCGCGGCACGCCTCCGAGAAGCAGCGCATCGCGAAGGCCGTCGCCGCTCTGGTGTCCCCCGGCGACGCGGTGGGGCTCACCGGCGGCACGACCACCACCGAGGTGGCGCGCGCCCTGGCCGTGCGCGGCGATCTCTCCTCCGGTCCGCCCGCGCTCACCGTGGTCACGAACGCGCTGAACATCGCCAACGAGCTCGCCGTGCGCCCCCAGTTCAAGATCGTGGTGACCGGCGGGGTCGCGCGCCCGCAGTCGTACGAACTCGTCGGGCCGCTCGCCGACGAGGTGCTGGGCCGGCTCACCCTCGATGTGGCGGTGCTCGGCGTGGTCGCCTTCGACGTCACCCACGGCGCCGCCGCGCACGACGAGGCGGAGGCCGCGGTCAACCGGCTGCTGTGCGAACGGGCCGAGCGCGTGGTGGTCGCGGCCGACTCCAGCAAGCTGGGCCGGCGCGCGTTCGCCCGCATCTGCGCGGCCGACGCGGTGGACACCCTCGTCACGGACACGGCGGCGAGCCCGGACGCGGTGCGGCGGTTCGAGGAGGCCGGGGTGCGGGTCGTCGCCGTCTGACCCGACGCCACCCGCGCCTCGACGATTCCCACGGTCGCGCCCTCTCGAACCCCGCGCCCGCGCCCTCGCCTTCATGAACCCCGCGCTCGGGGCGGCGATCCGACCTAAGCTGGAGCGGGGATCCGGTCGGGGCAGGGAGGCTGCGATGGGCGGTAGCGCGACCGACGAGGAGAGGCCGGGGTCCGCCCCGCGCTGTCTGCCGATCGCGGAGCACGGTCTCATCGGTGATCTGCGCAGCGTGGCCCTGGTGGGCACCGACGGCACCATCGACTGGTACTGCTGTCCGTCCTTCGACGCGCCGAGCGTCTTCGCGTCGATCCTCGACGCGAAGCGCGGCGGATGCTTCGAGCTGGCGGCGGCCGTCCCCGCGACGACGAAGCAGTTCTACTTCCCCGACACCAACGTCCTGATCACCCGCTTCTTCACCGAGGACGGTGTCGGCGAGGTGCAGGATTTCATGCCCATCAGCGGCGAGAAGGTCGAGGCCGACCGGCACCGGCTGATCCGGCGCGTGGTGTGCGTGCGCGGCTCGATCCCGTTCAGCGTCCGGGTCGCCCCGCGGTTCGAGTACGGCGCCCGGCCGCACACCCTGCGCATGATCAGTGGGGTGGCGCTGTTCCAGACCGCCGCGCTGTCGCTGGCGCTGACCGCGACCGTGCCGATGGAGGCCGACGGCCCCGACGCGCGGGCCGACTTCAAACTCGCCGAGGGCGAGTCGGCGGTGTTCGCGCTCGACCAGGTCGGCGGGGAGGTGCAGCCGCGCGGGTGCGCGCGGCTGGAGGCCGAGGAGCAGTTCACCACCACGGTGGCGTACTGGCGGCGCTGGCTGTCCGCCTCCAAGTACCGGGGCCGCTGGCGGGAGATGGTGCACCGCTCCGCGCTCACCCTGAAGCTGCTCACCTACGCACCCACCGGCGCGATGGTTGCCGCGCCGACCACGAGCCTGCCCGAGGAACTGGGCGGCGTGCGCAACTGGGACTACCGGTACATGTGGGTGCGCGACGCGGCGTTCTGCGTCTACGCGCTGCTGCGCCTCGGCTTCACCGGGGAGGCCGAGGCGTTCATGGAGTTCGTGACGCGGCACGTCAGTCCCGGCGACGGCAAGCCGTCCGGCCCGCTGCAGATCATGTACGGCATCGACGGCCGCACCGACCTCCCCGAGGCCGAACTCGACCACCTGGAGGGGCATCGAGGGTCGGCGCCGGTGCGGGTCGGCAACGGCGCCGCCGAGCAGTTGCAGCTCGACATCTACGGCGCGCTCATCGACTCGATCTACCTCTACGACAAGTGGGCCAAGCCGATCTCCAGCGACCAGTGGGACGACCTGTGCGCGCTGGTGGACTGGGTGTGCGAGCACTGGGACCAGCCCGACGAGGGGATCTGGGAGACCCGCGGCGGCCGGAAGAACTTCCTGTACTCCCGGCTGATGTGCTGGGTGGCGATCGAGCGGGCCATCCGCATGGCCAACCGGCGCGGCCTGCCCGCCGACCTGCCGCGCTGGCGGCAGTGCCGGGACACCATCTACCGGCGGATCATGAGCCGGGGCTGGTCGGAGTCCCGGCAGGCCTTCGTCCAGCACGAGGACGGCGACGTGCTGGACGCGGCCGTGCTGATGATGCCGCTGACCAAGTTCATCGCCCCGACCGATCCCAAGTGGCTGTCCACGCTCGACGCCCTCACCCACGACCTGGTGTCCGACTCGCTGGTCTACCGCTACGACCCGACGGCGAGCCCCGACGGGCTGCGCGGCGACGAGGGCACCTTCTCCATCTGCTCGTTCTGGTACGTCGAGGCCATGGTGCACGCCGGACGGATCGACGAAGCCCGCCTCGCCTTCGAGAAGATGCTGACCTACGCCAACCATCTCGGCCTGTACGCCGAGGAGATCAGCCACACCGGGGAGCAGCAGGGCAACTTCCCGCAGGCGTTCACCCATCTCTCGCTCATCAGCGCCGCCTTCAACCTGGACCGGGCCCTCGGCTGAGACCGGCGGCCGCCTGCGGTGGGGGGCCGTGTCACCGGTCGGTCACCGGCGCGTAGCCTCGGAGCCGGATCAGCCGGATCAGCCGGCGGGCAGGGCGGCATGTCGCGCGTCCCGGCCCGCGGCATGTCGCGCCGACGACGGGAGCCCTCATGACGAGCCTCGACGGGATGCCCGGTCTCCGGGCCGGTGAACCGGGCGACCCGCCCGCGGTGACGCTCGCCCGCGTGCGGATCGGGCCGGGCGGACCGCTGGGCAGCGTGCGGATCGCCGGCGGGAGGATCGTCGCCGTGGTGGCGGAGGACGGGCGCGAGGACGTCGCGGAGGACACCGCGGGGGAATCCGCACGGGATGCCGCGGGGGACGCGGTGGTCGACCTGGGCGGGCGGACCGTCCTGCCCGGACTGTGGGACGGCCACGTGCACATGGCCCAGTGGGCCGGCAACCGGCACCGGCTCGACCTGTCCGGCCTCGGCTCGGCGCGGGCGGTGGCCGAGGCCGTGCGACGGCACGCGGCCGGCCTGCCCGCCGGGGAGATGCTGACAGGTCACAGTTTCCGGGACGGGCTGTGGTCCGACACGCCGCACCTGTCGCTGCTCGACGCCGTGTGCCCGGACCGGCCGGTCGCGCTGGTCGCCGCGGACCTGCACGCCGCGTGGCTGAACTCGGCGGGACTGGCGCGGGTCGGACGGGGCGGCCATCCGACGGGCCTGCTGCGGGAGCACGAGTGCTTCGAGGTGCTCGACGCGCTGACCGAGGCGCCCGCCGAGGCCCTCGACCGGTGGGTGGCCGAGGCGTGCCGGGACGCGGCCGCGCGGGGCGTCACGGGCATCGTCGACTTCCACTTCGCCGACAACGTCACCGACTGGAGCCGGCGCGCCGCGGCGGCGCCGCTCGCGGTGCGGGTGCGGGCCGCCGTGTATCCGGCGCAACTGGAAGAGGTGATCGAGCGCGGGCTCCGCACCGGCGACGTCCTGCCGGGGACCGGCGGAATGGTCCGGGTCGGCCCGCTCAAGTTGTTCACGGACGGCTCCCTCAACACGCGCACCGCGCTGTGCAGCGACCCCTACCCGGGTCTGGAGGGCACTCCGGAGGCGTACGGGGTGCAGGAGACGCCGCGGGAGGAACTGCTCCGGCTGATGCGGCGGGCCGCCGCGCACGGTCTGGAACCCGCCGTCCACGCGATCGGCGACCGCGCCAACACGCTCGCCCTCGACGCGTTCGAGGCCGTCGGCTGCCGGGGCCGCATCGAGCACGCCCAGTTGCTGACGGCGGCGGACGTGCCGCGGTTCGCGGAGCTGGGCGTCACGGCGAGCGTGCAGCCCGCGCACGCCCCCGACGACCGTGACGTCGCCGACCGGCACTGGGCCGGACGCACCGGACGGGCCTTCGCCTACGCCGACCTGCTGGCGGCCGGCGTACGCCTGGAGTTCGGCTCCGACGCCCCCGTCTCCGCCCTCGACCCGTGGCTGGGCATCGCGGCGGCCGTCAGCCGCACGGCCGACGAGCGGCCCGCCTGGCACCCGGAACAACGCCTGCCGGTACGGGCGGCGCTCTCGGCGTCGGCACTGGGCCGTTCCCGCCCCCGCGCGGGCGCCCCGGCCGACCTGGTGATCGTCGACGTGGACCCGCTGGAGGCGGACGCCCCTGCGCTGCGCGACATGCCGGTGCACGCCACCATGACCGCCGGCCGCTGGACGCACGGCCCCTGCTGAGAACACGCCGCGGCGGTCACGGTCGACGGCCGTCCCGGCGCGCGGCGCCGTAGCCGCCGGGCGGCCCGGCCGCCAGGGCCGGACGGCCCCCGCCCGACCCCGGTGGCCCCTGCGCGCACGGCACCGGCCGCGTTGCACTGGAAACGGAAGCGGCGTCGGCGACCGGGAGGCGAGGACATGGCAGGGGCAACGCCGAAGACCGCCACCGCACGTCCCGTCGGCGCCCCGCATCCCGGCCCACCGTGTCCGGGGGCACACCGGCCGGACGGCCCGTCCGCCTCTCCGGCCGTCGGGCGCCCGGTCCGGGCCGGCCCGCCCTGCTCGGAGCCAGTGTCATGATCGCCGTAGCCGTTCTGCTGCAACTGCTCATCCTCGCCGGTGCGTTGTACGACACCGCCCGTCTGCTGAACCCGGCCACGGGCCACCACACCGTGCGGGTACGACGGCACCGCGCCGCCCTGGAGGCGGCCGAGCGACGACTGGTGGGACAGCGGCTGCGCGGCCGGATCGACGCGGCCGCCTACCGGGAGAGGATGCGGTCGCTCGCCGAGGACCGGCCCCGCCCGGCCGCCGCGTGGCATCGGAGCCGGGAGGCGGGGCCCGGGTCCGCCGACGACGCGACGGGGACGCCCGGTCCCTGACCGCCGCCCGCCGCACGGTCCCTGACCGCCGCCCGCCGCACGGTCCCTGACCGCCGCCCGCCGCACGGGATGACCCGCCCCTGCCGGAGCGGCGCCCGCGCCGGGGGACGGCCGCCCGGAGGGAGGCTCGGTCGCACGCGGGTGGTCCACCGCGCCCCGACCGGCCCGGCCGCCCCGGTTCGTGCGCGGCCCGGTCCTCCGGCCCGCACCGGCGCCCCTGGCCGGGCCCGGGACGCCGGATCCGGGCGGCCATCGCCCCCGCCGCGGGTCCGGTCGCCGCCGGGCCCGTCGCCGCGGGCCCCGTCGCCGCCGTCCGGGCCGCCCCCCCGTCAGCCGCTCTTGCGGCCCACCCCCGCGTACACCCAGTACTCCGACGGGTTGTCGGGGACGCTGTCGTGCGGGTCCGGGCGCCACACGGGGACGTGCACCAGGCCCGGGTCCACCAGGTCGAAGCCCGTGAAGAGGCCGAGGATCTCCTCGTGGGAGCGGGCGGTCACCGGCGACGTGGCCCTGGACCGGTACAGCCGGCCCACCGCGGCGGCCGTGTCCGGGCGGTCCTGGTTGGTGGCGTGGGACAGGGCCAGCCAGCTGTCGCCGGGCAGGGCGTCCCGGAAGCCGGCGACGATGCCGGCCGGGTCCTCCTCCGGCGTGATGAAGTGCAGGATCGCCACCATCAGCACCGCGACCGGCTGCTCGAAGTCGATCAGTTTGCGCAGCTGCGGGGAGGACAGGACCTCGTCCGGGCGCCGGATGTCGGCGTCGACGATGTCCGCGTCCGGATTGTCCGCGAGCAGCGACGCGCTGTGGGCGACGGCGACGGGGTCCTTGTCGACGTAGACCACCCGGGCGCCGGGGCTCGCCGACTGCGCCACCTCGTGCACGTTGCCCTGCGTGGGGATGCCCGAGCCGAGGTCGACGAACTGCCGCACCCCGCTGTCGACCAGGAAACGCACGGCCCGGCCGAGGAAGGCGCGGTTGGCCCGGGCGAGCAAGCGCACCTGGGGGTCGATGGCGGTGAACGCCGCCACCGCCTCCCGGTCGATGGCGAAGTTGTGCTCTCCGCCGAGCATCGCGTCGTACATCCGGGCGACGCTCGCCTTGTCGGGATCGGCTCCCGGCGGCAGAGTTCCACTGTCGGTCACCAGAACTTCCTTCCAGCACAAGGCACTTGACACCTCATCATATAGTTGCCGACGACCCGCGGCGATATCGTTGTCGTCGCCGCGCGCCCCGGTCCCCCACCCGGAAAGGCACCACGACCCTGCGGAACGAACCGCGCAGCCGCACCGAGGACACCCCCACCGCACTGCCCTCCCCCCGCCGTTCGGCCTTCTCCCCCGCGGCCGACGTCATCGGCTCGGAACTCGACCTGCGGATGACCGGCAGCCACGTCGCGCACGCGCTGGCGCCGGGCTTCTGCGACGCGGCGTCCGTCTACCTGCTGGAGCGCTGGCGCCGCGAGGAGACCGCGTACGTCACCGCGGACCCGCCCCAGATAGAGGCGCGCCGCCTGGCCCTGCGGGTGGGCACGGACGCGCCGGAGGCGTGGGAGGGCGTGCTGCCGGTCGGCGAAGTGATCGTCTTCCCCCGCGAGACGCCGTACGCCCGCGCGCTCGCCGACGGACAGGCCCAGCTGCACGACTCCGTCGACGCGCACACGGCCGAACGGCTCACCGCCTCCGGCCCCGGCGACATCCGGATCGGCATGCTGCTGCAGGCGGCGTCCTTCCTGGTGGTGCCGCTGCGGCTGCGGAACACCGCGATCGGCTTCATCGCCTGCACGCGCGGGCCGGACCGGGGGCGGTTCGTGACCGGGGAGGTGGCCGCGGTGGAGTCGCTGGCCGCGCGGGCCTCCATCGCGCTGGACAACGCGCGCCGCTACGAACGCGAGCGGCGCACCGCCCTGGCCATCCGCAACAGCCTGCTTCCCGGCACCGTCCGGGAGGCCGAGGGCTGCCGCATCGCCCACGGCTGCCTGCCGGCCGGGCAGGGCACCGTCATCGGCGGCGACTGGTTCGACGTGCTCAACCGGCCGGGCGGCCGGGTCAGCCTGATCGTCGGGGACGCCATGGGGCACGGTCCGGAGTCCGCCGTCGCGATGATCCAGCTGCGCACCGCGGTCCGTACCCTGGCCGGACTCGACATGCCCGCCGTGGACCTCGTGCGGCAGTTGGACGCGCTCGCCAGCGACACCCCGGACGCCTCCTTCGCGACCTGCATCTACGCCGAGTGGGATCCGCGGCAGGGCACCTGCACCCTGGTCGGGGCGGGGCACCCGCCCCCGCTGCTGCGCGGTCCGGACGGCCGGACCGCCCCGGTGCCGCTCGCCGGGGCCGGCCTGCCCCTCGGCCTGGGCACGGGCGGCTACGAGGCGACCGTGCTGAAGGTGCCGGAACCGGCCCTGCTCGTGCTCTACAGCGACGGACTCGTCGAGTCCCGCGAACACGACATCGACCAGGAGATCGCCCGCCTCGCCCGCACGCTGGACGAGGCCGCCGCCGACCTCCCCGACCCGGACGCCGGCGGCCCGGACCCGCTGCCGGCGCTGTGCCGGCGGCTGCTGCACAGCACGGCCGTCGCCGACGACCGCACCGTGCTGCTCGCCCGGCTGACGCCCACGCGGGACTGAGCCCACCGCCGTCCCGTCCGGAGCTCAGGCCGTCAGGGTCGCCCACACGGCGTTGCCGCCGGTGAGCCGCGAGCGGTCCACGCCCCAGGCCTGGGCCAGTTGCTCCACCAGCAGCAGACCGCGTCCTCCCTCGTCGTCCGGGCCCGGGTCGCACCGGGGCAGGTCGCGGCCCGTGTAGTCGTGGTCGTGCACCTCCAGGCGCACGCATCCGTCGGCGACCAGCCCGATGCCGCACAGGATCCGCGCGCTCAGCGTGTGGCGCACGGCGTTGGTGGCCAGTTCGGACAGCAGCAGCACCGCGTCCGCGCACACCTCCCCGGGCACGCGCCAGCCGGTCAGCCGCGCACCCATGGAGCGGCGGGCGACCCGGACGCTGGAGCGGTGCGCGGGCAGCTCGAGCCAGTGCGCGCGATCCGGGTCGGGGACGTCTAACAGCTGGGAGTACGAGGTCGTCTGGGAGAACACGGTGTTGGCCTTCCGTGGGGGCGGAGCACAGCCGAGGGGGCGGGGGACGTACACCGAACGACTGAGCGCGCCAACTCCATTGGGACTATGGATTGTTGACAGGGAAGCGCTCGCGTTCTGGCGGCACGGATCACCCAAGTAACTATGCTGGTACTGGAGTTCAGGCTGCAACCAGCTCCCTGATAATTTCACACAGCCGGTGTCGGTCTGGCAGCTTCATCAAGTGCCTGTCAGAATCCGGTGGGTGACGGACCATCAGGAGGTAGGGGCGTGAGCGAAGGCCGTTCTGGTGCGGGCAGCGGCGCCAGCGCACCCACCGTGCTCCGCATGATCCTCGGCCGACGGCTGCAGGAGCGGCGGCAGAACGCCGGCGCATCGCTGGAGGACGCGGCGCGGGCGCTGCGGGTGAAGACCCTGACCATCCGGCGCCTGGAGAAGGCGGAGGTCGCTCTCAAGCCGCTCTACGTGGAGAAGCTGCTGGAGACCTACGGGGCGGACCGGCAGGAGATCGACGAGTTCGTCGCCCTCGCCGAGCGGGCCAACGAGCCCGGCTGGTGGCACACGTACCGGGACGTGCTGCCCACCTGGTTCAGCGCGTACGTCAGCCTGGAGACCGGCGCCAAGACCCTGCGCACCTACGAGCCCCACTACGTCACGGGCCTGCTGCAGACCCCCGCGTACGCGCGCGGCGTCCTCGGCGGCGGCTTCCCGAACGACAGCGACGAGGACCTCGAACGGCGCGTGGACCTGCGGCTGCGCCGCGCCGGCCTGCTGGACCGAGCCGACGCGCCCACGCTGTGGGTGGTGATGGAGGAGGCCGTGCTGCACCGGGTGGTCGGCGGTCCCGAGGTCATGCGGGAACAGATCGAACGGCTCCTGGAGGTCTCGGAGCTGGAGCACGTCAGCGTCGACGTCGTGCCGTTCACGGCCGGCGCCCACGTCGGCGCCTGCGCGCCGTTCACGTACTTCCGCTTCGAGGAGCCGGAACTGCCCGACATCGTCTACAGCGAGATCCTCTCCGGCGCGATGTACCTGGACCAGCGTTCGGACGTGGTGGCTCATCTCGAGGCGCACAACCGCATGTCCCTGCTGACCTCGGACGCGGAGAGCAGGGCGCTCCTGGACCGCATGCGCAAGGAGTACTCATGACCACCATCGACGATGACGTCTACAACGGGATGCCCGCCTCGGACCTAGGTGAACACGGCTGGGAGTCTCCGTGGAGCGGCCCGAACGGCGGCCAGTGCGTGCAGACCAAGCAGCTCGCCGACGGCCGGGTGGCCCTGCGGCAGTCGACGGATCCCGCCGGGCCCGCGCTGATCTACACCTCCGAGGAGATCGCCGCGTTCGTCGCGGGGGTCAAACGGGGCCTCGCCGACCACCTGGCGGCCGGCTGAGCCGCCCACCGAACCCGAGCGGGAGCCGGCCCCGGCCCGCGACCTGCCCGAAACCCCCACGAGAACCATTGAGAGGGACAGGATGACCAACTCGCACGCCGCGCGGGACATCGACACCAGCAGGCCCCACTCCGCGCGGATGTACGACTACTACCTCGGCGGCAAGGACCACTTCGACGTCGACACGAAGGCGGCGGAGACCGTGGCGGCGGCCTACCCGGGGATCTTCACCTGCGCCCGCGAGAACCGCGCCTTCATGCACCGGGCCACCCGGGTGCTCGCCCGGGAGCACGGCATCCGCCAGTGGCTGGACATCGGCACCGGCATCCCGACCGAGCCCAACCTGCACCAGGTGGCGCAGTCGGTGGTCCCGGAGGCACGCGTCGTCTACGCCGACAACGACCCCCTCGTCCTGAAGTACGCCGAGCGTCTGATGCGCAGCACGCGGCAGGGCCGCACCACGTACATAGAGGCGGACGTCAACGACCCGGACACGCTGCTGAACGCGCCGGAACTGGCCGAGGTCCTGGACCTCACCCGGCCCGTGGCGCTGTCCCTGAACGCCCTGATGCACTTCGTCACGGACGCGCAGGACCCGTACGGCATCGTCAGCCGTCTGCTGGCGGTGCTCCCGTCGGGCAGCGCGCTGGCGCTGAGCCACTGCACGCCCGACTTCGACCCGGCCACCTGGCAGAAGGTGACCGACATCTACACCGGCGCCGGCACGCCGGTGCAGTTCCGCTCCAAGGACGCGGTGGCCCGCTTCTTCGACGGGCTGGAACTGCTCGAACCGGGCATCGCCGTCGGCCACCGCTGGCGCCCGGACGGCGAGCCCGCCGCGCCGGACGCCGAGGTCAGCCTGTGGACCGGGGTGGGCATCAAGCCGTAGCACGGCCGGGGGCGTCCTCGCCGCCCTGCGGCACGGTCGTCCCGGGCAGCGCGTACTCGTCGCGCCGGCCGCACATGCCGTAGCCGCCGCGCCGGGTGGGCGTCGCCGCGTACGCGGTCGCCCCGGCCAGGTACGCCGGTTCCCCGGCGGCCGGCGCGTCGAGCCGGCCGCCGGTGCGTCCGGCGGCGGCCAGGGCGCCGGCCCGCCACGGCTCGCGCCAGGCCGGGACGTTCCGGCGCACCAGCCGGGCGGCGGCGCGCTGGAACTCCCGGAACGGTCCGTCGTCGCCGGCGGCGAGGGCCTCCCGCAGCGGCAGGCAGCCCCGCACGGCGAGGTCCCGGCGGCGCCGGGCGGCCGCCGCCGCGCCGGGTCCGGTGCCCGGCGGGAGCGTCGCCGCGGCCCGGTACCCCTCGGGGTCGGCGAGCACCTCGGGCGGGAAGGTGAAGACGGCGTCCCCGGCCTCGGGCAGCCCGCTGTTCTGCATCAGGACGGTGACGCGCAGGCCCTCGCGCTGCACCGTGCGGTGCACGGTGCCCGGCGTGAACCAGGCGACGGACCCGGGCTCGAGCGGGATGTCCCGGCAGCCGTCGGGGCTCAGGGTCTGCACGGCGCCCCGGCCGCCGGTGACCACGTACGCCTCCGCGCACACCAGGTGCAGGTGCGGGCTGCCGCCGCACACCCCGTCGGCGGCCGGCCAGTCGTAGGCGCTGAGGTGGGACAGGCCGACGGCGCCGGGCAGCGGGTGCGGCAGGGCGGGTCCGGGCGGGGTCACCACGGCAGGCCCTTCAGGTGCCCGGTGACGCGGTCGCGGTCCCGGGCTCCGTCGGCGACGACGACCCGGTAGCGGCAGGCGAAGGACGCGCCCGGCGGCAGCTCGAACGTCTCGAAGAACGCCCAGGAGAAAGCGACCGTGGGGATCGGCTCGGCGCGCACGAACCAGTGCGACGGGTGGATCGCCGACGTCTCGTCGAGGTTCTCCGGCGCGTGGGCGAAGACGACCGTGGAGTACGCGTCGACCTCGTCGTGCTCGGCGGTGTACGCGAGCCAAGGACCCCGGGTGCCCATCAGTGCCCCGGCGTCGGCGGCGCCTTCCGGTCCGAAGACGGTGCCGCCGGTGACGTCGCGGGGGCCGCGCCACTGCATGCCGGTGTATCCGGCCATTTCGCGGCCCTCGGTGGTGGGCGAGCCGAAGACGAGGGGCACGGCGCGGGCGTTGGTGAGCCGGATCGACCAGTCCAGCGCCCAGGCGCCGGCCTCCTCGTCGACCGAGTGCACGGTCGGCCCGCGTGCCTCGCCCGCCCGCTCCTCGCCGCCGTGCGCGACCCAGGTGAGCCGCTCGGTGAGGGCGAGGCGGCCGTCCTCGACGGTCAGGGCGGTGAAGCCGTCGTGCCGCATGGAGCCGACGCGTCCGGGCAGGACCTGGTAGCGCTGGCCGCGGACGTAGGAGTCGCCGCCCCAGAAGTTCTGCCCGGACAGGTGACTCGCCGTCATCTGCAGGCCCTCGTGGCGACGGTGGTCGCTGGGGCGGTAGCCGGTGACCGTGCGCCCGGCGAGGGTGCGCCGGGTGGGCGTAGGGCTTGCGCGACCCGTACGCCTGCGGGCCGGGCCGGTGGACGTAGCGCGGGATCTCGGTGCCCGCGGCCCTCGTGACCGCGATGTGCTCGCCGTGGACGTGACGGACGCGGATGCTCATGCGCGCCCCCCAGGGGCCCACTGCGGACGGTTCCCGTGCATCGCCGCGTAGTACGGATCGCCGGGGCCGATCTCGCCCGCGTGCACCGGGCGCCCGGTGAAGGCCGACTTGTAGAGGGCGGCGGCGAATTCCAGGGTGGCGCGG
The DNA here is from genome assembly GCF_035656535.1 of Streptomyces sp. H51. Classification (NCBI taxonomy): domain Bacteria; kingdom Bacillati; phylum Actinomycetota; class Actinomycetes; order Kitasatosporales; family Streptomycetaceae; genus Streptomyces; species Streptomyces sp. H51. The sequence goes on from NZ_JAYMHD010000066.1 coordinate 305,099, forward strand.
GCGTCGGGGCCGCTGCCCGGCGGCCGGGTGCCGGTGTCCCGGGCGTCCAGCAGGGCGCCCGGTTGCGCGGTGCGCGAACTGGGCACGTCCGCCGCGGGGGTGCGCCAGGCGGCGGCACGTCCGGCATCGGCGTGCGGCGCCGGGGTGTAGACCCAGTCCTCGTTGCGGTGCCCGTACAGGTGGGTGAGTTCGACGGTGGCGTCCGCGCAGTCGACGCGGATCCGGCTGACCTCCTGCGGGGGACAACACGCTGTTGACGACCGTGGCGACGGCGCCGTTCGCGAAGCGCACCAGGGCCGTGGAGAGGTCCTCGCTCTCGGTGTCGTGGACCAGGCGCGCCGCCATGCCGCGCACCTCCTGCCACGGGCCGAGCAGGTGCAGCAGCAGGTCGTACTGGTGGATCCCGTGGCCCGTCGTCGGCCCGCCGCCCTCGCTCGCCCAGGTTCCTCGCCACGGCACGGCGTGGTGGGCGGCGTCGCGGCTACCAGGTGGTCTGGCAGTGCGCCACCAGGGGCGCGCCCGGCTCCCCGCTCGCGATCAGCTCCCGGACGTGCGCGGCCCCGGAGCCGTGACGGTGCCGGAAGATCACGGACCCGTACGCCCCCGACGCCTCCTCGGCCGCCGCGATCTCGTCGTACTCGGCCGGCGACGGGCACAGCGGCTTCTCGCACAGCACCCACGCGCCCGCCTTCAGCGCGGCCACCGTCCGCTCGCGGTGCGGGGAGGGCGGTGTGCCGATGAGGACCAGGCCGGGCCGTACGGCGTCCAGCATGGCGCTCGTCGACGTGTATCCGGCGACGTGCTCGCCGGCGAGTTCCCGGAAGGCGTCGAGCCTGCCGCGGTCCACGTCGACGGCGGCGACCAGTTCCACCCGGCCGGCCTGGGCGCGGAGCGCGGGCAGATGGCTGCCCGCGACGATCGCGCCGGTGCCGACGACGGCGACGCGGCGGGGAGCGGGACGTGGGGACATGCGGGTCCTCCTAGGGATGCCGACGACCGATGACGGACAGAAAGCGCTTGCCCCGCGGGGCGACCCTCGGCGCCGGGAGATTGCCAGGACAACCCCTCGCGCGGCGACGGAGCCCGCGTCTCAGGGGCCGGAACAAGCCATCCCGCGCGACGCGCGGCAGCGGAAGACGGGAGAAACCCTCGGCACGCACCGCGGCTGGGCTAGCCTCGTCTTCCCCTCCTGGACAGCGAACTGGCATACGTCGAAGAGAATTTCGGGGGACCCGTGTCACAACAGCGGCCGGTACCGGACCCGGCGGCGGACGAGGCCGCCGTGCTGCGGCAGGCCGGCGCCTCTCCCTTGCGCGCCGGCGACCCGGACGGCATCGGTCCGTACGTGCCGTTGGCCCTGCTCGGCAGCGGCGGCATGGGCCGGGTCTTCCTCGCCCGCCCCGCGGACGGCAGTCCCGTCCTGGCCGCGGTGAAGGTGATCAGGCCCGAGTACGCCGAAGACCCCGGCTTCCGGCGCCGGTTCGAGCGCGAGGCGGCGGTGCACCACCGTGTCCGCACCCCGCACACGCCGAGGCTGTGCGGTACCGGCTTCGGGGACGAGTTGCTGTGGATGGCCACCGAGTACGTGCCGGGGCTCGACCTGGCGGCGGCCGTGCGGGAGGGCGGCGCCCTGGAGACCGCGGCCGTCTGGCGGCTCGTGGCGGACGTCGGACAGGCGCTCGCGGCGCTCGCCGCCGCGGAGATCGTGCACCGCGACCTGAAACCGTCCAACGTCCTGCTCTCCCCCTGGGGCGCGTACGTGATCGACTTCGGCCTGTCGAAGGCGGTGGACTCCAGCGCGCTCACCGGCACCGGCAACCGGGTCGGCACCCCGGCCTACATGTCGCCGGAACACCTGAGGACCGGTCGCTGCGACACGGCGTCGGACGTGTTCTCGCTGGCCGGGACGCTGGCCTACGCGGCCACCGGCCGTGCCCCGTTCGGCGACGGCACCGGAGTCGACGTGATGCACCGGGTGGCGTTCGAGGAGCCGGACCACGACCTGCTCGACGAGGTCCGCGCCCGTGACGCGGACCTCGCCTCCCTGCTGTCCGTGTGCCTGGTGAAGGAACCCGGGCTGCGGCCCGCTCCGCACGAGCTGATCGAGGCGGCCGAGGAGCACATCGGCACGTCGTCCGTGTGGCCCGAGTCGCTGGAGAGCCGGGTGCTGGCCCGGCACCGGGCGTACGAGGTGCTGCGCCGCCTCCCGGCCGGGCGGCCGGCCCGCTCGGAGCCGTCGAGGGCACGGGCGGGCGCGGTGGAGGCACGGGCGGGCGCGGCGGAGGCGCGGGCGGGCGCGGCGGAGGCGCGGGCGGGCGCGGCGGAGGCGCGGGCGGGCGCGGCGGAGGCGCGGGCGGGGGCGGCGGAGGCACCGGCTCCGCCGGCGGCCGAAGCCCGCCCGCGGGTGCGGCGCAGGCCGGTGCCGGCCGTCGCCGCGGGCCTGGCCCTGTGCGCCGTCGCGGGCGGCTTCGTCCTCGCCCATCACCACTCCCCCGCGACCGCGACCGCCCCCTGGACCCGTGCCACGGCGGGCGTGGGCGGCGGCTCGGGCGGCTCCGGCCTGCTGCCGGTGCCCGGCGGCCCGGAGCGCACGCCGGGTGTGTCCGGCAAGAGTGCCGACGGCGCCGCGCTCGCCCACGACGCCGGCCGGCCCCGGGTGTCGGGCTCCGCGACGGCCACCCGCTCGAACGCCGCCCCGGCCGCCGAGACGCCGGCCGCCGAGACGCCGTCGCCGGGCGACTCGCCCACCGCCTCGCCCTCGGGGTCCGCGGACGCGCCGGGGCCCTCGGAGTGCGCGTACTACTCCGGCAGCGGCCGCACCCGCCGGGGGGACAGCGGCCGGCGGGTCCAGGAGGTCCAGTGCCTGCTGGCCGGACGCGGCTACACCGGGGCGGGTGCGGACGCCGAGGGCGAGTTCGGCGCCGGTACGGAGTCCGCCGTGCGCGCCTTCCAGAGCGACCAGGGGCTCCGGCCCGACGGTGAGGTGGGACGCGAGACCTGGGCCGCCCTGCGCGGCGCCGGGTGACGCCGCGCGGAGCGGGTCAGCTCGCGGAGCAGGCGGCGCCGTTCAGCGTGAACGCCGCCGGGGCGGTGTTGGCGGTGCCCTTGGCGGCGGTGAAGCCGACGGTGACCTTGCCGCCGACGGGGACGGTGCTGGTGTAGGAGGCGGCCGCGACGCTGACCGTGCCGCCGCTCCGGGTGGGCGTGCCGCCCCACATGTTGGAGATCGTCTGACCGTCGGCGAAGGCGAAGCCGAGCGTCCAGCCGTCGATGGCGGCGCCGGTGTTGCCGATGGTGATCTCGCCCTGGAAGCCGCCCGGCCACTCCCCCACCACACGGTAGCCGACGGAGCACGACGTCTTGGCGCCCTCGGTCGTGGTGAGGTCCACCGTCGCCGAGCGGGGCGAGCGGTTCCCGGCCGCGTCGCGGGCGCGGACGGCGAAGGTGTACGCGGTGGCGGCGGTCAGGCCGGTCACGGTGGCGGTCCCGGTGGTGGAGGTGGCGACCCTGGTCTCGGCGCCGTCGCCGCCGACGCGCACCACGTCGTAGCCGGCGACGCCGACGTCGTCGGTGGCGGCGGCCCAGGTGAGGGTGACCGACGTGGCCGTCGCCGAGGAGGCGCTCGGGGTGCCGGGGGCGGTCGGCGCCCGGGTGTCGCCGGAGCTCTGCCCGGCGTAGACGCTGGCCTCCTTCGCGGTCCGCGCGATGCCGTCGGGGCCGTTGAAGACCCGCACGCCCCAGGAACTGAGCCGGGTGGCGTCGAAGCCGGTCGCCAGGTCCAGGACCGGGTCGGTGTTGCCGCTCCAGGACCAGGCCAGGTAGCCGAGGTTCAGCCGCTCGGCGGCGGCCATCATCGTGTCCTCGTCCGGATCGCCCCACTGGTCGGCGGGGCCGCCGAACTCGCCTATGAGAATGGGCAGTTCGGCGTCGACGAAGGCGTTCAGGTAGTCGGTGATCTCCTGGGCGGTGTCGAAGACGCTGTACATGTGGATCGAGAAGATCAGGTTGCCGGTGGAGTCGGCGTCGTGGACCGACCGGGCCTGGGCGCGCATGACGCCCTGCCAGTCCTGCCCCCAGTTGGGCGCGTCCACCATGAGGGTGTGCGCGAGTCCGGCGGCCCGCAGCTTCTTGACGGCGGCGACGGTCGGCGCGGTCCAGCCCGCGGGGTCGGTGTTGCCCCAGGGCTCGTTGCCGATGTTGACGACGATGTAGTCCTCCTGGCCGGCGAGCACGTCCTTCAGGCCGATCCAGTAGTCCGCGGCCTGGTCCAGCGTGCCGGCCGCGCTGTCCTCGCCGTAGCCGGTGGTGTCGTGCACCTCCAGGACGCAGATGAGGCGGTTGGCCTTGCACTGCGCGACGACGTCGGCCACGTCCGCGGCGCTGTTCGCGCTCCAGCGGTGGCCGTCGGCCAGGACGACCCGCACCGTGTTGGCGCCCAGCGCCTTGATGTCGGCCAGCGACTGCCGCGTCCGGCCCGGGTACCAGGTGTGGGCGTGGTTGACGCCCCGCATGACGAAGTCGTTGCCGTTGCCCTCGACCAGGCGGCCGTCGCTGATGTGCAGGCCGGCCGCGCGGAGACCGGGCGGCTCGGCGTGCGCGGCGGCGGGGAAGGCCGCGGTGACCAGGACGAGCCCGAGCAGGCTCGCCAGCGCGGTCAGCAGGCCCTCCACAGGGCGCTTCCGAACCGTGCTCCGCGGTGCGGTCGTGGCTCTCGCTGTTCTCGCTGTTCTCGCTGTTCTCGCTGTTCTCGCTGTTCTCACTGCGGCTCCAGGGAGTGAGCGCCGGATGACCCAGGCGTCGGAAGAGGAAGGGGGCTGACGGGGGACTGACGGGGACCGACAGGGACCGACAGGGATGTGGGAGCGCTCCCATGAAGCCATCTTCGCCGAGTACACGTCAACCCTGCGGTGCCGGTTCCGGGCCCGGGCCGACCCGTGTCACGTAAGCGGGTGAAGCCTGAGCCGCCCTCCGCGCCGCGGGGCATTGATGAAGATCCCCGCCGTATCCGGCCGGGACGGCGGACACGACACGCTGGAGGCACGTGATGAACGCAAGAGCCGAACGGGCGGACGGGACGGACCGGCGCGTCCCGGTCCTCATCGTCGGCGGTTCCCTGGTCGGCCTGTCGACCTCGTTGTTCCTCGGCAGGCTGGGGGTGCGGCACACGCTGGTCGAACGGCACGCGGGCACGTCCATCCACCCCCGCGGGCGGGGCAACAACGTGCGCACGATGGAGCTGTACCGGGTGGCCGGGGTCGAACCCGCGATCCACGCGGCCGCGGTCACCCTCGCCGACAACCACGGCATTCTGCAGACCCCCGCGCTCGTCGGCGAGGCGGGCGAGTGGCTGTTCAAGGAGATCGACCCGGGCGGCGGGCTGGCCCGCTTCAGCCCGACCTCCTGGTGCCTGTGCAGCCAGAACGACCTGGAACCGGTCCTGCTCGACCACGCCACGGAGCTCGGCGGCGATCTGCGCTACTCCACCGAACTGATGTCGTTCGACGCCGACTCCGCGGGTGTCACCGCGGTGGTCAAGAGCCGGCGCACGGGCGAGCACACCACGATCCGCGCCGACTACCTGGTCGCCGCCGACGGCCCGCGCAGCCCCGTCCGGGAGCAGCTGGGCATCGGCCACAGCGGACCGGGCGACCTGTTCCACAACGTCAGCGTCACCTTCCGCTCCCGCCGCCTCGCCGAGGTCGTCGGCGACCGGCGGTTCATCGTCTGCTACCTCACCCGTCCGGACGCCGACGGCGCGCTGCTGCCGGTGGACAACCGCGAGAACTGGGTCTTCCACGCCCCCTGGCACCCCGAACACGGCGAGACGCTGGAGGAGTTCACCGACGAGCGGTGCGCCGACCACATCCGCCGGGCGGTCGGCGTCCCGGACCTCGACGTGGAGATCACCGGCCGGGCCCCCTGGCACGCCGCTCAGCGCGTGGCGCGCAGCTACCGGACCGGACGCGTGTTCCTGGCCGGCGACTCGGCCCACGAGATGTCCCCCACGGGCGCCTTCGGTTCCAACACCGGGATCCAGGACGCGCACAACCTCGCCTGGAAGCTGGCCGCGGTGCTCGACGGCTGGGCGGGTGAAGGGCTGCTGGACTCCTACGACGCCGAGCGGCGTCCGGTGGCGGAGGCGACCAGCGCCCGGGCGGCCGCCCGGTCCGCCGAGCACAGCCACCCCGGCTTCGCCCCACCGCCCGGCACCGGCGGCGGGCCCCAGCGCGGACTGCTGAACGTCGCCCTCGGCTACCGCTATCCGCGCGGCGCCGTCGTCGGCGCCGACCCCGCTGCCCCGGTCGTGCCGGAGCGACTGGAGCTGACGGGGGAACCCGGCAGCCGGGCACCCCACCTGTGGGTGGCGCGCCGGGGCCGCCGGATCTCCACCCTCGACCTCTACGAACGCTCCCTCGTCCTGCTCAGCGACGCCGATGTGCCGAACGGATGGCACGAGGCCGCTCTCCGGCTCGCCGAGCGGCTGTCCGTCCCGCTGGCCTCCTACCAGGTGGGGACCGGGCCGGACGCCGACCTGGTGCCCGAGGAGGGCGCGGGCTGGACGGAGCGCCACGGCACGGCGGCCGGGGGCGCCGTACTCGTCCGCCCCGACGGGTTCGTGGCCTGGCGGTCGGCGGGTCCGGCGGCGGATGCCGAAGCGGCGCTGCGCGAGGTACTGACCACGCTGCTGGCTCTCCCCCGATCCGGCCGGGACGATGGGCCGGGCCGGTGAACGCGGAGCCGGAGACGTGCCGGTCGTCACCCGGGTGAGCGCCCCGAGTGGTGAGCGGCGGCCGACTGCCTGACGGTGGTTCATATCGGGGCCGGGTCATTCCAGCTGACGAAGCACCAGCTGCCCGGCCCGCGACGGAAGGAACATCAGATGCGTTCTGCTCGCATGCTCCTGGCCACCGGGGCGGCCTCGGCCGTCCTCGCCCTCGGCGCCCCGGGCGCCTATGCGTACGCCTATGGAGGTGACAGCGGCCACGGGGACTCCGGCCACAGCAGGGAGGACTCGAGCGGCAAGAAGGAGGACGGCGGCAAGGAGGACTTCGACTTCGGCAAGAAGGAGCACGGCAAGGACGGCGGATTCGGCAAGCCGCACGGCGGAATGCACACCGGCGGCGGCGCGCTGACCGCGGTCGGCGGCGACTGGGGCGGCAAGGACGACTCCGGCCACGGCAAGAAGGAGGACGGCGGCAAGGAGGACGGCTTCGGCAAGCCCCACGGCGGAATGCACACCGGCGGCGGCGCGCTGACCGCGGTCAACGGCGACTGGGGCGGCAAGGAGGACGGCGGCAAGGAAGACGACTTCGGCAAGAAGGAGCACGGCAAGGAGGACGGCTTCGGCAAGCCCCACGGCGGAATGCACACCGGTGGCGGCGCGCTGACCGCGGTCAACGGCGACTGGGGCTCGGGCGGCGACCCCAAGTACGACCCGGAGACCTACAAGGACAAGGGCAAGGAGAAGGACTGGGGCGGCGAGAAGTCGTGGGGCGGCGAGAAGAAGCCGCACGGCGGAATGCACACCGGTGGCGGCGCCCTCGCCAACCCGGGTGTGACGGCGGGCGGCCTGGCCGTCCTGGCGGTCGCCGGTGCCGGTCTGTACACGGCGCGGCGTAAGAAGAGCGCCGCAGGCCTGGCCTGATCCATGCCGGATGCGATAGCCGCCGTGGCCGCCACCCGCGTGCCCGGTGGCGGCCCGGCCGGCCCTTTCGTACCCTCGCGCCCCGCTGCCGCGTCCAAGTGAGGTGGTCTCTTCCATGGCAGCCCCCGCTCCGCCCGCCCCCCACGACAAGCCCGCTACCCCCGCTACCCCCGGCGCCCCCGGTGCCCCCGGCGCTCCCAGCGCCCCCGGTGCCCCCAGCGCTCCCGGACCGAAGTCCGCATCGAATCTGACCATGCTGTGCGCCGCCGGCCTGCTGGTCCTCGCGGTGAGCCTGCTCGGCAGTCAGGAGAAGACGTCCGAGGCGCCCCGCGTGCCGGCCGCCGCCGCCTCGCAGGCCGCCCCGGAGGTCTCCTCGGAGGTCCCTTCGCAGGAGACCGCGCCGGCCTCGTCCGGCGCGCAGGGGGCGGACAGACACCTGCCCCGGTCCCGGCCGGTGCGCCTGCTCATCCCCAAGATCTCGGTCGACGCCCCCTTCACGGACCTCGACATCGGCCCCACCGGTCAGCTCGAACCCCCGCCCGCGCACGACACCAACCTCGTCGGCTGGTACGCCAAGGGCGCCTCCCCCGGCGAAGCGGGCACCGCGATCATCGCGGGCCACGTCGACACGACGACGTCCGCGGCCGTGTTCGCCGGACTCGGTGAACTGAGGAAGGGCGACCGGTTCTCCGTCGTGCGCGCCGACGGGCGCAAGGCCACCTTCGTCGTCGACGACGCGGAGACCTTCCGCAAGGACGCCTTCCCCAGCGAGCGCGTCTACGCCGACACGCCCCAGGCCCAGGTCCGGCTGATCACCTGCGCGGGCGACTACGACCGCACGGTCCGGGACTACACGGACAACCTGGTGGTCTTCGCCCATCTCGTGTGAACCCCGGCGGGCCGGGAGCGGGTCACCCGCATAGTTCATCCGAGTCGCGGCCTTCCAGGGACGGGCACAGGATCGAGGCACGCTGACGTCGCGTCACCGCGGCGGACGCCCCACAGCCCCCGAAGGAGATTTGCGCACATGACCACCACGTCCACGACTGCCGCAGAATCACTGGCACGTCAGATGTCGAACCGGGTCTCCCAGTCCGTGTTCGACGGCTCCAGGCTCCGTGTCGTCCTGCTGGTGGACGTCCACGAGGGAGCCCAGCAGCAGTTCCTCGAGGCCTACGAGCAGTTGTGCAACCAGGTGGCGTCCGTACCCGGGCACGTCAGCGACCAGTTGTGCCAGTCGGTCGAGAACCCCTCCCAGTGGCTGATCACCAGCGAGTGGGAGAGCGCCCCGCCGTTTCTCACCTGGGTCAACAGCGAGGAGCACGTCCGGATGGTGGAGCCGCTGCACAGCTGTGTCCGGGACACCAGGTCGCTGCGCTTCCACGTCGTCCGCGAGACCGGGGGTCCGTCGCAGGCAGGCCCCGGTGAGCGCCGGCTGCAGGCCTCGCCGCGGATCGGTGACGGCCTCATCCGCCACGCGCTGACCTTCACCGTCAAGCCGGGCAGCGAGGCGGCGGTGGCGGCGATCCTGTCCGACTACGACCCGCCCGAGGCGCGGGTCGACGACACCACTCGGCTGTGCCGCACCTCGCTGTTCATGCACGGCAACCGCGTGGTCCGGGCCATCGAGGTGCGGGGCGACCTGATGGCGGCGCTGCGGCACGTGGCCCGGCAGCCGGAGGTGCGGGCCGTCGAGGAGGCCATCAACCCGTACCTGGAGCAGGACCGTGACCTCGACGACCCCGAGTCGGCGCGGGTCTTCTTCACCCGGGCGGCGCTGCCCGCCGTGCACCACGTGACGGCGGGAGAGCCGGACCCGGAGACGGAGCGGCACGCCCTGTACTACCCGGCCCGGCCCGGCTGCGGCCTGCGGCTGGCGGAGCTGCTGGCCCGGCAGGACGAGGCGGTGGCGGACGACCCGCGCAGTCCCGTGGTACGCAGCACCCTCTTCGAGCGCGACCAGGTCGTGGTGCGGCTCATCGACGTGCGTGGCGGACTCGACGCCGCCGACCCCGCACTGGTCCTCGGCATCCCGGACCCCGGCCCGCTGGCCGAGCTGACGACGTTGCCGGGCGACGGCGATCTGACGCGCCTGCTGAAGCTCGCCCGCATGCAGCTCGTCACCGACCGCCGCTCCGCCGAGGCCTGAACCGTCCGGCCCACGGATCGCGGCGGCCACGGCCATCGTCGAAACAGCACATGATCGGAGCAACGTCGTGACCAAACCCCGCCCAAGAATCGTGAATCTCGGCGACGTCGAGCCCAACACCCGGCGCGGCGGCGACCTGCGCGCCATGCTCACCCCCACCACGGTCGGCTCCACCAGCGGTTTCATGGGAGTGGCCATCGTGCAGCCCGGGGACAGCGTCGCCGAGCACTACCACCCGTACTCCGAGGAGTTCATCTACGTCGTGTGCGGGCGGCTGGAGGTGGACCTGGACGGCGAGCCCCAGCCGCTGCGGGCCGAGCAGGGGCTCATGATCCCGGCCCACATGCGGCACCGCTTCCGCAACGTCGGCGACGTGGAGGCCCGTGTCGTCTTCCACCTCGGCCCGCTGGCGCCGCGTCCGGAACTCGGTCACGTGGACACGGAGAAGCCCGCGGCCGCGGCGGAGGGACGGACGGCCGAGCGACGTCAGGTCCCGTCATGAGCAGGCGCGTGGCGGTCACCGGCATAGGCGTCGTCGCACCCGGCGGTATCGGCGTGCCGGCGTTCTGGGACCTGCTGTCCCACGGTCGCACCGCGACCCGGGGCATCACGTTCTTCGATCCGGCCGGCCTGCGTTCGCGCATCGCCGCCGAGTGCGACTTCGACCCGGCGGCCCACGGGCTCGGCCCGGAGGAGATCGCGCGCAGCGACCGGTACATCCAGTTCGCCCTGGTGGCGGGCCGGGAGGCGGTCCTGGACGCGGGCCTCGACCTCGAACGGGAGAACCCCTGGCGGGTCGGGGTGTCGCTGGGCACGGCGGTCGGCGGCACCACCAGGCTGGAGCACGACTACGTCCTGGTCTCCCACCGCGGACAGCGGTGGGACGCGGACCACCAGCGGGCCGAACCGCACCTGCACCGGGCGTTCTCGCCCAGCACCCTCGCCTCGGCGGTGGCCGAGCGGTTCGGGGCGCACGGGCCGGTGCAGACCGTGTCCACGGGCTGCACCTCGGGCCTGGACGCGGTCGGCTACGCGTTCCACACGATCGAGGAGGGCCGGGCCGACGTCTGTCTGGCCGGCGCCTCGGACTCCCCGATCTCCCCGATCACGATGGCCTGCTTCGACGCGATCAAGGCCACCTCCCCGAACAACGACGACGCCGCTCACGCCTCGCGTCCCTTCGACGCCGACCGGGACGGATTCGTCATGGGCGAGGGCGGCGCCGTCCTCGTCCTGGAGGAGCTGGAGCACGCCCTGGCCCGCGGCGCGCCCGTCTACTGCGAGATCGGCGGCTACGCCAGCTTCGGCAACGCCTACCACATGACCGGTCTGACCCGGGAGGGCGTGGAGATGGCCCGGGCGATCGAGACGGCCCTGGACCACGCCCGGCTCGGCCCCACGGCGATCGACTACGTCAACGCCCACGGGTCGGGCACCCAGCAGAACGACCGGCACGAGACCGCGGCGGTGAAGCGGGCCCTGGGGCAGCACGCCTACGACACGCCCATGAGCTCCATCAAGTCCATGGTGGGCCACTCCCTCGGTGCGATCGGCGCCATCGAGGTCGTCGCCTGCGTGCTGGCCCTGGCCCACCAGGTGGTGCCGCCCACCGCGAACTACGAGACGCCGGACCCGGAGTGCGACCTGGACTACGTCCCCCGCGTCGCCCGTGAGCGGAAGCTGGACAGCGTCCTGTCCGTGGGCAGCGGGTTCGGCGGCTTCCAGTCGGCGGTGGTCCTGACCCGGCCGAGGGAGAGGACACGATGAGCCAACCGCGACCACGGCGCGCCGCCGTCACCGGCATCGGTGTGATGGCGCCGAACGGAACCAGCACCGGAACCTTCTGGAAGGCCACCCAGGAGGGCCTCAGCGTCCTGGACCGCGTCAGCCGCGAGGGCTGTACGCACCTGCCGCTGCGGGTGGCCGGCGAGATCCGGGGCTTCGAGCCGTCCTCGGCGGTCGAGGAGCGCTACCTCGTCCAGACCGACCGGTTCACGCACTTCGCGATGGCCGCGGCCGACCGCGCGCTGGACGACGCCGGTCTCGGCCCGGCGGACCCGGGCGAGGCGTCGTTCTCCGTCGGGGTGGTCACCGCGGCGGGCTCCGGCGGCGGCGAGTTCGGGCAGCGCGAGCTGCAGGCGCTGTGGGGAAAGGGCAGCAAGTTCGTCGGCCCGTACCAGTCCATCGCCTGGTTCTACGCCGCCAGCACCGGCCAGATCTCCATCCGCAACGGTTTCCGGGGACCGTGCTCGGTGGTGGCCGCCGACGAGGCCGGCGGCCTGGACGCGCTGGCCCACGCGGCACGGGTGGTGCGGAACGGCACCGACACGGTCGTCGTCGGTTCGACCGAGGCGCCGTTGGCCCCGTGCTCGGTCGTGTGCCAGCTCGGCTATCCCGAGCTGAGCACCGCGGAGGACCCGGAGCGGGCCTACCGTCCGTTCACCGCGGGAGCCTGCGGTTTCGTGCCCGCCGAGGGCGGCGCCATGCTCGTCGTGGAGGACGAGGACGCGGCCCGCGACCGGGGGGCGGCCGTGCGGGCGCTGATCGCGGGGCACGCGGCGACGTTCACCGGTTCCTCCCGCTGGGAGGAGTCCCGGCAGGGGCTCGCCCACGCCGTCCGCGGCGCGCTGGCCGAGGCCGGCTGCGCCCCGGAGGAGATCGACGTGGTCTTCGCCGACGCGCTCGGCGTGCCGGAGGCCGACCGGGCGGAGGCCCTGGCGATCGCGGACGCGCTCGGGGCGCACGGCACCCGGGTGCCCGTGACCGCGCCCAAGACCGGCATCGGCCGCAGTTACTGCGCGGCCCCGGTGCTGGACACCGCCGCGGCGGTGCTCGCGATGGAGCACGGCCTGGTCCCGCCCACCCCGAACGTCTTCGACGTCTGCCACGACCTCGACCTCGTGACCGGGCGGGCCCGTCCCGCCGAGTTGCGCACGGCGCTGGTCCTCAGCCGGGGACTGATGGGGTCGAACTCGGCGCTCGTGCTGCGGCGCGGCGCCGCCGACGCCTCCCAGTGAGGCACCGACAAGCCAAGGAGAACAACCACATGAGTGACCGCATCACGGTGGAGGAGCTGGCCGAGCTGATGAAGAAGGCCGCCGGCGTCACCGTCGCTCCGGAGGAACTGCAGCAGCGCTACGACACCGGGTTCGACGTCATCGGCATCGACTCGCTCGGACTGCTCGGCGTCGTGGGCGAGCTGGAGAATCGTTACGGCGCGCCGCTGCCCCCCGACGCGGAGCGCTGCAAGACGCCCCGGGAGTTCCTCGACCTCGTCAACAGCGCCCTCGTGGCAGGAGCGTGACATGGCCGGACACACGCAGAACGAGATCGTCATCGCCGCACCGCTGGAGCTGGTGTGGGACATGACCAACGACCTGGAGGGCTGGCCCCGGCTGTTCAGCGAGTACGCCTCCGTGGAGATCCTGTCCCGGGACGGCGGCCGGACCCGGTTCCGGCTGACCATGCACCCCGACGAGAACGGCACCGTGTGGAGCTGGGTCTCGGAGCGGGAGCCGGACCGCGAGTCGCTGACCGTGCGCGCCCGCCGGGTCGAGACCGGCCCCTTCTCCTACATGAACATCCTCTGGGAGTACGAGGAGACGGCCGAGGGCGTGCGGATGGTGTGGACGCAGGACTTCGAGATGAAGCCGGACGCGCCCGTCGACGACGCCTGGATGACGGACAACATCAACCGCAACTCCCAGGTGCAGATGGCGTTGATCCGGGACCGCATCGAGAAGACCGCCGCCGAGCGCGGGTCCGCGCCGGGCCTGGACCGCTGAACCGAACGGAGACAGCCCATGCACCAGACAGTGATCGTCGCCCGGATGAAGCCGGGCTCGGCCCCGGACATCGCCGAGCTGTTCGCGGAGTCCGACCGGGGGGAGCTGCCGCACCTGGTCGGCGTCTCCCGGCGCAGCCTCTTCCAGTTCAACGACGTGTATCTGCACATCATCGAGACCGAGCACGACCCGCGGCCCGTCATCGCGGAGGTGGCCGGTCACCCCGAGTTCCGGGACCTCAGCGAGCGGCTCCAGGCGCATGTCTCCGCCTACGACCCGGCGACCTGGCGCAAGCCGGAGGACGCCATGGCGCGCCGCTTCTACCTCTGGGAGCGCGACTCGGTCCGGTGACCCCGGTCCGGCACGACCGGCCGCCGGGTCCGTGGCGCTGCGGACCCGGCGGCCGGTGGTCTGTGCGGTCGGGTCTGCCCGGTCAGGCGGGGACGTGGCAGTCGAACGCGTGCAGGTAGGGGTTGACCGGGCGGATGTCGTCGATGACGAGGCCCGCGCCGGTCAGCCGGCCGACCATGCTCTCGGTGGTGTGCTTGGCACCGCCGACGTTGAGGAGCAGCAGCAGGTCCATGCCGGTGCTGAACCGCATCGAGGGGGTGTCGTCCACCAGGTTCTCGATGACGACGACCCGGGTGCCGGGGCCGCCCGTCTCGATGACGTTGCGCAGGGTGCGGGCGGTGCTGTCGTCGTCCCACTCCAGGATGTTCTTGATGATGTACACGTCGGCCCGGACGGGGACGGCCTCACGGCAGTCGCCGGGGACGATGTTCACCCGGCCGGCGAGATCTCCCGAGCCGCGCAGCCGCGGGTCGGCCCGCTCCACCACCTGCGGCAGGTCGAGCAGGGTGCCGTGCATCGAGGGGTACTTGTCGAGCAGGCTCGCCACGACGTGGCCCTGCCCGCCGCCGATGTCCACGACCGACGTGCTCCCCGACAGGTCGAGGACCCCGGCGACCTCCTGGGCGGACTGCATGCTGGAGGTCGTCATGGCGCGGTTGAAGACCTCGGCCGATTCGGGGGCGTCCTCGTTGAGGTAGACGAAGAACTCCTTGCCGTACAGGTCCTCCACGACGTTGCGGCCGGTGCGCACCGCCTCGTCCAGTTTCGGCCAGGCGTCCCAGGTCCACGGCTCGGTGCACCACAGGGAGATGTAGCGCAGGCTGTGCGGGTCGTTCTCCCGCAGCAGCCGGGACATGTCCGTGTGCTCGAACGTCCCGTCCTGCCGCTCGGCGAAGACGCCGTAGCAGGACAGGGCGCGCAACAGCCTTCGCAGCGGCCGCGGTTCGGCCTTCACCGCGGCGGCCAGGTCCTCCACGCTCGTGGGGCCGTCGCCGAGGGCGTCGGCCACGCCGAGCCGGGCCGCCGCGCGCAGGGCGGCGGCGCACGCCGCCCCGAACGCGAGTTCCCTGAGCCGCATGGACGGCGGTGGTGCGGTCTGTTCGGTCGTCATGTGCCGCCTTTCCTCCTCGTGTGGTTCACGGCCGGCCGCGGGCGGCCGGTCAGCACAGTCCGGCCGGCTTGGACACCCGGCACGTGTTGTCGGTGAAGGTGTTGTCCTTGCCGGTGTCCGCGTCGACGAGGTCGGCCGGCGAGTTGCGCCGCAGCACGTTGTCGCTGATGCGGTTGTGGTCGTTGGTGGCGCCGACGAAGCTCTTGAACAGCACGATGCCGCCCGACAGCGGGGAGGTGCCGGCGTGGTCCGTGATCCAGTTGTCCCGCACCGCGTTCTGCTCGGCGCCGGTGAGGACGACACCGGAGCCCTGCAGGGCGGGCAGCCGCGCGGTCTTCGGGCAGGACTTGTTGTTGCGGACGATGCGGTTGTACGCGATGACCAGGTCGCCGGCCTTCGGCTTGTTCTCGTCGCCGACGACGAAGGCGCCCACGCAGTTGCCGGTGATGTCGTTGCGCACCACGTCGACGTCGCGCAGGCGCCGGACGGTGACGCCGGTGCGGTTGCCCTGCAGCCGGTTGTACTCCACCACCGTGCCCCGGGTGTCCACGGAGCCTTCCTCGGCCTTGACGGTGTTGGCGATGAACAGGCCCGCGTCACCGTTGTCCCGCACGGTGTTGCCCTGGAACACGCCGTGGATCGACCGCTCCTGGGCGATGCCCCAGACGGTGTTCCGGACCGCGGCCACGTCGCGGACGGTGAGGTCGGTGGTGTACGTGCTGTACACGCCGGCCCTGGCGAAGCCGGTCACCGTCAGGGAGGCCACGGTGACGCCCTTCACCTCGTGGCCCTTGGTGCCCACCACGCAGATGCCGTTGCCGCCCGCGGCGCAGCCGGCGGCGGACTTCGCGGCGGCCTCGCGCCTGCCCTTGACCGGGCCCGCCTCCTTGCCATGGGCCTCGGCCGGGCCGTCGGCCGTGCCCTTCCCCGCGTTCGCGCCCGGTTCCAGCACGGTCCTGGGGCCGCTGCCGCGCAGGGTGAGCCCGGGCTTGGTCACCTCGACGCTCTCGTGGTAGACGCCCGGTCGAACGAGGACGGTGTCTCCGGGTGCGGCGGCGTCCACCGCCTTCTGGATCGACTGCCCCGGACGGACCGTGTGGACCTTGTGACCGGCTCCCGGCGGGGCCGCGCCGAGGGCGGTCGCGAAGACCGCCGCGGTACACGCCAGGCAGGTGATATGGATTTTCGCCATGCCGAGCAAGATATGACCCATTCGTCCCGATTCCAGCCGGTTGAGCCGTTCGGTGGCGTGTCCGCCGGCGACCGGCGTCGCGTCACGGCGTGCGGGCCGACCGGACCCGTCTTGCGTTCGACCGCGCTCCATCCGGCACACTCCCCCCATGGAGACAGCCGAGTTCGTACGGATCCTCGACCGGGAGGGCCGCCTGCTGGCCGCGGCGGCGGAGACGGCGGGAAGCGACGCAGAGATCCCCACCTGCCCGGGCTGGCAGGTGCGGGACCTGCTGCGGCACACGGGGGTGGCGCACCGGTGGGCGGCGGCGTTCGTCGCCGAGCGGCAGACCTCTCCCCGGCCCATGCCGGACCAGCCCGGCGAGGACGGCGCCGAACTGGTGGCCTGGTACCGCGACGAACATCGGCGCCTGGTCGGCACGCTGGCCTCCGCCGCGCCCGGCGTCGAGTGCTGGCAGTTCCTGCCCGCCCCGTCACCGCTCGCCTTCTGGGCGCGCCGCCAGGCGCACGAGACGACCGTGCACCGCGTCGACGCGGAGCTGGCGGGAGGCGGCACGCCCACCGCGATCTCCCCCGCCTTCGCGGCGGACGGCGTCGACGAGTTGCTGCGCGGCTTCCACGCCCGCGCCAGGAGCCGGGTCCGCAGTGAGCAGCCCAGGGTGCTGCGGGTGCGGGCGACGGACGTGGACGGCGCGGTGTGGACCGTACGGCTGTCGCCGGAGGCGCCGGTGACCGGGCGGGGCGGTGAGGAGCCCGCCGACTGCGAAGTGGCCGGGCCCGCCGCGCGGTTGTACCTCGCGCTGTGGAACCGGGCGCCGTTCCCGGACGTGAGCGGCGACGCGTCGGTCGCCGAGCTGTGGCGGGAGCGGTCCGCCGTGGGCTGAGCCGGTGCGCCTCACCGCACGCGGCTCGGGGCCCGCCTCCCCCGCGGGTGTCCGGCACAGCCGGTTGCCTCGCCGGGCGCCCGGCTGTCGACTCGTCCCGTGGAGCATCACGGGGGACGACGCGGTCAGGCCGGGCGGGACGCGGTCACCGTCGAGGTCGGGCACGCGCTGTGCAGCGCGGCGTTCGCGGCGGCGGTGGTCCTCGGGGCGGTGGCCTGCCCGGCCCTGCTCTCCGACCTGCCGCCGGCCTTCTCGGCGCCGCTGGTGCGCGCGGGGCTCGCGATCGCGGGCGTGCTGTTCGCCGTCCGGGTGGTGAGCGTGCTGCTGCGTTTCCAGCGGGCCGGTCAGCCCAGCCAGCCGGGGCGTACCAGGCCCGACTCGTAGGCGAGGACGACCAGTTGCGCCCGGTCCCGGGCGCCGAGCTTGACCATCGTGCGGCTGACGTGGGTCTTGGCGGTGAGCGGGCTGACGACCAGGCGGCGGGCGATCTCGTCGTTGGACAGGCCCAGGCCGACCAGGGCCATCACCTCGCGCTCCCGCTCGGTGAGTCCGGCGAGGGCGCTCTCGGCCGCGGGCTCCTTGGAGCGGGCCGCGAACTCGGCGATCAGACGGCGCGTGACGCCGGGCGACAGCAGCGCGTCGCCGGCGACCACCGCCCGCACGGCGCGCAGGAGTTCGTCCGGCTCGGTGTCCTTCACCAGGAAGCCGGACGCCCCGGCGCGGATCGCCTCGAAGACGTACTCGTCGAGTTCGAAGGTGGTCAGCATGACCACCCTGACGTCCCGTGACCAGGCGTCCTCGGTGATGCGGCGGGTGGCGGCCAGACCGTCCAGCAACGGCATGCGGATGTCCATCAGCACGACGTCCGGGCGCAGTTCGCGCACCTCGCGCAGCGCCTCCTCGCCGTCGGCGGCCTCGCCCGCGACCTCGATGTCCGGCTGGACGTCGAGCAGCGCCCGGAAACCGGCGCGCACCAGGGACTGGTCGTCGGCGAGCAGTACGCGGATCACCGGTCGTCCTCCTCGGCCTTCCCCCGCAACGGCAGTACGGCGAGCACCCGGAACCCCCCGTCGGGGCGCGGCCCCGCCTCGATCGTGCCACCCAGCGCGGCCGCCCGCTCCCGCATTCCCGCCAGTCCGTTGCCGCTGCCGCCCGCGTCGGCGCCGGTCGCCGGACCGTCGTCGTCGACGCGCAGCCGCAGCGCCCGGCCGTCGCGCTCCACGCGCACGCGCGCGCCGCGCGAGCCCGAGTGCCGTAGGACATTGGTGAGCGCCTCCTGGACGATGCGGAAGGCGGCGAGGTCCGTGCCCGGCGCGAGCCGGGGAGGCTCGCCCTGGACGGTCACGGTGAGTCCGGCGCTCGCCGCCTGCCGTACCAGCTCGGGCAGCCGCGCCAGGCCGGGCGCCGGAGCGCGCGGCGCGTCGCCGGGCGTGCGGAGCGTGTCGAGCACCTGGCGCACCTCGCCGAGCGCCTCCTTGCTCGCGGACCTGATGGTGCTGAGCGCGGTACGGGCCTGCTCCGGGTCGGTGTCGAGGAGGGCCAGTCCGACGCCCGCCTGGACATGGATCACGGAGATGCTGTGGGCGAGGACGTCGTGCAGTTCGCGGGCGATCCGCAACCGCTCCTCGTCGGCCCGGCGCCGCGCCGCCTGCGCCCGCTCGGCCTGTTGGCGCGCCCACTGCTCACGCCGCGTCCGGGCCAGTTCGGCCGCCGCGACGATCGCGGCCACCCATGCGGCGATCGCGGCCTCCTGCCCCCAGGAGGCCGGCGCGTCCCCGGCCGGCGGCAGCCACCGGTAGAGCAGATGGGCCACCAGCACGTGACCGGCCCACAGCATCCCCACCGCGGTCCAGGCGGCCCGGCGGTGGCCGGAGACCACGGCACCGAAGCAGGCCACCACGACGGTGAGGAAGACCGGGCCGTAGGGGTACCCGGCGCCCAGGTAGAGCACGGCGGCCCCGGCCGTGCCGAACACGACGGCCACCGGGTGCCGTCGCCGCCACAGCAGCAGGCCCGAGCCCACGATCAGCAGGACCCGCGCGAAGACGTCGAGCGAGGCCCGATCGGGCTGTTGGTGGGCCGCGTAGGAGGAGCCGACCAGCACGAAGGCGGTGAGCAGCAGGGTCGAGCGCCACGGCCGTCGGTCCGTCCGCTCCCCCTCGCCCCGGCGGTCCGGCCACGGCGGCCCGTGCCGCCACCACGGCGGCGGCCCGGCGCCGGGCCCACGCTGCTTCGCCATGACCGCCACGCTAGACGGCGCGGGGCGCGGCGGGCGTCGGCCGGACGAGGTGATCACACGTACTCCCCCGGAAGTACACCCGTCGGTACGTGCGTCCCGGAGCACGTCCGTCGGCGCACGGAGCGTCCGGGAAGCGGACCGTCGGCGCACGGAGCGTCCCGCAGGACGCCCGTCGGCGCCACGGGGCCTATGCCAGGCCCACCGCGCGGCCCAGCCGCTCCACGGCGTACCGGAAGAACGGCTCCCGGTCCTCGACGACCCGGTTGAACTGGCCGAAGAGTTCGAACCCGACGAGCCCGTACAGCTCGGCCCAGGCCGCGACGAGGGCCGTCGCCACGGCCGGCGGGAGGTCCGGGGCGACGTCTGCGGTCATCCGCTCGGCCTCGGTGCGCAGTTCGGCGGGCAGTGGGGGCCCGCTCACGCCGGTGTCCCGGTGCGCGTCGCGCACGACGCCGATCAGCAGGAGGGGGACGCGGGCGGCGGCCGGGACGGTGGTGTCGGGGGCGGCGTAGCCGGGGACCGGCGTGCCGTAGATCAGCGCGTACTCGTGCGGGTTGGCGAGCGCCCAGTCGCGTACCGCCCCGCACACGGCGGTCCAGCGGCGCAGGGGGCCGGCGTCATCGGGGAGTGTCCGGTGCGCCGCTTCGGCGGCATCGCCGAGGGAGTCGTAGGCGTCGATGATGAGGGCGGTCAGCAGGTCGTCGCGGCTGGGGAAGTACCGGTAGAGCGCCGAGGAGACCATGCCGAGCTCGCGGGCCACGGCCCGCAGCGAGAGCTTGGCGGCGCCGTCGGCCGCGAGCTGTCTGCGGGCCGCCTCCTTGATGGCCGCGGTGACCTCGATCCGGGCGCGGGCGCGGGCGCTGTGTGCGGTGCTCATGGAAGCAGTCTCGCACGGAACGAGAGCAGTGCACACAGAAAAGAGCAGTGAACACAAAAGAGAGCACCGCTCTTGTCAAGTGTCACCGACGCGTGCAGACTGTCCCATGAGCGAGAGCAGTGCTCACAAAAGAGAGCGACGCTCTGAAAGCAGATGGGGATCACCATGTCCACGCACGTCCAGAAGCCCGGCTGGTTCACCGTCAACGTCATGAACCGTTTCGTCGCGTGGATGACCCGCCGGGGCGTCAGCGTCTGGGGCTCCAGGGTGCTGGCGGTCCGCGGCCGCAAGAGCGGCCAGTGGCGGACCACCCCGGTGAACCTGCTGACCGTGGACGGGCAGCAGTACCTGCTCGCGCCGCGCGGCCACGTGCAGTGGACCCACAACATGCGCGCGGCCGGCGGGGGCGAGCTGCGTCTCGGCAAGCACGTGGACGTGTTCACCGCCGTCGAGGTCGCCGACGACGACAAGGTGCCGCTGCTGCGCGCCTACCTCAAGCGCTGGAAGGCCGAGGTCGGGGTGTTCTTCAAGGGCGTCGGCCCCGACTCCCCCGACGCCGACCTGCGCCGCATCGCCCCCGACCACCCCGTCTTCCGCATCACCGTCACGGGTTGACCTCACCCTCGGCGGGACGGCGGTCCAGCACGCCCAGGGCCCGCTGCGCCATGGGATGGCTGCGGATGAGCTCGCCGAGCGAGGTCGAGCCCTGGGTGATGTCCTTGAACGCCTTCCACGCGGGACGGAAGCCGGTCAGCGCCGCGTGGAACAGCCCCGGACGGCGCTCGAAGGCCGCCAGCATCCGCTTGCCGACGCTCATCTCGACGCCGAGGCCCGCCTTGATCGCGAACGCGTAGTTCAGGGCCTGGCGCCGGGCGTCCACCGCGTCGTGCGCCTCGGCGATCCGCACCGCCCACTCCCCCGCGAGCCGCCCGGAGCGCAGCGCGAAGGAGATCCCCTCCCGGGTCCACGGTTCCAGCAGCCCCGCCGCGTCGCCGCACACCAGCACCCGCCCCCGCGACAGCGGCGAGTCGTCGGCCCGGCAGCGCGTCAGATGGCCGGAGGAGATGCTCGGTTCGAAGCCGGCGAGGCCGAGCCGGCCGATGAACTCCTCCAGGTACCGCTTGGTGGCGGCGCCCTCGCCGCGCCGGGAGATCACACCGACCGTCAGCGTGTCTCCCTTGGGGAACACCCAGCCGTAACTGCCGGGCATCGGGCCCCAGTCGATGAGCACCCGCCCGGTCCAGTCCTCCGCGACGGTCTCGGGCACCGGGATCTCGGCCTCCAGACCGAGGTCCACCTGGTCGAGCTTGACGCCGACGTGCGCCCCTATCCGGCCGGCGCTGCCGTCCGCGCCGACGACCGCCCGCGCCAGCACCGTCTCGCCGCCCTGGAGGACCACCGCGACCGTGCGCCGGTCGGGCACCGCCGAACCGTGCTGCTCGACGCGCAGCACGGTGACGCCCGTCCGCAGTTCGGCGCCCGCCTTCTCGGCGTGCTCGACCAACTGCTGGTCGAACTCGGGCCGGTTGATCAGCCCGAACAGCATCTGCTTCGAGCGGCGGGTACGGGTGAAGCGGCCGTTGTTGGAGAACGTCACCGCGTGCACCCGGTCGCGCAGCGGCAATTCGAACCCGGGCGGCAGGCAGTCGCGGGAGGGGCCGATGATGCCTCCGCCGCACGTCTTGTAGCGCGGCAGTTCGGCCTTCTCCAGCAACAGCACGCGCCGCCCCGCGACCGCCGCCGCGTAGGCGGCCGAGGCCCCCGCGGGTCCCGCGCCCACCACGACGACGTCCCACACCCGCTGCACGTCGTCCGCCGAAGAGTTCTCGCCGCTCACGATGGTCTACTGCTCCGATCAAGCCGCTGCCGCACCTGTCCCGTGCATCCTACGGCGGACGTCGTCGCAGGCCGCTGTGGGAGGATCGCAGCACTTCACTCGTACAACGTCGCACCCACAAGGAGCGTGCCCATGTCGTCGAATCCGGTCGCCGAGACCGTCGCCTCGCTGATGCCGAGGGCGAGGACGGAGCTCGCCGAACTGGTGGCCTTCAAGTCGGTGGCGGACTTCGACCAGTTCCCCAGGAGCGAGAGCGAGGGCGCCGCCCGCTGGGTCGCCGACGCGCTCGCCGCCGAGGGCTTCCAGGACGTCGCCCTGCTCGACACGCCGGACGGCACCCAGTCGGTCTACGGCTTCCTGCCCGGCCCCGAAGGCGCCAGGACGGTGCTGCTGTACGCCCACTACGACGTGCAGCCCCCGCTGGACGAGTCCGCCTGGGCCACCCCGCCCTTCGAGCTGACCGAGCGCGACGGCCGCTGGTACGGGCGCGGCGCCGCCGACTGCAA
Organism: Streptomyces sp. H51; assembly: GCF_035656535.1. Classification (NCBI taxonomy): domain Bacteria; kingdom Bacillati; phylum Actinomycetota; class Actinomycetes; order Kitasatosporales; family Streptomycetaceae; genus Streptomyces; species Streptomyces sp. H51. Next base: position 327,674 of record NZ_JAYMHD010000066.1, read on the forward strand.
GGGCGGGGTGATCATGCACCTGCTCGCGCTGCGCGCCCTCAAGGCCGACGGGGGCATACCCGTGCACGTCAAGTTCATCGCCGAGGGCTCGGAGGAGCAGGGCACGGGCGGCCTGGAGCGGTATGCCGAGGAGCACCCGGACCTCCTCGCGGCCGACACCATCGTCATCGGCGACGCGGGCAACTTCCGGGTGGGCCTGCCGACGGTCACCTCGACCCTGCGCGGCATGACCATGGTCCGCGTGCAGGTCGACACCCTCGAAGGCAACCTGCACTCCGGGCAGTTCGGCGGTGCCGCGCCGGACGCGCTGGCCGCCCTGATCCGCGTCCTCGACTCGCTGCGCGCCGAGGACGGCTCGACGACGGTCGACGGTCTGGCCCCCACCACGCCGTGGGAGGGGCTGACTTACGACGAGGAGCAGTTCCGCCAGGACGCCAAGGTGCTCGACGGCGTGCGGCTGATCGGCTCCGGCTCGGTCGCCGACCGGATCTGGGCGCGTCCGGCCGTCACGGTGCTCGGCATCGACTGCCCGCCGGTCGTCGGCGCCACCCCGTCCGTGCAGGCGAGCGCCCGCGCGCTGATCAGCCTGCGGGTGCCGCCGGGCGTGGACGCGGCCGAGGCGACCAAGCTGCTGCAGGCCCACCTCCAGGCGCACACGCCGTGGGGCGCGCGGGTGAGCACCGAGCAGATCGGCCAGGGCCAGCCCTTCCGCGCGGACACCTCCAGCCCGGCCTACCAGGCCATGGCGGATGCGATGGCGGTCGCCTACCCCGGCCGGGAGATGCAGTACGCCGGCCAGGGCGGCTCCATCCCGCTGTGCAACACCCTCGCGTCCCTCTACCCCCGTGCGGAGATCCTGCTGATCGGGCTGAGCGAGCCGGAGGCCCAGATCCACGCCGTGAACGAGAGCGTGTCGCCCGCGGAACTGGAGCATCTGTCGGTCGCCGAGGCGCTGTTCCTGCGCAACTACGCGGCGAACTGACCGCTCTGCCGACAGCAGAGGGCGCCCCGCCGCGCGGTGGGGCGCCCTTACCTTCCCGTCATGGACGTCATCGAGATCCTCCCCCGGCTGCACCTGCTGCGCTTCGCCGTCGGACAGGCATACCTGTGGCGGGACGGCGACGCCGTGACGCTCGTCGACGCGGGCCCGCCCGGCGCCGCGGCGCGGATCGCCGCCGCGGCCCGGTCCCTCGGGACCCTGCGGCGGATCGTGCTCACCCACTTCCACGTCGACCACGCGGGCGGGGCGGGCGACCTGTCCGCGCTGACCGGCGCGGAGGTGCTGGCCCACCGCCTGGACGCCGCCGCGGTCCGGGGCGAGGTGCCGGGCCCGCCCCCGGCGTTCGAGGACTGGGAGCGCCCCCTGCACGCGAAGGCCGCCGGTCTCCTGCCGGACGGGGACTTCGCCCGCCCCGAGCGGCTGACCGAGCTGTCCGACGGCGACGTCCTCGACTTCGGCGGCGGGGCCCGGGTCGTCCACGTCCCCGGTCACACGGACGGCAGCATCGCCCTCCATCTCCCCCGGTACGGCGTGCTGTTCACCGGGGACACGGTCGCGGCGTCGCCGGTGGACGGCAGCGTGATCCCGGGCGTGTTCAACCTCGACCGGGCCCGCCTGCTCGACTCGTTCCGCCGACTGGCGGCGCTCGACCCGGACGTCGCGTGCTTCGGCCACGGCGACCCGGTGAACGGCGGGGCGTCCACGGTGCTCCGGCAGGCGGCGGACCGGCGGACGGACGCCCGCTGAACCGACGCCCGCCGAACCCACCGGGTCTCACGCCCGCCGAACGGCACGCCGGGGCGGCCGGCGTCGCCCGCTCAGCCGCAGGGGACGCCCGCCTCCAGGTACAGCGCCGCTCCGCGCTCCCGCGCCCGCAGGGCCCAGCGCAGCCGCTCGTAGCGGACCGGCGGGAGCATGTCGGCGGCCTCCTGCTCGGTGACGAAGCGCCAGTCGCGCAGTTCGGGACCGGGCAGCAGGAGCCGGGCCGCCTCCGTGGAGTCGAGGAGGCCGCCGTCGAAGAGCAGGCGCAGCCCGCCGTAGCCGGGCGGCGCGGGCGCCTCCCAGTCGACGACGAGCAGGCGCGGTACGTCGTCGAGCTGGATGCCGGTCTCCTCGGCGACCTCGCGCATACCGGCCCGTGCGGGGGCCTCGCCGGGCTCGACGACGCCTCCGGGGAACTCCCAACCCGCCTTGTAGGTGGGGTCGACCAGCAGCACACGGTCCTGCTCGTCGAAGAGGAGGACGCCGGCGGCGAGGGTCTCGGCGGTGGGCTCGGGCGTCTGCACGATGTCGCACACCGGCACGTCGCCGCTGCTCACGGCCCCCGCTATGCGCACCGCCGTCTCGAAGGGATTCAGGCCGCTGGTGTCGACGAGGTGGGCGTCGGCCGTGAGCCAGGAGGCGAGGGCGGCCCGGTAGGGATCGATGTGGTCGTACGCCCGCTGCCGGAGCCGGATGTCCGCGTCGGGGAGGTCGTCGGGAACCTCCCGGTTCGCTATGCGCTCACGCAGGATCGTTTCGGCCGGGGCGAGCAGGACGTGCCGCACGGTGATGCGGCGTGCGGCCAGACCGCCGAATATCTCGTCGCGGTACTCCTGGCGCAGCAGGGTCATGGGCACCACGAGGGTCCCGCCCAGCTCGGCGAGCATCGCGGCCGCGGTGTCGATCACGAGCCGCCGCCAGATCGGCAGGTCCTGGAAGTCACCGACCTCGGCGAGGTGTTTGGGCGGCAGCAGGTGCGTGAGCGCCGCGCCGATGACCTCGGGGTCGAAGAGCGTGCTGTTCGGGATCAGTTCGATCAGTTCCCGTGCGGTGGTGGTCTTCCCCGCACCGAACGCTCCGTTGATCCACACGATCACGGACGGGTCCCCCTCTTCTGTTGGCCCCCTGTGGCTTGCCCGCTCCACCCTGCCACGGAAACCAGCCCCAGTTGAGGGCGTACGGAGCCGGCGCCGGTGTCCCCGTCCCGGGACACCGGCGCCGGCTCGCGGCCGTCCGGCCGAGTCAGCCGTCCTTCCCCGCGGCCAGGTCGTCGGGGGCCGGGCTGTCGAGGGCGACGGTGTGGTCGACGCCGCCGACGGTGTCCGGCACGTTCAGGTCCGCGACGCCGTGCGTCGCGTCGGCGTGGGACGGGGTGACGGCCGCGACGACGAATCCGGTGACGAGGGAGGCGATGGCGAGCATGCTGCGCTTCTTCATGACCGTTCCAACTGCGCGGACGGCATCCGGGTCACGCTCCGTGCTCAGCCCTCGTCGCGTCGCATGGGACCCCACGGCGCCCGCTGGTCGACGACCGCGGCCACCGCTTCCCGGATGACCGTCTCGTCGACCCAGCCGACCGGTTCGACGTTCGTGACCAGCGGCTCGTTGTCGGGGCCCCGCCCCTCGACCCGGCCGCGCAGGACCCACGGCCGCACTCCCCCGCCCTTCTCCCGCGGCAGGTGGGAGTAGTCGTAGAGCCGGCGGGCCACCCACAGCTCGACCGGCCGGTCCTCCCACCACGGCTCGACGTCGAGCGGGTTGGCGGACAGCCCGGACATGCGCACCCCCGTCAGGGCGTCCCGGCTCTCCCTGTGGTTCTCGTCGGCCTCAGGGCCGTGCGACCAGCGCACATAGAGGTGGGGGGTGCTGTCCACCAGGCGGGCCAGCTCACGGAGGTCCCGCAGAACGGGCAGCTCGTCGGAGGTGCTCATGGGGTCGCTGCTCCTTTCCGGGCGTTGCGGGGCCCGTCGTCCGGCAGATCAGGTCGGCCCGCCTCCCGACCGCGGGCGTCGCCCTCCGCGGCGGACGGCTCCGCCGGTGAGGAGTGCGGGCACCCCGGGGACCGGCGAGGCGCTCTTCCGGCGTCCTCACCACGGCACCTCCACGACCAGCGGCCCCGGAAGCCGACGGGTACCCGGCCGACAGGGGGGAACTCCCGCGTGATCGCCGGTCGTCGCCACGGCGGTCGCTTCGCCGACCGCCGGAGCCGAACAGGCCGCCGCGCCCTGCCTCGCCGCTCGTCCGCGTCACCGGTTGGTGCGCCGCCCGACGCAGCCGCCGTGATGGCCGCCGCCCCGCGTGCGGGGGGGGCTACGACGACTGCCCCGCGGTGTCCGGCATACGCGCCGCCACCCGCGCCGAGCCGGGCGCCTGGCACCCCGGACTCGGCACAGGGCCCAGGCACGGAGCCAGGACACGGTGCCTGGGCAGGCAGCCCGGGCACGGGACCTGGGGCCGGAGTCCAGGGGCCGGAGCACAGCGCGCAGCGCCAGGGCACCGGACCTAAGACACCAGACACCGGGCACGGGGCGGGCCAGGACTCAACACCCGACCGACACCGCTCGGCACCGGCCCCCCACACCCGGCACCACCCCCGGAGCCCGCGCACAGCACTCGACCCCGGCCCCCGCCCCGCACGCCCGGACAAGACATGGAGCACGGGACCGGCCAGGACTCAACACCCGGCAGACACCGCTCGGCACCGGCCCCGACACCCGGGCACTGGGCACGGAGCCGGGACGCAGGGCTCAGCGCGCGCGGCGGGGCGGCGCGGCGCGGCGCGGTTCGCGGGGGAACGTTGCTGCCCGTCTGTCGGGATCCGGGCGGACCGGCGCGGTGTCCGGGCGTCCGGCGAGGGCCGCCGCGGCCGCTCCCACCAGGCCCGCGTCCGTGCCCATCCGGGCCGGCACGATGGTCAGGTCCCGCACGAACGACAGGGTGGCGTAGTCGCCGAGGGCCTTGCGCAGCGGCGTGAACAGCACCTCGCCCGCCTCGCCCACCCCGCCGCCGATCACGGCGATGTCGATCTCGACCAGGGTGGCGGTGGCCGCGATACCGGCGGCCAGCGCCTGGGCGGCACGTTCGAAGGAGGCGAGGGCGACCGGGTCGCCTGCGCGGGCGGCCGCGGCCACCGCGGCGGCGGAGGCGTCGCCGTCGGTGCCTGGCCGCCAGCCGCCGGCCAGGGCGCGGCGGGCGATGTTGGGCCCGCTGGCGATGCGCTCGACGCAGCCCCGCGAGCCGCACGGGCAGGCGTCCCCGTCGAGGTCCACGCTGATGTGGCCGATGTGGCCCGCGTTGCCGGTCGGGCCCGGGTGCAGCCGGCCGCCCAGCACCAGACCGCCCCCGACGCCCGTGGAGACCACCATGCACAGCGCGTTGTCGTGTCCGCGTGCGGCGCCCTGCCAGTGCTCGGCCGCCGTGATCGCCACGCCGTCGCCTATCAGCGCCACGGGCAGTCCGCCGGCCGCCTCCCGCACCCGCCGCACCAGCGGGTAGGCACGCCACCCCGGCACGTTCACCGGGCTCACCGTGCCGGCCGAGGCGTCCACCGGGCCGGCGCTGCCTATGCCGAGGGCCGTGGCCCTCGGCCACAGGGGCGAGCCGGCCAGTTCGCGGAGCACCTCCTCCACCGCTCCCATGACGGTCTCGCCGTCCTCCCGAGCGGGCGTCGCGCGCTGCGCTCGCACCAGGATCCGGCCGAGGCCGTCCACCAGGGCGCCGGCGATCTTGGTGCCGCCGATGTCGAGCGCGGCCACGAGGTCGGTCTGCATCAGTGTCTGATCTCCCCGTCAACCATCGAATCTCCCGTCCGCCAGGGGGAAGTTCCCCCGTCAGCCATCGCTGTACAGTGAACCGGTCTCGCGGTGGGGGCGCGGGTCCGAAGTTTGCGGTGGACAGTCTCTCGCGTCCATGACAACGTTGTCCAGGCTCTATGCTCGACGCCACATCCTCATACAGGCCCATGCTTCGAGTCGGCCCCGCGCCTCGATGCAGCCCCGTGGGCGAGACAGGACAAGGACAGCGCATCGTGCCCGAGACCGCACGCCGAACAGACCGTCCCACCGGGATGCGTTACGGCAACCGCCCGACCATGAAGGACGTCGCCGCGCGCGCCGGTGTCGGCCTGAAGACCGTCTCCCGCGTGGTCAACGGCGAGCCCGGCGTCACCCCGGAGACGGAGCGCCGCGTCCAGGACGCCATCGACGCCCTCGGTTTCCGCCGCAACGACAGCGCGCGCGTGCTGCGCAAGGGCCGCACGGCGAGCATCGGCCTGATACTCGAGGACCTCGCCGACCCGTTCTACGGGCCGCTCAGCCGCGCGGTCGAGGAGGTGGCCCGCGCCCACGGGGCACTGCTGATCAACGGCTCCAGCGCGGAGGACCCGGACCGTGAGCAGGAACTGGCCCTCGCGCTGTGCGCGCGGCGGGTCGACGGGCTGGTGGTGATCCCGGCCGGTGACGACCACCGCTACCTGGAGCCCGAGATCAAGGCGGGCGTCGCCGTGGTCTTCGTCGACCGTCCGGCCGGGAAGATCGACGCCGACGTGGTCCTGTCGGACAACTACGGCGGTGCCCGCGACGGCGTCGCCCACCTGATCGCCCACGGCCACCGCCGGATCGGCTTCATCGGCGACATGCCCCGCATCCACACGGCCGCCGAGCGGCTGCGCGGCTACCGGGCCGCGATGGAGGACGCCGGCATACCGGTGGCGGACTCCTGGATGTCGCTGGGCGTCACCGACCCGCAGCGGGTGCGCCGGGCGGCCGAGCAGATGCTGTCCGGCCCCGACCCGGTCACGGCGGTCTTCACGGGCAACAACCGGGTGACGGTCACCGTGATCCGCGTCCTCGCCGAGCGGTCCCGCCCGGTCGCCCTCGTGGGCTTCGACGACATCGAGCTCGCCGACCTGCTGCGGCCCGGCGTCACCGTGATCGCCCAGGACCCGGCGACCATCGGCCGTACCGCGGCCGAGCGCCTGTTCCGCCAGCTCGACGGCACCCTGGTGGTCCCGGAACGCATCGACGTGCCGACCCGGCTCATCGCCCGCGGCTCGGGCGAGCTCCCGCCTGCGGACTGAGCGGACCGAGCGTCCCGTGCCGGTGCGGGACCGCACTCCCGAGGCGCCCGGCCCGGCCGGGACACCGCGCGGCGATCCGCCGCGCCGTCCCCGGCACCCGGGCCACGGGGCCGTGTCACCGGCCGGATCCCCGGGCACGGTAGGGAGTTGTTCGCCCTCCGGCCGGACGCCGAGCAGTCGGCGGTTCTCGACGTGGGCGAGGGCGCGCCGGTGCCGTACGGCGACTACCGGCGCGCGTCCGGCCCGGCGCCGGGTCCCCGCGGCGGCCTGCGTGGGGCCGCGAAGCCTTCCAGGTCGGCGGTGGTCAGACCGGTCGCCGCGGCGACCTCGGCGTCGTCGAGCGCGCCGCAGTGCAGTCCGCGCAGCAGGTAGCCGCCGAGTGCCTTGGCGGTGGCGGGCTCGTCCATCACATCGCCGCCGGTCCGGGCGACGTAGCGGGCGAGGCGGTCGGCGGCCTGCCGGAAGCCCTCGCGGTAGAAGGCGAAGACGGCGGCGTACCGGGTCGGCAGGTGGCCGGGGTGCATGTCCCAGCCCTGGTAGAAGGCGCGGGCCAGGGCGCGACGGGTGAGGCGGTAGTGCAGCCGCCATGCCTCGTGGACCTGCTCGGTGGGGCCGACGGGCAGCACGTTGGTCGACCCGTCCGACACCCGTACGCCGGTGCCCGCGGCCGCGACCTGCATGACCGCCTTGGCGTGGTCGGCGGCCGGATGGTCGGGGGCCTGGTGGGCGGCGGACACACCGAGGGCCGCGCTGTAGTCGAAGGTGCCGTAGTGCAGGCCGGTGGCGCGGCCCTCGGACGCCTGGATCAGACGGGCGACCGTCGCGGTGCCGTCGGCGGCGAGGACCGCCTGGCCGGTCTCGATCTGGATCTCGAAGCCGATCCGGCCGGGCGGCAGTCCCCGCGCCGACTCGAAGGCCTCCAGGAGCCGGACCATGGCGGTGACCTGCTGCGGGTAGGTCACCTTCGGCAGCGTCAGCAGCAGCCCGTCGGGCAGGCCGCCGGCCTCCGTCAGGCCGGTGAGGAAGACGTCGAGGGTGCGGATGCCCCGGTCGCGCACCGGCGCCTCCAGACACTTCATGCGGATGCCCGTCCAGGGGGCCGCGGTGCCCGTCGCGTACGCCTGCGCGACCAGCCGGGCCGCCCGGGCCACCGCCGCGTCCTCCTCGGCGTCCGGGCGCGTGCCGTAGCCGTCCTCGAAGTCGATGCGCAGGTCTTCCACCGGCTCACGCTCCAGCTTGGCGCGCACTCGGGTGTGGACGGCCTCGGCGAGGTCGCCGGACAGGCCGAGAACGGCGGCGAACGAGGCGGCGTCCGGGGCATGCTCGTCGAGGGCGGCGAGGGCCTGGTCGCCCCAGGAGCGGACGGTGTCGGCGGCGAACACGTCACCGGGGACGTAGACCGTGTGGACGGGCTGACGGGTGCCCGGGTCGCCGGGGTAGCGGCGCTCCAGTTCGGCGTCGACCGGCGCGAGGAAGGCGCCGATCTCCTCGCTGACGACGCCCGCGAGGCTCGTCGGCACCTCCGACCGCCGGTCCTGTGCCATGCCGCGTCTCCCGCCTGCCGCTTTCCGCCGAGCGGAATCAACAATCCGTTGAACGACGGTATCCGCGCCTCTTCCCGCCGGTCAACAGCCGTTTCGCCGCGGTCCGCGGTCGCTCGCGCCGGGGTCGAACGGGTCGAGGCCCCCGCGACCGTTCGCGCGGTCGCGGGAGCCTCGAGCCGTGATCGGAGCTGATCAGCCCTTGCGGGTGTTGATCTCCTCGGTGAGCTGGGGGACGACGTCGAAGAGGTCGCCGACGACGCCGTAGTCGA
>NZ_JAYMHD010000067.1:0-84739 GCF_035656535.1 Streptomyces sp. H51
GCCGTATGGAACATCGACTCCTTCGACCAGTGGGGCGTCGAACTCGGCAAGGTGCTGGCCAAGCGCGTCGAACCCGCGCTCACCGAAGGGTCCGACGTCCCCGGCCTCGACCCCTCCACCAGCGCCCTGGTGGCCGCGTACCGCGAGCTCAAGGAAGTGAACTGAACCATGACTGCTGTGCAGTTGGGCCTCATAGGCCTCGGGAGGATGGGCGGCAACATGCGCGAGCGGCTGCGCCGCGCGGGCCACACCGTCATCGGCTACGACCGCAACCCCGACCTGTCCGACGCGGCGAGCCTGGCCGACCTCGTCGACAAGCTCGCCGCCCCGCGCACGGTCTGGGTGATGGTCCCGGCCGGCTCCCCCACCCAGTCGGTGATCGACGAGCTGGGCACGCTGCTGTCCCCCGGCGACGTCGTCGTCGACGGCGGCAACTCCCGCTGGACCGACGACGAGAAGCACGCCGCCGAACTCGGCGCCAAGGGCATCGGCTTCGTCGACGCCGGCGTGTCCGGCGGCGTGTGGGGCCTCGAGAACGGCTACGCCCTGATGGTCGGCGGCGACAAGGAGCACGTCGACCGGCTCCGGCCGGTCTTCGACGCCCTCAAACCGGAGGGCCCGTACGGGTTCGTCCACGCGGGCAGGGTCGGCGCCGGGCACTTCTCCAAGATGGTCCACAACGGCATCGAGTACGCCATGATGCAGGCGTACGCGGAGGGCTGGGAACTGCTGGAGAAGGTCGACTCGGTGGACAACGTCCGCGAGGTGTTCCGCTCCTGGCAGGAGGGCACCGTCATCCGCTCCTGGCTGCTCGACCTCGCGGTCGACGCCCTCGACGACGACGAGCACCTCGACAAGCTCCGCGGCTACGCGCAGGACTCCGGCGAGGGGCGCTGGACCGTGGAGGCGGCGATCGACCACGCCGTGCCGCTCCCGGCGATCACCGCGTCGCTGTTCGCCCGGTTCGCCTCCCGGCAGGAGGACTCCCCGCAGATGAAGATGGTCGCGGCGCTGCGCAACCAGTTCGGCGGTCACGCCGTCGAGGCGAAGGGCTGACCGTCAGGTGGGCGACCTCCTGCTGGTTCGGCACAGCGAGACGGAGTGGAGCGTGTCGGGCCGGCACACCAGCCGGACCGACCTGCTCCTCACCCCGCGCGGTGAGGAGCAGGCCAAGGCGCTCGCTCCGCTGCTGTCGCACCGGCCCTACGCCCTGGCCCTGACCAGCCCGCTGCACCGGGCGACCCGCACCGCGGAACTGGCGGGCCTGACGGGGACGATCACCGACCCCGACCTGCACGAGTGGGACTACGGCGGCTACGAGGGCATCACCACCGTCGAGATCCACCGCACCCGGCCCCACTGGGACCTGTGGCTGCACGGCGTGCCGCCGGCCCCGGACGGCGCTCCGGGCGAGTCGCCGGCCGAGGTGGGCCTGCGGGCGGACCGGGTGCCGGCCCGCGTCGACGCCGCGCTGCAGAACGCCTCCGGCGACGTCGTGCTGGTCGCCCACGGCCACTTCCTGCGTGTGCTGACGGCACGCCGGCTCGGGCTGGCCCCGGCGGACGGGCGGCTGTTCCAGCTGGCGACGGGAACCGTGTGCCGCCTGTCCACCGAACACGGCCGCCCGGTCATCGCCGAGTGGAACACCAGGCCGTAGAAGCCGATGGGAACACCAGGCCGTGGAACTCGTGTCGGGACACCGGGTCGTGGGCCCCGGCGACCGGCCAGCTAAAGTCCCCGCCTGATGGACACAGACGAGCTGACACCCGCCGAGCGGCGGGTGTGGCGGGCCTACGCGACCGGCACCACGGTGGACTTCGGCGAGGGAGAGGAGGAGCAGGCCCGGGACCCGGCGCACGGCGACGGCTGGGGGCCGGAACGCACCGTACGCGCCCGGGTGTTGCGCGCACTGCTCCTCAACGGCCCCCAGGAGCCCGGTGAGGTGGCGGCCCTGAAGGTGATGGGCGCGCGGATCACCGGGGTGCTGAACCTGCGGTACGCGACCGTCGGCAGCGTCGTCCACCTGGGCCACTGCCGCTTCACCGACGTCCCGGACTTCTCCGGGGCGCAGCTGACCTACCTCAACCTGCGCGACTCCGTGCTGCCCGGCCTCCTGCTCCCGCGGACCCGGGTCGACGGCAGCGTCCGGCTGACCCGCTGCCGGATCGACGGCCCCGTACACCTGGGCGGGGCGCAGATATCCGGGATGCTGATCCTGGAGCGGGCGGAGCTCACCGCGTCCGGGCCGGAGCCGGTGCTGAAGCTCAACCACGTGAGCATCGAGGACGACCTGTGCGCGCCGGGGCTGCGCACGCGGGGCGAGATACGGCTGGACGGGGCGGCGGTCGCCGGCTCCGTCGACTTCGAGGACGCGCGGCTGCACCATCCGGGCAGGGCCGTCATCGACGCGCAGACCCTCGTGGTGGAGGGCGACCTGCTGATGCGGCGGGTGTCGACGTCCGGCTGGATCGGGCTGCGCGGCGCCCGCGTCGCGGGCCGCCTCGACCTGTCGTACGCCCGCCTGTCGAACCCCGGCGACACGGCCCTGCGGGCGAGCAGTTGCACCGTCGGGGAGCTGTGGCTGCGCGGCGGTCCGCCCCTGGACGGACGGCTCAACCTGCGCCGCGCCCAGGTCGACGTCCTCTTCCTGGAGCCGGACGTGGTGCCCCGGGAGGTCCAGCTCGGCAATCTCGTCTACACCACCCTCACCCCCCATGTGCCCGCCGAGCGCCGCCTGGTCATGCTGGAACGCGAAGCGGAGGGCTATGTCCCGCATTCCTACGAGCAGTTGACCGCCGCCTACCGCCGCGTCGGCGACGACCAAGCGGCCCGGCTGGTCCAGCTCGCCAAGCAGCGCCGCCTGCGCTCCACCCGCGCCTGGTACGGGCGGATCTGGGGCTACGTCCAGGACGCCACCGTCGGTTACGGCTTCCGGCCGCTGCGCGCCTGCGCCTGGCTGCTGTCCCTGCTCGCGGTCGGCTCGGTGGCGTACGCCCTGCACCATCCCCGCCCGCTCAAGGCGGCGGAGGCCCCGCACTTCGACCCGGTGTTCTACACCCTCGACCTGCTGCTGCCGGTGATCTCCTTCGGCCAGGAGGGCGCGTTCGCGCCGGACGGCTGGTACCAGACGCTGTCCTACGCGCTCGTGATCACCGGCTGGATCCTGGCCACGACGGTCGTCACCGGCATCACCCGCACCGTCAGCCGCCAGTGAGGCCCGGCTCTCCCGGCTGGTTCCCCAGTGGCCCGGAGCCCCGGAGGCCGGCGTGGCCTCCGGGCGCCCGAGTGTTCACTGCACGCCGGGAGACGTCAGCACCGTCGTGCCGAGGTGACGGCCTGACGCCACCACCCGCACCACGAGCGCCACGGCGCCGGACGCCACGGCCTCCGATGCCCTCACACGTTCGACCAGCCCCGCTCGCACAGCGCCAGCCGGTAGCCGCCGGGGTCCTGGACGGTGACGCCCCACCGGTTCCCGTGCGGGTCGGGCGGAGAGCACGCGCCTGCCACCGTGCGCCTCCAGCCGGGCGACCAAGTCGTCCGGCACCGGCCCGTCGACGTAGATCACCAGCAGGTCCCCTCGGTCCGCCACCCGACGGACAGCCCGAAACCGTCCGCCCAGAACCGCTCGGCGGCGGCCAGTTCCCGGGAGGGACGGGCGATGCGGAGATGGCTGCGGCCGTCGATGGGCACCCGGCCACCCACCGGACCATCGGCCGTCCGCCGTCCGCCGTCCGCCGTCCGCCGTCCGCCGTCCGCCCTCCGCCGTCCGCCCTCCGCCGTCCGCCCTCAGCCTTCGGATCAGGTCGGCTGTGAGGTACGGCGCCCCGGGGCCGATCCGAGCGCAGGCTCCCGTCGGCGGACCGCCGCGCGGCGTCAGGAAACCGCCGCGTCGAGGACCGGGGACAGCTCGCGGACGACGGTCTCCAGGGCGCGCACGTCCTGTTCGGCGCGGGCGATGAGGATGGCTCCCTCCAGGGCGCTGATCATGAGCGTGGCGAGCGGTTCGGCGCGCCCGGCCGGCACCCCCATGCCGGTCAGCGCCTCGGCGACCGGCGCGGTCCAGGCGGCGAAGGCCGCGGCCGCCGCCTGCCGGGTGGACTCGGCCGACTTCGCGCACTCCACCGTCGCCGCCGCGACCGGGCAGCCGCCGGCGAAGCCGGCCTGCCGGTACTCGTCGGTCCACTGACCCGCCATCGCCGCGAACAGGCCGCCCGGCGTGGGCCGTTCCAGGCCGGCCAGGAAGCGGGCGACGCGCTTGGCGGCGTAGCGGCCCGCCCAGGCCACCGCCTCGTTGACGAGCTGTTCCTTGCCGCCCGGGAAGTAGTGCTGGAGCGAGCCGCGGGGCGCCTCGGCGTGCGCGGCGACATCGCGCATGCCGGTCGCGGCGACGCCCTGGCGCCGGATGAGCTGGGCCGCGCTGAAGACCATCCGGTCACGCGGACCCCGTTCGGGCACCGCCATCGCCCACCTCCCGTCCCGTCGGTCCTCCGTGACGCACGGAACCTTTCACCCGGCGCACTCTATGACAGCCGTCATGACAGCGGCTACTATGACGGCCGTCATAGAACTATGACCGTCGTCATGAACGGCGGCCACGCGGACAGGAGGCGGTGCACCGTGCACGTCGGCTTCGTCGGGCTCGGCGTCATGGGCCGGCCCATGGCGCTACGGCTGGCCCATGCGGGAACGCCCCTGGTCGTGTGGAACCGCACGCCCTCCCGCGCCGAGCCGCTGCGCGCGGCCGGGGCCGAGGTGGCGACCGAGGCCGCCGAGGTGTTCGCGCGGGCGGAGGTGGTGATCCTCATGCTGGCCGACGACCTCGCGATGGACACCGTCCTGGGCCGCGGCACCCCGGCTTTCGCCGCCCGCGTCGCCGGGCGCACGGTCGTTCACATGGGCACGACCTCGCCCGAGTACTCCGCGGCGCTCCAGGCCGACGTCCGCGCCGCGGGCGGGAGCTACGTCGAGGCCCCCGTCTCCGGCTCCCGGGTCCCGGCGGAGAACGGGCAACTGGTGGCGATGCTGGCCGGGGAGCTGGAGGACGTGCGGACCGTACGGCAGCTGCTGGCCCCCATGTGCCGCGAGACGTTCGTCTGCGGCCCGGCGCCGAACGCCCTGCTGATGAAGCTGGCGGTCAACCTGTTCCTCATCACCCAGGTCACCGGCTTCGTCGAGGCCTTCCACTTCGCCGACCGGCAGGGCCTGGACCGGCGGCTGTTCCTCCAGGTCCTGGACGCGGGCCCGATGGCCAGCGCCGTCTCCCGGATGAAGGCGCCCAAGCTGCTGGACCGGGACTTCGCCGTGCAGGCGGCGGCGCTGGACGTGCTGAAGAACAACCATCTGATCGCCGAGGCCGCCCGCAAGCAGGGCCTCGCCTCACCTCTCCTCGACGTCTGCCACGCCCTCTTCCGGGAGACGGTCACGCTCGGGCACGGCGGCGAGGACATGGCGGCCGTCCTGCACGCGCTGGAGGCGCGCACCGCGGACGGCGCCACCGGCTGACACCCGGGCGGCACCGGCCGGCCGTCATCCCCGGTTGCCGCCCCGGGCGACCCCGTACGCCCGCTCCACCCGCAGCCGCACCACCAGCCGCCGGTCACGGACCATCGCGGCCCGGAAGTCGTCCCAGTCAGGGTGCTCGCCGAGCACGTCGCGGTAGAGCCGGACCAGTTCCTCGACCGTGTCGTCGTGCGGGTCCGCGGCGACGGGCGAGAGGTCGGCCGTCCCCTCGACGACCGTGTACGCCCACCGGTCGGCGGTGGTCGCGTGGTACGACGCCCGCGGGTCCCGGCGCAGGTTGCGGGTCTTGGCACGGTCGTCGGTGACGGAGATCCGGACGATCCGCTCCTCCGGGTCGTAGTGGTGGCTGACGTTCGAGAGCTGGGGCCGGCCGTCGCGCTTGAGGGTGACCAGCACCCCGCCGCGGACTTCGGAGAGCAAGCTGAGCAGCGCGTCCTCGGTCATACCGGGGTCAACCGCCGCTGCCGCCCGCCGCATTCCCGTCGACGCCCGCCGCATTCCCGTCGACGCCCGCCGTATTCCCGTCGAGGCCCGCCGCAGGAGCCGCGCGCCCCGGTGGCATATGACCGGTGAGCAACGGGGCCGTATCCGTGTTCCTACGGGATCATGGGGTGCGGGGCCGGTCGGGACGCCTGCCGGGCGGGGTGTGCCGGACCGCACCTCGGGAACGTGATCGGAGGAGAGCGATGGGACACTTGCGACAAGAGGTCGATCCGGGCGAGGCGGGGCTGGACGCGAAGGCGCTCGACCGGCTCGACCGGCACTTCGCCCACCACGTCGACGAAGGACGCCTGCCCGGTTTCCTGGTGGCCGTGGCCCGCGGCGGCCGGGTCGCCCACCTCACCGCGCACGGCCTGCGCGACATCGCGGCCGGGCTGCCCGTCGAGACCGACACGCTGTGGCGCATCTACTCCATGACCAAGCCGGTCACCGCGGTCGCCGCGCTGATCCTCACGGAAGAGGGCCGGCTGTCGCTGGACGACCCGGTCGCCCGGTACCTCCCGGCCTTCGCCGACCCCCGGGTCCACGTGAGCGGCACGGGCGCCGACGTCCGCACCCGCCCGGCCGCCGGGCCGATACGGATCCGGCACCTGCTGACCCACACCGCCGGCCTGACCTTCGGCTTCTACCACGCCCACCCCGTCGACGCCCTCTACCGCGCGGCCGGCCTGGAATCCTCGGTGGTGCCGGGCACCGACCTCGCCCGGACGGTCGACGTGTACGCGAGCCTGCCGCTGCAGTTCGATCCGGGTACGCGGTGGAACTACTCCGTCGCCAGCAACGTCCTCGGCAGGGTCATCGAGGTGGTGTCCGGTCAGCCGCTCGACGCGTTCTTCGCCGAGCGGATCTTCGGCCCGCTCGGCATGGCCGACGCCGGATTCCACGTCCCGGAGGAACAGGCGCCCAGACTCGCCGAGTTGTACGGCGACACCGGCGACGGCGGCATCGAGCCGATCCCCGGGCTGCCGTTGCGCGGACGGCCCCGCCTGCTGTCCGGCAGCGGCGGCATGGTGGCCTCGGCGTACGACTGGCACCGCTTCATGGAGTTGCTGCGCCGCCGCGGCGAACTCGACGGCGTCCGCCTGCTCGCGCCCGGGACGGTGGACCTGATGACCAGGAACCACCTGCCCGGCGGCGCCGACCTGCGCTCCTTCGGCAGCCGCCCCGCCCACGACGTGCCCGGCAACGACGGGGTGGGCTTCGGTCTCGGTGTCTCCGTGGTCGTCGACCCGGCCCGCACCGTGGCGCCCGTCGGCCTGGGCACGTACGGCTGGAGCGGGGTCGCCACCACCACGTTCTGGGTGGACCCCGGCCGCGACCTGACCGTGCAGTTCTACACGCAGCTGCGGCCCAAGTCGTCCAACGTGTTCTTCCCCGAACTCAAGCGGCTGGTGCACGAGGCCGTCACCGGCTGAGACCGCCCTCCCCGCTGCCGGTGCCGACGCCGAGTTCACGGCAGGCGAGCCGGAAGCGGTCCAGGCAGCGGCCCCACGGCCCGCCGACGCCGAACGCCAGCAACTGGGGCAGCAGCGCGGCCGAGAAGTCGGTGCTGGACTCGCTCGGCAGCAGGGACGGCAGGTTGTCGATGGCGATGAGGTCGAGCGGCGGCTGCTCGCGCAGCCGGCGCGCGGGCTCGTCCCAGTCGGTCGTGCGGTCGTAGACCGGCAGCACGTTCAGGGGCGAGCCGACGTCGCAGGTGACGTCGCAGAGGGTGCGCAGGCGGCGAGCGGGGTCGTCGAGGTCCTGCTCGCGCAGGAAGGGCGGGACGGGGCTGGTGGCGAGCACCGCGTTGACCATCACGTCGTGCCCCAGCAGGGCCCGGCGGTCGAGGTCGCGGGTCTCGGCGAGGTCCCAGCACGTCGGCTCGACGCCGGCCGCCCGGAAAGCGGCGCGTGCGCCGCGACCGCTGCGGCCGAGAGCGCCGATCACCAGAGCGGTGAACTCCGGGTCCCCGGCGGCGGGCCGGAGCGTGGCGTCCAGTTCGTCCTTCGCCGTCGGCGTGAGGGGCGCGACCAGCCGGCCGCGGTGCCGCAGGACGGCGAGCGCGGCGCCCAGGTAGCCGGCCCAGAAGCCGAAGGCGGCGAGGCGGCGGCCGGTGTCGTCGACCAGGTATTCGAGGTCGTAGAGCGCGCCGCCGCCCGCGGCGAACCGGCGCAGCAGGTCCGCGGCCCCGGGCTGCCGCTTGTAGGCGTGCCCGAAGAAGACGTGCCGGTGCGTCAGCTCGTCCGGGCCGTCGGGGAGTTCCTTCAGCCCCAGCACCACCGCGTCCTCCGGCGCCGACACCCAGGAGCCCGCGGGTGCGACGTCGCAGCCGGCCGCCTCGTACTCCTCGACCGGGAAGATCCGCTGCGGGGACTCCTCGACGGTCATCCGCACGCCGCTGTCGACCAGCCGCCGGGCGTCGGACGGCACGACGGGCGTGCGCCGTTCGGTGCTGCGGACCTCGTGGCGCAGCCACAGGTGGAGCTCTGTCATACCGGGTGGGCCTCCGGGGCGCGGGGCGCCGGCCGCGACACGGCCGGCGCTCGAAGGGCTGACGTCCACGAAGGGTACGCGGCCCGGAACGGAGCCGCGGACCACCCCGCCGGTCGCCGGGCTCTACCGGAGGTGCGCCACCGCGTCCAGGTGGGGCAGGTGGTGATCCAGCCGCTCCCGCTTCGTGCGCAGGTAGGTGATGTTGCTCTCGCACGGCGGGATCAGCAGCGGCACCGTCTCGGTCACCTGGATGCCGTGCCGGGTCAACGCCTCCCGCTTGCGCGGGTTGTTGGACATCAGCCGTACCGAGTTGACGCCTAGGTCGTGCAGGATCCCGGCGGCGACGCCGTAGTCGCGCGCGTCCACCGGCAGCCCGAGCGCCAGGTTGGCCTCGACGGTGTCCAGGCCCTCCGCCTGCAGCGCCATCGCCCGCAGCTTGGCCAGCAGCCCTATGCCGCGCCCCTCGTGGCCTCTCAGGTACACGACGACGCCGCTGCCCTCGGCGGCGACGGCGCGCAGCGCGGATGCCAGTTGGTCGCCGCATTCGCAGTGCTGCGAACCGAACGCGTCACCGGTGAGGCACTCGGAGTGCAGGCGCGTGAGAACATTCTCGGTGCCGATCTCCCCGTGCACGAGCGCCACTTGCTCGTCACCGCGGTCGTGGTCCAGGTAGCCGACCGCACGGAATTCCCCGTACACCGTGGGCAAGGGGGCATTCACGATCCGCTCCACGCCCGTGCGCTGCGCCGGCTTCTTGCCGAGTACCCCGATTTTTTCTGTCATGATCTGATTCCTAAACAGAGACGAAAGGCCGTGAGGGAATGGATGGTTCGGGCGCGCGTACGGCGGCGTACGGTCTGGTGCCGACGGACACTGCGGAGGAGGTACGGACCAGAGGCGCGGGCGTCTCAACGCAGGTGGCCGTCCTTCCGGTCGGCAGCTTCGAACAGCACGGTCCGTTCCTCCCGTTGGCGACGGACACGCTCGTCGCCTGTGCCGTGGCCCGGGAGATCGCCGCGGCGTACCCGGTGCACCTCCTTCCTCCGGTGACGGTCTCCTGCTCGCACGAGCACGCGGGCCGGCCGGGGACCGTCAGCATCTCCTCCGTGACCCTGCACGCGGTGGTGCGGGACATCGCCGACTCGCTGCGCCGCTCCGGCGTGGACGCCCTGGTGGTGGTCAACGGGCACGGCGGCAACTACGTGCTGGGCAACGTCGTCCAGGAATCCTCCGCCCGCGGCGAGCGGATGGCTCTCTTCCCGGCCGCGGAGGACTGGGAGACGGCCCTGCTGCGCGCGGGGGTGGTCACCTCGCCGCTCACCGACATGCACGCGGGAGAAATCGAGACCTCCATTCTTCTGCACGCCCACCCCGAAATGGTCCGACCCGGTTACGAGAGTGCCGACTTCGTCGCGGACGACCGGCGTCATCTGCTCACCCTCGGTATGTCCGGCTATACCGATTCGGGCGTCATCGGGCGCCCTTCGCTGGGTTCCGCGGAAAAGGGCCGGGAGTTGCTGGCTAGCCTGACGGAATCCTTCGGCGCGTATTTCTCCCTGCTCACCTCGCTGACCTCGCCCACCTCGCGGGACGGGTCCGCATAGTCTTCCCCGCCGGCCGCCGCCGTGGAAGCCGCGCGCAGACCCTCGTACCAGCGGACGACGAGGACGACGGCCCCCGGCAGGCTCGCCACGAAGCTCAGCACCCCGTAGACGACGGCGACCGCCAGGCCACTGCTCGCGCCGATTCCGGCGGCGCCGAAAGCCCAGGCGGTGACGCCCTCGCGGGGGCCGAAGCCGCCGACGTTCAGGGGCAGTCCCATGGCGAGCAGTGCGAGCACCGCGAGCGGCAGCAGGACCGCGACGGACGCCCCGGCCCCGGCGACCCGCGCGGACAGCACGAACATCGCGACATGACCGGCCAGGACGAGGACGGACGAGACGACGACGCCCGGCCCGTTGCGGCGCGACAGCAGCGCCTCGCGCGCCTCCCGCGCCTCGGCGAGGGTGGCGCGCAGGACGCGTCCCCGGCGGGAGGACGTCCCGTTCATCCGCAGGGCCACGACGACGGCGAGCGCGCCCGCGGCGGCGAGGACGGCGAGCGGCGCGAAGTGGCGGGCCTCGCCCAGCACCGGGGACGGCATGGTCAGCAGCACGGCCACGCCGACGACGGCCAGCGCCGCCTGTCCGGCGGCGCGTTCCAGCACGACGGTCCGCACGCCGCGGCCGAGGTCTCCCTCGCTCCGCCCGTGCCGCACGGCCCGGTGCACGTCGCCGAGAACGCCGCCGGGCAGCGCCGCGTTCAGGAACAGGGCGCGGTAGTAGTCGGCGACGGCCGCGCCGAACGGCAGCCGGATCCGCAGTCCCCGGGCCACCAGCGCCCAGCGCCAGGCACTCAGCACGGTGGTGGCCAGACCGATGCCGAGCGCCGCGAGCAGCGTCGTCGCGTCGATCCGCCGCAGCCCGTCCAGGAACACGCCGGTGCCCAGCCGCCACATGAGCACGGCGAGGATGGCGACCCCGGCGACGGTCCCGAAGTGCGTCCGCACGGCACGCGACGCGAACAGGGCCCGCCACCGGGCCGCGCGAGGACGGGCCGCGCGGGGACGGGCCGCGGCTCCGGCGGGGGGCTCGGCCGGGCCCACGGACTCGGCCGGGCCGAGGGCAGCCCCGGCCGGGAACTCGGCGAGGGCAGCCCCGGCCGGGAACTCGGCGAGGGCCCGGCCACTCCCGGCCCTGAACTCGGCGAGGCTCGGAGCGCCTTGAGCCGGGTGTCCGGCGATGCCTGGGGCGGTCTCAGCGGGCGAGGACCCGGCGGTCCGCTCGACGGCCGGGTCCTCGCCCGCCCCGGCCCCGCCGGGTGCGGCCCCGCCGGGTGCGGCCCCCCGCGCCGTCACCGTCACCGTCTCCACGCTCATGCTCATGCTCACGCCCGCGCACCGCCCGCCGACGGCCGGGGCAGGGCCAGCAGGTCGCTGTGGTGGACGACGACGTGCAGTTCGCCGGCCTCGCGGGCGGCCAGCCGCTCGCGCAGATACCGTTCCGCGCGCGCCTTCAGTTCGGGGCGCTGTTCGACGGCCGCGCCGACCCAGCCGCGCAGCCACTGGACCGTCAGCGCGGCCTCGCCGGGGCCGAGCCGCCACGGGCTCGGCTGGATGCGTACCGTCGCCCCGCGCTCGGAGAACGCCTCGGCCGCCGCGGTGACCGCGTCGGGTCCCAGCAGCCCGCCCCGGCGCTGGTGGGCGTTGAACGCCTCGATGATCTCCTGGTCCAGCGGATCGGACGGGGTGAGTTCGACGCGTCCGGCGACGGACAGGGTGAGCAGCGCCGGGCAGCCCGCCCCGGTGCAGGCGGCGGCCAGCGTCTCGACCTCCTCGCGGTCGAGCACGTCCAGCAGCGCGGACGCCGTCACCAGCGACGCGCCGGCAAGGGCGTCCGGGGTGAGCCGGGCGACGTCGCCGCGCCGCGCCTCGACGGTGACGCGGCTGCCGTCGGCGGCGGAGCGCGGTCCGGTGGCGGCCGCGAAGTGCAGGAGGTAGGGGTCGCGGTCGTGCAGGATCCAGTGCTGGGCGCCGTCCAGTCGAGGGGCGAGCCAGCGGCCCATCGAGCCGGTGCCGCACCCGACGTCGTGGACGATCAGCCCGGACCGCCCCGGCAGGTCGGCGAGCCGGACGCGCAGCGGGTCGAGCAGGTCGTGCGCGCGGGCGGCCGCGTCGACGGGCTCGCGCAGCTGGAGCCATTCGGGGGCGTAGCGCGGCGGCTCGGACTCGTCCTGCGGCCCGTCCTCGCGCAGGCGTACGGTGGCCCGTTCGCCGGGCCGGAGGGTCGGCCCGGTGGGCCCGGCGCCGGGGATCACGGCGCCCTCGCCGGGAACGACGGAATCCCCGCCCGGGATCGCGGCGTCCTCGTCGGCGATCACGGCGTCCTCCGTCCCGTCGGCGTCCGTGGAACGGGCCGCCGCCCGCGCGCCGTCGGCGCTGCTCGGCCCCGGCTGGGCCGGGATCGTCCCGCTCACCCGCGCCGTCCCGTTCATGCCGCCCTCCTGGGTTCGTTCGGCAGCTTGCCCAGTACGCCGGCGAGGCTGCGGGCCGTGGTCGCCCAGCCGTCCAGCGCCGCCCGCCGGCTCCGGGCGGCGGCCTTCAGCCGGCGCCGTACGTCGGCCTCGCCGAACCAGCCGCGCAGTTCGGCGGTGAGGGCGGCCGGGTCCTCCGGCGGGACGAGGATGCCGGGCACCCCGCCGTCGGGGGCGCGGCCGACCGCCTCGGGGAGGCCGCCGACGTCGGTCGCGAGCACCGGGACGCCGCGGGCGAGGGCCTCGGTCACCGCCATGCCGTACGTCTCCGCGTAGGAGGTGAGGACCATCAGGTCGGCGGCGGCGTAGCTGGCGTCGAGTGCGGCGCCGGACCGCGGCCCCGCGAGGTGTATGCGGTCCTCGAGACCGTGCCGGCGGATCAGCGCCCGCAGTCGGGCGACGTACTCCGGGTCCTGGCCGAGTCCGCCGACGCACACGCAGCTCCACGGCAGGTCGGCCGCCGCCGCCAGCGCCTCCACCAGCCGGTGCTGGCCCTTTCGGGGTGTCACCGCGGCGACGCACAGCAGCTGGGACACGCCGTCGGTGCCGGAGGCGAGCGGCGCGATGTCGGCGCCGGGGGCGGCGACGTGCACCCGCTCGGGGGCGAGGCCGTGGTGGGAGACGAGGCGGCGGACCGCCCAGTCGCTGGTGGCGACGACGGCGGGCACCGCCCGCAGGACCGCGCGTTCCCGGGCGTCCAGTTCGGCGGCGGCCGCCGGTTCCAGGCCCGTCTCGTCGCCGAGCGGGAGGTGCACGAGGACGGCGAGCCGCAGCCGTTCCGTCTCCGGGACGACGATCTCGGGGACGCCGCAGGCGACCAGGCCGTCCAGCAGGACGACCGAGCCGTCCGGCAACGCGCGCAGCACGCTGGTGAGTTCGGCGCGGGCGGCGACGTCCGGCCGGGGCCAGCCGCCGCTCACCGCGTGCTTGTGCACCTGCCAGCCGAAGCCGGGCAGGTCCAGGCTGACGCGCCGGTCGTAGGCGTTGCCGCCGCTCGGCGCGGCCGGGTCGTCGACGCCGCCCGGCATGACGAAGTGCACGGAGCGCAGGGACATGGGGATGATCTCGGCGTTCTCGAGGGCGGAGTGCTGCACGGGGACGTAGTCCAGCCGCGCCCGGTCCATGGTCGTGTCGGTCACAGCGCACGCTCGTAACTCGCCCAGGCGACGTGCGACTCGTGCAGGGTGACGGCGATCCCCGCGATGCCCTTGGCGCCCTCCCCGAGGGCGCCCTTGTGGATGCGCTCGGCGAGCCGGTCGGCGATGACCTTGGCCAGGAACTCCGTTGAGGTGTTGACTCCGGCGAAATCCGGCTCGTCGTCGAGGTTGCGGTAGTTCAGCTCGCTGACGACCGCACCGAGTTCCTGGGTGGCCAGCCCGATGTCGACGACGATGTTGTCGTCGTCCAGCTGCTCGCGCCGGAAGGTGGCGTCCACGAGGAACGTCGCTCCGTGCAGGCGCTGCGCCGGTCCGAAGACCTCGCCACGGAAGCTGTGGGCGATCATGATGTGATCGCGGACGGTGACACTGAACAACGGACGACCCTCCAGGTGCGGCGCGTCGGGTCCCCGGGCCGATTGCCGCCCGGGGGTACCGACTACTACGGCTGTCGACTTCCCCGCGTTCAGCCGCCTCTCACCCTTTTCTCAGGTCAGGCGCCCGCGTCGTACCGGATCCACGGATCCCCCGGACCCACCGGCCCGAACGAACCCACCGGCCCGAACGAACCCACCGGCCCGAACGAACCGACCGGCCCGAACGAACCGACCGGCCCGAACGAACCGAACGAAGCGAACGAACGGGACGGTCAGACGACGGGATCGTCGTACCGCACACGGTGGCACAGCGCCGGGATCCGCCCGGAGGCCAGGCCCGGCATCACGTCGGGCAGTTCCTCGAAGTGGCTCTCCCCGGTGACCAGGGCGTCCAGGGCCGGATCGGCGAGCAGGTCGAGGGCGAGGGCGAGCCGGTCGCCGTAGGAGCGGTTCGCGCGGGCCGGGGAGACGGTGCCGACCTGGCTGGAGCGGATGGTCAGCCGCCGGGAGTGGAAGGCCTCGCCGAGCGGGAGGCTCACGCGCCGGTCGCCGTACCAGCTCAGTTCGACGACGGTGCCCTCGGCGGCGAGGAGTTCCAGGCAACGGGCGAGGCCCTGCTCGGTGGCGCTGGCGTGCACGACGAGGTCGCAGTCGCCGAGGGCGTCCCCGGGCAGCGCGAAGCCGACGCCGAGGGCGGCGGCGGTCTCGGCGCGGGCCGGGTCGGCGTCGACCAGTTGGACGCGCACGCCCGGGAAGCGGGCGAGCAGGGCGGCGACCGAGCAGCCGACCATGCCGCCGCCGACGACCGCGATCCGGTCCCCGACCAGGGGCGCGGCGTCCCACAGCGCGTTGACGGCGGTCTCGACGGTGCCGGCGAGCACGGCACGCCCGGTCGGCACGGCGTCCGGTACGACCGTGACGGCGCCGGCCGGGACGACGTACCGCGTCTGGTGCGGGTGGAGGCAGAAGACGGTACGGCCGGTCAGCTCGGCGGGCCCCTGCTCCACGACGCCGACGCTGAGGTAGCCGTACTTCACGGGGGCGGGGAAGTCGCCCTCCTGGAACGGCGCGCGCATGGCCGCGTGCTGGCTCCCGGGGACTCCCCCGCGGAAGACGAGCGTCTCCGTGCCGCGGCTGACCCCGGAGTAGAGTGCGCGCACCAGCACCTCGCCCTCGCCGGGCTCCGGCAGCTCCACCTCCCGGATCTCGCCTTCACCCGGACGGCTGAGCCAGAAGGCGCGTGCGCTGCGTCCCATCGAGCATCCTCCTGAACGATCGGCAAGTGGTTCACGTACCGAGATGTGCACAGGCCGCGCACGGTACGCGGCGTTGATCGACTTTGTCATACGGCCGGAGGATGTGCGGTGGCCCTGAACAACACTTACGACGCGAGGCCGGTCCAGCAGGAGACCGCTGTGGGGGCGGGCGTGCAGGTTCTGCTGCTGGCCCTGCTCGGCACGGCGATCGGCATGGGGCCGGCGGGCTGGCTGACCGGCCTCGCCTTCGCCGTCGCCACCTGGGCGGTGCTCTCCCGGGCCCTGCACCGGACCCGCCCGGCGTCCTTCGGCCCGGCCAACCGGGTCACCCTGGGCCGTTCCATCCTGGTCGGCGGCGTGACGGCGCTGGTCGCGGACTCCTTCGAGAGCTCCCCGCCGGTCACGGTCTTCGTCGGTCTGACGGCCGTCGCCCTGATCCTCGACGGCGTCGACGGCAAGGTCGCCCGCGCCACCGGCACCTCGACCCCGCTCGGCGCCCGCTTCGACATGGAGGTCGACGCGTTCCTGATCCTGGTGCTCAGCGTGTACGTCTCCATGTCGATGGGCCCCTGGGTCCTGCTGATCGGCTCCATGCGCTATGTCTTCGTCGCCGCGGCCCGCCTCCGGCCGTGGCTCACCGCCCCGCTGCCCCCGAGCACGGCCCGCAAGACGGTCGCCGCGATCCAGGGCGTGTTCCTCCTCCTCGCAGCCTCGGGCCTGCTGCCGTTCCTCGCCTCCGTCGGCGTCGTGGCAACGGCCCTGGCCCTGCTGGTGTGGTCCTTCGGCCGGGACGTGGTGTGGCTGTGGCGGAGGTCGCGGACGGCCGCGCCGGAGGGCCCCGCAGCGCACCGCGCGGAACTCGAACTGGCGTCACGCTGAACGCTCCTCGTCACCACCGGGTCACAGACTTGCGAGGAGCCCGTCCAGCGGGGCCGGCGCCCTTCCGGGGTCGATTGCCTCCACGAGAAGGCGGCCGTAACGGATCTTGCGTCCCTTCTTCGTGCCGAGGAAGCGCCGCAACTGCTGCTGCCGTGGCCGTCCTTGCTGAGCGGGCTGGTGCAGGAAGGTCTGCCAGGCCCGGAGGTCGCCCTCGGCCCGGACGACCTCCTCGACCCCGGCCGTGCCCAGCGCCCGGATGAGCTCGTCCTCCAGATCCGTCACGCACACGAAGAAGCCCCGGCGCGGCGCCCCGGCGCGCCGCAGGCCGCGGTCGTAGAAGGGCTGCTCGCGCTCGTCGCACAGTCCCGCGAGGCGCAGGCCGAGACCGGGCGGCCCGAGAAGGCCGGCGTAGCGGCCGACGTTCATCGCCCCGCCCATCGGTACGACGCCCACTCCCTCGGCGGCCAGGTCACGGCCGCGGCGGGCGGCCAGCGCCTCGACGGCCGCGAGGTCGCTCAGCCCTTCCAGCAGCACCGCCGTCCGCAGCCCCAGCCGCACGGCCAGATCATGCGCCGGCCCGCACGGACCACCGGCCGCCCAGCCACGGACGGCGTCCCGGAACGCCCGCATCTCCGCCATGTCGCGAGTCTGCCCCTCCGCCGACGGCAGGGCACGGAATTTTTCGACGGCTCGACTCCTGCCTGACCGGCCCCTCTCGCGGATCGGGGAGCTGTGGGAGCGGATCGGGGATGCGGGATTTGACAGCGCTGCTCGACACCCCCTACAACCTACCGACATGACATTCATTTTCAAAAAGTCGGAGCGGTAGTGCGGATCGCGTTCGTCGGCAAGGGCGGCAGCGGCAAGACCACCCTGTCGGCCCTCTTCACCCGGCACTTGGCCCGATCCGGCGCGCCCGTGCTCGCCGTCGACGGCGACATCAACCAGCACCTCGCCGAGGCGCTGGGCCACGACGGCCCGCTGGACGCGCCGCCCCTGGGCGCCCACCTGACCGAGATCAAGGACCTGTTACGTGGCACCAACCCCCGTGTCCCGTCCGCCGAGGCGATGATCAAGACCACCCCGCCCGGACGCGGCTCCCGTCTCCTGCGCCCGCTCGGCGACGACGAACTGCACGCGCGGCACGTGCGGCGCGCGGGCGGCGTACCGCTGATGGTGACGGGCGAGTTCGACGAGAGCGACCTGGGAGTGGCCTGCTACCACTCCAAGCTCGGCGCGGTGGAGCTCTACCTCGGCCACCTGGTCGACGGCCCCGGCGAATACGTCGTCGTCGACATGACGGCCGGCGCGGACGCCTTCGCGTCGGGCCTGTTCACCCGCTTCGACCTCACGTTCCTGGTGGCCGAACCGACCCGCAAGGGCGTCTCGGTCTACCGCCAGTACCGGGACCACGCCCGGGAGTTCGGGATCCGGATCGCCGTCGTCGGCAACAAGGTGACCGGCGAGGACGACCTTCTCTTCCTCAAGGAGCAGGTCGGTGACGACCTGTTGACGTACCTGGTCCACTCCCCCTGGGTACGCGCCGCCGAACAGGGCCGCGGACACGGTGATCCGGATTCCCTGGAACCGCACAACCGCCACGCCCTGGACGTCCTGCGGGAGACCGTCGACTCCCACGTCCGGGACTGGCGGACCCTGCACCGCCACGCCGTCGACTTCCACCTGCGCAACGCCCGCGCATGGGCGGACAAGGCGACCGGCCTGGACCTGGCCCGCCAGGTGGACCCGGACTTCGTCCCGGCCCCCGCAGCACACGCCTGACCGGCCGCACGGCACCACCGCACGGCACCACCGCACGGCACCACCGCACGACATCACCGCACCGACGACCAGACAGGACACCCCCTTCTCATGTCTCTCGACGTCTCCCCGAAGCTCCTCGCCGAAGCCGAGCACGGCGACATCCGCGAGGAGGACTTCGTGGACACCGTCCGCACGTCCCTCCCCTACGCGTACGACCTCATCGGCTCCCTCGCCATCGAACTCAGGGGCGGCACCGCCGAGTTCGCCGACAACCAGACCCCGCCCCCGTCGGAACGGGAGCGCGGCCAGCTCCTGCGCGCCCTCGCCAGCGACGCGATCCGCGGCGCCCTGGAACGCCACTTCGGCGTGAGCCTCGCCTTCCAGAACTGCCACCGGGTGGCGGCGTTCCGCCCGGAGGCGCGGGGCGGGGAGACCTACACCCGCTTCACCTCGGTACGGTCCCAGGTCCTGAACCAGTCGCCGGAGTTCAGGGACTGCTGAGCCCCGGAGCGCGGGGGCCCCGAGCCAAACCGGTTCGCGACCCCCGCGGCCGACGGGCTTACGCCCGCGCGCACCCGCCCTGTGCGACCTCGCCGTCACAGCACCCCGGGATGGCGGGTCCTCAGTCGGTGGCGGTGAGGACGTCGAGGAACCTGGTGCGGTCGACAGAGATGGAGATCCGCGTTCCGGTGTCCGCCGCGAGACGTGCTCCCCATGCGCCCCGCTCACGGTAGACCTCGACCTCGCGGAAGGTGCAGACGGATTCGTCGAGCGCGACGGCCGCGGCGAGTGGATCGTGGAAGGCCTTGCCGCCACTCCGCTTGGCCAGGTAGACCTCCATGCCCTCGCGGACGAGTGCCATGCCTGGAGTGAGCCGCCGAGCGGACAGCGCGGCGTGCATCTCGCCGTCGTAGACAACACCGTGACAGACGTTCTTCGAGACGAGGACCCGCTCACGGACGTGGGGAGAATTCAACAGCTTCAGCGCGGCCGCGGGAGCACCGTTGAAGTTGAACGTCGGACACGTCTCACGGCCCTCGAACTTGGGGAGACGGTGTTCGGGCGGCACCACGGAGTCGCCCGCGAAGCCGCCCTGCGCCACCCAACGAGGGATGTGGACGTCGGGCTTCGCTTCCAGCAGCGCGCCGGGATTCTTCAGCGGCGCCCCCGTGAGCAGGGTCGCGCCCTCCTGTGCGAACGCGCTCAGAAGGAGCTGCCGGGCCTCGGCATCGGGCTCCGCGGGAGGGACCTTCCCGAGCCATTTCCAGTGGAAGCCCGACACCACCTTCATGTCCCTGCCTGGCCGGTGAGCGCCGACCGGCACGGTCACGCCGAGGCGCCCGAGGATGTGCCTGACGATGCCTGTCTGCTCGTCCGAGCCGGGCATGACCGTCACGGCCACCAGCCGCGCCCATGGGTGCGTCGCGAGAACGCAGAGTGTGAAGACG
Organism: Streptomyces sp. H51; assembly: GCF_035656535.1. NCBI lineage: Bacteria > Bacillati > Actinomycetota > Actinomycetes > Kitasatosporales > Streptomycetaceae > Streptomyces > Streptomyces sp. H51. The sequence goes on from NZ_JAYMHD010000067.1 coordinate 19,452, forward strand.
TCGTCGGGGTCGTTGGTTTCCATGTCGAACACGATCGGGATTGCCATGACAGCGACCGTACAAAGCTGATGAGTTCGACTTCAACAGAATAAGATGACTCCCGCTCCGAACACCTCACTGAATCCGAAGTGCAGGGAATATGTCACCACGGTAGTCCTTGGAAACTCCCGCCCCCTCGCCGACCTTCGGTCGGTACTTCCACCAGTTGAACTGAACGCTGAGGCGAGTCTGTGAGGGTTGCGCCACTGCTTCCTCCATTGCCTCCTCAACCTCCTCGACCTCTTCTCGACTCGAGACCGTGTGCCACAGGGTTCCTGGGAACATGACGAAAGAATTCTCCGCGGGGAAGTACGCTTCCCAGTCCTTCGCCTCGATCTCGGGCGGCCCGTCGAACACGACGAGCGGCCCGTCGTCGTTTGTGGTCAGGTAATAGACGGAGCTGATCGAGGGATGTTCCCTGGCCAGCGTCACCGGGTTCCTCCCGACATCCTGGTGCGCTTTGAACGGAAAATTCGCATGGTAGGGGAATTCGAGCCGGCCCAGCCACCATTCGAAGCCCACCACCTCCGCCTTCGCTTCAGCCGGCAGATGGTCGAAGAGATCCATGGCCACCTGCTCGACGTAATTGGTGGGACTCGCGTCGAGATCGTGCCAGAAGGCGAAGTGATACAGCTTGCCCACGTCCATCGACGCGGTTGCCTCGTGGACGACATTCCGAAAGTCGAGAAAGGTGTCCGGGGGCATCGCCCTCTCGACCGTTTTCAGATGAGCCATGATTGATCAACCTTCGCGCTGCCGAGCACCGTGTGGCGAATTTCCTTGGAGTGACCCCCCAGTGTCGGCCATCATGGCGAGCCGCCTCTCCCGGAAACATGAGTAACCGCGACTCCACTCGGGTCGTGGGCCGGCTACTCGATGCCCGTCGCGTCGAGCAGGCGGACCAGGTCCCTGCGCCCGTACCCGAGCCGGCGGGCACGGTGGGCGCACATCAGCATCAGATGAGCGACGGTCTCCGCCGCGCAGCCGTTCTTCGTGCCTGCGTCGTACCACTCCTCGGGTTTCTCGACTCCCAGGCTGTTCATCACCAGCCCGTGCTCACGGCGGACCTCCGCCACCGTCCCGGCGATCGCGTCGAGCAGCGTCTTCCCCGGCCGCTCGCACCGCAGGGTGAAGCCGTAACCGTCCCCGCCGTCCGGTACGCAGCCCTCCGGTGGACGCGCTCGCAGACTCGCGTACCGTTCGTCCTCGTCCCCTCCCGAGGCCGACTCGTCGCGCACCAGAGCGAACCGGTGGAAGCCGGGCGGAACCGGGGGCGGTGGAGGTGTGTACTCCCACCCGGCGTCTTCGTACAACTGCCGCTTGACCTCCTCTTCTTCGGCGTGGGTCACCGTGAAGCCATTGGCGTCGTTCCGCCCGGTCGTCGTGCCGTCGGGGTTGCGGTGGAAATGCAGGCCCATGTGTGTACTCCCGCGGTCGTGGTGGGTAGGGGCGGGGAACCCCGTCGTCGGATCGAACGGGTGACGGCACCGGCCCGTGCCCGATCCTCGAAGCATCACCCGATCGCGTGACGGCACGGGCTCGATGGACCCGCGTTCGACCACAAGCGGTTGTCGGCGGCAGGGGCTATCCTCGCAAAGCGCTTGTGACACATGTGTCTTCAGACCACGGGGGGTGTCCATGCACGGCGGTGACCGCGAGTTACTTCAGGACTGTCCGGGTGGTCACCCGGGCATGTCGACCGAGGCCGGTATCGATGTGCAGCGACAGCTGGAGTCGCTGATCCAGGACTTCCGGACCAGCGACTCCCCGATGCCGGTCATCGTGCTGCACGCCGAGGACCCCGCCGACGACAACCGCGTCACCGCACTGCTCGAGGAACTGCGCGAAGGGCAGCAGCGCCACGGGACACGCCTGGCCGTCGCCCCGACCGAGCCGCAGCCGGGGGACGCCGGCCCCACGGCACGGGCGACGCGGCTCCTGTGGGACCTCGGGGACTCCAAGAAGTGGGGCGACCGGTCCGCCACCTACCGGCCCTACAACTTCCCCCGCCTCAACCTCGTCCGCGCCCTCCAGGAGGCCGCCGACGATCCGGAGATGCGCGAGCACTGGCCGACCGCGCCCGACGGCACACCGGACGGCGCCACGCAGCGGGAGCTGGCCCAGACGCAGTTGCTGCGCATCCTGGCCCGGCAGCGCTGGCGGCCCCGCAGACCCGCGCGCCGGAACCGGCAGATGCTGATCACCGATGTGCAGCAGTTCCTGCCCATGGGCATCCTGGGCGCCTTCACCGCGCTGCTCACCCGCCCCGAGTGGTATGTGGCCGCCCTGGCGGGCATCGGCCTGATGATCCTGCTCGCCGTCCTCAACCACGTCCCGGGGCGCGCTCCGCTCTTCCTGTGGCTGCGCCGGGAGAGCCGGTGGTTCCTGACCACGACGTTCCTCCAGTCCGCCGCCCGCCGTCAGTCGACCAGCGTGCGGCTGCTGCGGCCGGTCAGCTCCTGGCGGGCGATAGCGGCCCGCGCGTACGACGTGTCCGAGGCGATGCGGGAGGGCGGCCCGTTCCCGCTCCAGCTCTATGTGCTGGCACTGTTCGAGGACTTGCGGGACAGTCACCGGCGCCGCAGCTGGGATCTGCGGGGATTCAAGCGGACGCGCCCGCCGGTGCTGTTCCTGCGCCGCATAAGCCAGGAGAACGGCGGCGTCGAACTGATCAAGGCGGTCAGCGACGTCCGCAGCCGGCGCAGTGAGCTGGACCCGCTGCTGATCGTGGCGGGCGTGGCGGCGGACGACGCGGCGCTGCTGGACCGCGGCACGGACGGCGAGCCGCAGGCCAACCGGCCGGAGCCGCCGTCCCGGCCCGGGCGTCTGCAGCAGCGGCTGCGGCACTGGTACGACGAATGGGCCGGGAACCTCCGGGCCGACCAGTCGCCGAGCCGGACCAACGCCCTGCCCTGGGTGCTCAGAGTGCCGCTGCCCCGTGCGGAGTTGGTGGAGCTGCGGCAGTCGGACTGGGCCTGCGTCCGGGCCAGGCACCGGCCGCCGCTCGTCCGCGTGGTGTGGTCGACGTACAGCCTGCTCCTCGTCCTCGCCCTCGCCGTCGGCGCGGGTGTGGTGCACGCCCGCGACCTGCACCACACGTACTGCTCGGCGGGGATGCTGAGCGCCAACCGCGACACCGTACGGCGGCCCGCGTCCGGCGGCGGCACGGAGTGCGTCGGCATAGCCACCGGAGACGTCCGGTTCGGCACGTACCTCCAGGGCGGATCCGGCGGGCAGGGCGAGCGGCTGCGCGAACTGGAGGACCTGGTACGCGCCGAGAACGCGGACGTGCTGCGCCGTCATCCCGGCAAGTACGTCACCGTGGTGTACGCGGGACCCCTGAGTTCCTCGGCCGCGGACTCCTCGCTGGTCAAGGGCGCCGAGGAACTGACCGGCGTGTACCTCGCCCAGCGCGTGGTCAACGAGAACTACACGGTCAAGCTCCGGGTGCTGCTCGCCAACGGGGGCGTGGACATGGACCAGCAGCGCGTGACGGCGGACGAGATCGCCGAGTACGCCGAACACGACCCGACCGTCGTCGGTGTCGTGGGCTTCGGACGCGACCTGCAGAGCAGCCCCGACGTCACGCGCCGCCTGCACGCGGTGGGGCTGCCGATCGTCTCCGGCACCAACTCGGCGACCTACCTGCCGAAGCAGTTCTCCAACTGGTTCAGCCTCGCGGCTCCCGACGAGGACCAGGCGAAGGCGCTCGGGCTCGTCGTCCGGCAGTTGCGCGCCCGGACCAAGAACCCGTACGCGCTGGTACTGGCCCGCAACACCAAGCAGTCACAGGACCGCTACACCGACGAACAGGCCCGCTACGGCGGGCAGATGCTGCACCGGGAGGGTTTCCGGCTGCTGGGCGGGCAGCGGTACGACGTGGCCAACGGCAACCCCGAGCTGCGGCTGCACGCGGAGAGCATCTGCCGGGGCCGGAACGTCCCGTCGGTGATCTACTTCGCCGGCCGGGTCGAGGACATCGGACCGCTGATGACCCAGCTCAGCACCGTACCGGGCTGTGCGAGCCGGGAGATCTCCATCCTCACCGGCGACGACCTGAGCAAGGCCAGGTTCTCCGGCACGGGCGGCCGTGACGGTGTGGCCCCGCGGATCACCCTGTACCACGCGGCCCTCGCCGAGCTGAAGGAGGCTTCGTCGACGACCGCGTTCTACGAGGAGGCCGTCCAGTACCTGCCGTGGCTGAAGGGCAAGCAGGCCACGTACGACAGCCCCGACTTCGCCAGCGGCCAGACGGCCCTCGCCCACGACGCCACGCGCGCGCTGTACTGGGCGGCCAGCCTCGACGACGTGCCCCAGAGCCGCGCGGCGACCTGGGTCAACCTCAGGGGGGTGAAACTCGACGGGATGGCGACCGGAACGATCGACTTCACCCACGCGCCGCTGTACGGCGAACGGCACGGCCACAGCATCGTGCTCAAGCGGGTCACCAGAACCCCGCAGGGCCTCTCGGAGGCCGAGGTCCTGTGCAGCAGAACGGCCGGCAGCACCGAGCCGCTCAGCGTGCGGGAATGCTCGACAGACCCGGGACGCGGTCGTCATTGACGAGACGCGACCTCATCGACAAGGGTTCCCCGGGCGACCGGTCGGCCCGCAGGCGGGCCCCGCCCACGGACGCCCCGCTGCCGGCCGTCGTGCGGCCGCCGTCCGACGGTTCCGAGTCGGTCGGCCGCCGGACCGTCCGGTCTGCCTACTGAGCCGTGCCGCAACCGACAGCGTGGCTCATCCGAACGTCGTCGTGGGGCTCCCGCCGACGGCCGCGGGGCGCGTCGCCGGCAGGGAGCGGTCGATCTCCGCCATGATCGTGCGCGCCGAGGGGTGGAGGAAGAAGTGTCCGCCGGGCAGCATCCGCAGCCGGGACCCGCTGGACGACTGGCGGCGCCAGTCATGCAGCCGGGCCGGGGCGACCAGGGCGTCGTCGGTCCCGCCGAACACCGTCAGGGGCACCGGCAGCGGAGGGCCGTCCAGGTACTCGTAGCTCTCCAGCACGGAGAAGTCGGCGCGCAGGACGGGCAGCACGAGCTCCATCAACTCGGGGTCGTCCAGCACCTCCTGGGGCGTGCCGCCGAGGTTCCGTAACCGCTCCAGCACCTGCGCTTCCGGCGCGTCGTGAATGCGCGGCCGCTCGGGGGGCGCGTCGGGCGCGGAGCGGCCGGACACGAAGAGGTGGGCGGGCAACGGCAGGCCCCGCCGCAGCAGGGTCCGGGTCAGTTCGAAGGCGAGCAGGCCGCCCATACTGTGCCCGAAGATCGCGAACGGCCGGTCGAGGAACGGTCCGACCGCGCCCGCCAACCCGTCCACCAGCGGCCGGAGTCTGCTGATCGGGGGCTCGCCGAGGCGGCTGCCCCGGCCGGGCAGCTCCAGCGGGCAGACCTGGATGTGCTCGGGTGCGATCGCGTGCCACTCACGGTACGCCGCGGCCCCACCGCCGGCATACGGGAGGCAGAACAGGCGGTAGTCGGCATGCTCTTGAGGCACCCAGCGGCCGAACCACGGGTTGTTCACGTCGGTTCTCCTTCACGGCGGTCGCACCGGCGGTGCGGTCAGTCGGCCCCGGCCGGGGCGTCCAGCAGCTTCAGGGCACGGGAGGGACAACGCCCCACGGCACCCCGGACGGCCTCGGCCCGCTCGGCCGGCGGGTCGGACCGCAGCACGACCACCGTGCCGTCCCGGTCGGACTGGTCGAACAGGTCGGGTGCCGTCAGGGCACACATGCCCGAACCGACACACGTCTCGGGGTCGGCCTCGATGCGCATGCTCGTCCTCGTTCCCGTTCGTCAAGAGGTGGTGACCGGGCGACCGCGGTCAAGACGGCGGTTCCGGCCGTTGGCGCGGGGAAAATACGTGGGGGCGCGGATCCGGAGGAATGCGCAGAATCCTTTCACACTCAATTTCCTCGATTATGACTGGATTCGTTTCCTGCGCATCGACCCAACCTTCCAAGAATCAGGCCGACTCGGTCAAGAACTGCTCTGCCGCGTCCGCGCGGGGCTCCGCGGGCCGAAGCGTGGTGGGACGGACGGCGCGCCGACGGGCCGGACGGCACGATCCGGCCATTTGCGGGTGGCCGGCCGACAAGCCATTTGCGGGTGGCCGACCGACAACCTGTGCAGGCGACGGTACGGACGTGGGCACCGCACGAGTGGAACGCGCGTAGAGCGACGGCGCTGAGAGGGAATCCGCACTGTTGACACCCGCATCGGGCGCCCCCGATATTGAGCCGTCAATTCTTCTGTGGATGACGGCGGCTCGGGGAGGACTTCATGCGAAAGAGCGGACGATCCGCACGATACACCAAGCGCCGGGACAGCCGGACGACCCTGATGCCGGTGTCCGCCACCGGCGCCTCCGCCGCCCGTCGCACCTGGTACGGGGCACACCTCCCCCGCCGCTGAGCCGATCGGCAGCGGTGCCCGCACCGCCACGGCCGAGGCCGTCACCGCGTCAGCACCCCACTGCCGTACCCGGCCACGCAGGTCGGGGCCGGCCGGTATTCCGCGCGTTCGCCGCCGTTCCCTCTCGACGCGGCGCGTCACGAGTGCCGACGCCGTTTCCGGTGGCCCCCGTACAACACCGAACCGGGTTGCCGCCGCGCCCACCGGCCCGGACTGAACCAGCGCCAAAGGAACTCGCCGGCTCACGGCGAGAAGCTCAACGTTCGTCCAGTGCAGAGCTATGGAGGGAGTGCCGCGTGTCCCCATCACAGCCCGACGAGAAGTCCCAGGCGCCCGTCGACGAACAGGTCATTTCCCAGCAGCCGCATCTGATCCCCGTCAGATCCTTGGCGGCGGCCGACTCTCCACGGCTGGCCGGAGAGATCGAGGAGCACGCGAGGACGCTGGCCGAGTCGCAGGCCGTTCTGCCGCCCATCGTCGTGCACCGCCCCACCATGCGGGTCGTCGACGGCATGCACCGGCTGCGGGCGGCCGTGCTGCGCGGCGACGAGTCGATAGAGGTCCGGTTCGTCGAGGGCACCGCGGAGGACGCCTTCGTCCTCGCCGTCAAACTCAACGCCGAACACGGGATGCCGCTGTCCCGGCAGGACCGGGTGGCCGCGGCCCTGCGCATCATGGAGAGCCATCCGGTCTGGTCCGACCGGCGGATAGCCGCGGTCACCGGCCTGTCCCCCGGCGCGGTGGGGTCGCTTCGCGCCCGAGCCGGAGGCACCCCTCAACTCACCCTCCGTATCGGCCGGGACGGCCGCAAACGGCCGGTCGACGGAGCGGCCGGACGGCTGGCCGCCAGCCGGGTCATCGCCGAGACCCCGGACGCCTCGCTGCGGGAGATCGCGAGCAGGGCGGGCATCGCCGTGGCCACCGCACGGGACGTGCGCAGACGGATGCGCCTGGGGCAGGACCCGGTGACGCCGAAGCTCCGGCCGACCGGCCTTGACACCACCGAGAAGGTCCCCGAGCGGTCCGACGCCTCCGCGTCGACGCCGTCGCCGTTCGGCTGGAAGAACATGCTGTCCAGCATGCGCCGGGATCCCTCGCTGCGGATGTCGCAGATCGGCCGCACCCTGCTGCAACTGCTGGGCGCCCACCTGCTCACCGCGGAGCAGCGACAGGACCTCATCGGCGCCATCCCGGCGCACCGCGCCGCCGACGTGGCGCAGATGGCCCGGTTCTGCGCCGCCCGGTGGCTGCAGTTCGCCGAGGACGTCGAGGGCAGTGCCCCGGCCGCCCGGGGCGGAGCCGGCGAGCAGCACGTGCGGCCGCTCTCCTCCAATGCCTGAGCGGTCGGCACCGGCCTCCGCCCTGCCCCGGTCCGCCGGCCGCGGCAGCACACCTGGAACGCCCCCGCGCACCACATACGACAAGGGAACCCCGGATGACCGATCCGTTCGATGATCAGCAGGCTCGTTGTCTCGTGCTCGTCGACGCGGAGGGCCGGCACTCGCTCTGGCCCGCCGACGCCGCCGTGCCCGCCGGGTGGAGCGTGGCGCACCCGGCGGCGGAGCGTCAGGAGTGCCTGGAGCACATCCGGAGAACCTGGACCGATCTGCGGCCCAGATCCCTGGTCACCGCGCTCGGCCGGGACTGACGCCGAACCCGGCCGGGTGCGCGGCGGTGCGCGGCGGTACCCGCGCGCCCGCTGCCCGGCCGCGGGCGCGGCCGCCGTACGGAATATTTCGTTTCACCCGCCAGGATCACGTCGACGATCTTCTGCATGCCGGAAGTCCTCCGCATGCGGGAAGTCACCTTCGATCGGGGAGAAATGAGCGGCTGATCGCCGTGATGTCTGTCCCGGGATCGCGCGGCCGGAAGGCGGGGCCCGCCCGCCATTCATGCTGCACGCGGCGAGCACACGAGTCCAGGAAGCCCGGTCCGGTCGGTCACCGCCGCGTGTTCAACTGTTCGGGACGGTCGGTTGAACACGCTCGGCTTTCGGCCGAACAGCCTTGCGGCTGAGGTTTCTTGACGAGGCGTGTGTGCTCATGGATGCTGGCTTGCCGAGCGGGGGAATGGTGGCTGAAACAACACCAGACCGGCGATTTTGAATTTGGCGACCGCCCGCACCGGCTGTTGTCCGGCCGGGCCGGAGCGGACGTCCTCCGCAGGGAATACAAGGATCAATTCCACCTGCAGGGCGATTTGTTGCAGCTTCCCGCGACGGCTATTTCATGGACGCCCAGTGTGAGAGGTAGGTCTGATGCCGGGTCGCGATTCCGAATCGCTTGTCGACCATTTCCGGGTGACCTTCGGCGAGCATCCGCAGCACCGGACCTTCCGGTTCCTCGTGGACGGTGAGGGCGAGCCGCACTGCCTGACCGACGCCGAGGTGGACCTGCGGGCGCGCACCATCGCCGCCGTGCTCCGCGAGCGGCACCGCGCGGGAGAACGGGCGCTGATCCTGTGCCCGGCCGGGCTGGACTACATGGTGTCCTTCTTCGCCTGTCTCTACGCCGGCATCATCGCCGTGCCCGCCTACCCGCCGGACCCGGCCTTCCTCAAGCGGACCCTGCCGCGACTGGTCGGCGTCATCGAGGACGCCGAGCCGGTGGTGGTCCTCGCCCCGGCGAGGACCGTCGCCCTGGCCGGCTCCTTCCAGGAACACGCACCGGCCCTGCGGGACCTCGCCTGGCTCGCGGTGGACGACCTGGACACCGCGGCGGCCGACGGATGGCGGCACCCCGGGACCCGCCGGGACGACATCGCCTTCCTGCAGTACACCTCCGGCTCCACCAGCCGGCCCAAGGGCGTGATGGTCAGTCACGGCAACCTGCTGCACAACCTCGACGCCATGTACGGCCGGTTCTTCTCCCACGACCCCCGCCAGCACGTGGTCAGCTGGCTTCCGCCCTTCCACGACATGGGGCTGATCTTCAGCCTGCTGACCCCCGCGTACGCGGGGTTCCCCGTCACCTTCATGGCGCCGTACTCCTTCCTCAAGCGGCCCTTCCGCTGGCTGAAGGCAATGTCGGACACCGGGGCGACGGCCAGCGCCGCCCCCAACTTCGCCTACGGCCTCGCGGTGGCCAAGGTGACCGCGCGGGAGCGCGAGACCCTGGACCTGAGCCGGTGGCGGGTCGCGGTCAACGGTGCGGAACCGGTGCGGCTGCAGACCCTGGAACGCTTCACCGCCGCCTTCTCCGGCTGCGGGTTCCGGGCCACGACCCACCAGCCCTCCTACGGCCTGGCCGAGGGCACCTTGATGGTCTCCACCGGCGGCCTGGACGGCGACCCCGTATGGCGCGGCCTCGCGCCGGACGCTCTCGCGGCGGGCCGGGCCGAGGACGCCGCGCCGGGCGCACCCTCCCTGAGAGTGCCGGGTTGCGGCACCTCGCTGTTCGACCAGCGGCTGGCGATCGTGGACCCGCAGACCCGCACCGCCCTGCCCGACGGCCGGGTGGGCGAGATCTGGGTGGCCGGGCCGAGCGTCGCCCACGGGTACTGGCGCAGGGGCCCGGAGACCGAGGAGATCTTCCGGGCCCGTCTGGCCGACACCGGGGAGGGCCCCTTCCTGCGCACCGGCGACCTCGGCTTCACCGACGGCCCGGAGCTGTACGTCACCGGCCGGCGCAAGGACGTCGTCATCGTCGCCGGCCGCAACCACTACCCGCACGACATCGAGCGCACCGTGGAGGCGGTGGACGGCGGACTGCGGCAGGACTGCGGAGTGGCGGGTTCCCGCGAGATCGACGGCGAGGAACGTCTGATCGTCGTCCAGGAGTACCGCGGCAGCAAGGACCCCGCGGAACACCGGCGGGTCATCCTCGCGATCCGGGAGGCGGTCGCCCGGGAGCACGGGCTGCAGGCGTACGCCGTCGCCCTCGTACGGCCCGGCACGGTGCCGAAGACCACCAGCGGCAAGCTTCAGCGCGCCGCCTGCCTGGACGGCTTCATGAGCGACAGCCTCAAGGCGGTGGCCGTCTGGCGCCACGACCGGGACGGCGCCGTGCCCGGCCTGCCCGACGGTGGCGTCCCCTCCGGCGCTCCCGTCCTGGCGGGGGCCCAGGAGATCGAGGAATGGCTGCGGGAAGCGCTGGCCGAGGCGACCGGCAGCCGGCCCGAAGCCGTCGACCCGACCGTGCCGCTGGCCGCGTACGGCCTGCAGTCGGTGCAGATGGTCACACTGGCCGGTGATCTCGAACGCCGCCTCGGCCGACCGGTGGCGGCCACCGTCGTGTGGGAACAGCCCACCGTGGAGAAGCTCGCCAGGCACCTGGCCGGCGAGACGGCCACCGCCACCGCGGCGGCCCCCGGTCCCGCCGCCGACGGCACACCCGGTACCCCCGCCGCCCCCGGTACGCCCGCCCTCCCCGGCGACACCGGTGCGGCGATCGCCGCCCGGCTCCGGCCGTCGGCCCCTGCCGCGGTGCCCGGCACGCGGCCGGCGGCGGCCGAGCCCGTGGCCGTCATCGGCATCGGCTGCCGTTTCCCGGGCGGTGCGGACGGGCCGAAGACCTTCTGGCAGCTGCTGCGCGAGGGACGCGACGCGATCACGGAGGTGCCCGAAGAGCGGTGGAGGAGCGAGGACTTCACCGCCGAGGACCCCAAGGCCCCCGGCCGGACGGACAGCCGCTGGGGCGGCTTCCTCGACGGCGTCGACCTGTTCGATCCCGGGTTCTTCGGCATCGCGCGTCAGGAAGCCGCCCGCATGGACCCGCAACAGCGGCTGCTCGCGGAGGTCGCCTTCGAGGCGCTGGAGGACGCGGGACTGCCCACCGACCGGCTGGCCGGCTCGCCCACCGGCGTCTTCGTCGGCGTCTCCAGCTTCGACTACGCCACCCGCCAGCTGCACGACCTGGAGGCCATCGACGCCTACACCGGCACCGGCAGCGCGCTCAGCATCGCCGCGAACCGCCTGTCGTACCTGCTGGACCTGCACGGCCCCAGCATCGCCGTCGACACCGCGTGCTCCTCCTCGCTGGTCGCGGTCCTCCAGGCCGCCGCGAGTCTGGAGCGCGGCGACTGCGAGCTGGCGCTGGCCGGCGGAGTGAACCTGGTGCTGTCCCCGGCGCTGGCCATCAACTTCAGCAAGGCGGGCGTGATGTCCGCCGACGGGCGGTGCAAACCCTTCGACGCCGCCGCCGACGGTTACGTCCGGTCCGAGGGCGCCGGGGTCGTCGTCCTCAAACCGCTCGGCCGGGCGCTCGCGGACGGCGACCGGATCTACGCCGTGATCCGCGGCGGCGCGATCAACTCCGACGGCGCCAGCAACGGCCTCATGGCCCCCAACCCGCAGGCGCAGGAGGCGGTCCTGCGCGCCGCGTACGCCCGGGCGGGGGTGCGTCCGGCGGACGTCGGCTACGTCGAGGCGCACGGTACCGGCACCGCCCTCGGCGACCCGATCGAGACCAAGGCGCTCGGCGCCGTGCTCGGCGAGGGCCGCGACCCGGCCCGGCCGTGCCTGATCGGTTCGGTGAAGTCCAACCTCGGGCACATGGAGTCGGCGGCCGGTATCGGCGGCCTGATCAAGACCGCCCTGGTCCTGCACCACCGCGCCGTGCCGCCGACGGTGCACTACCGGCAGCCCAACCCGCACATCCCCTTCGACACGCTGCCGCTGCGGGTGGCGGACGCCCTTCTGCCGTGGCCCGCCGACGACGGCCGCCCCGCCCTGGCGGGCGTCAGCTCGTTCGGCTTCGGCGGAACCAACGCACACCTGGTGCTCGAAGCGGCCCCGCCCGCCGCCCCCGTCACCGCCCCGACCGGACCCGGCGAAGCGGTGCTGCTGCCCCTGTCCGCCCGCACCGGGCAGGCGCTGCGGGATCTGGCCGCACGCCACGAGTCCCTGCTGAGCACCGCCGGCCCCGGCCTCAGCCCCGGGGTCCTCGCCTCGGCGGCCGCCCTGCGCCGCACCCACCACGAGCACCGGCTGGCCTGCACGGCCACCACCCTGGACGAACTGCGCGCCGGGCTGGCCGCCTTCGCCCGCGGCGAGCAGACCCCCGGGCTCACCTCCGGCATCCGGCGCGTGGGCCGTCGGCACCGGCCGGTGTTCGTCTTCTCCGGTCAAGGCCCCCGCTGGTGGCCGGTCGCCGCGGACCTGCTCACCGGCGAGCCCGTGTTCCACGCCGCCGTCGAGCGCGCCGACGCGCTGCTGCGCCGGCACACCGACTGGTCACTCCTCGAGGAGCTCACCGCCGATCCGGACCGGTCCCGGCTGCTGGACACCGCGGTAGGCCAGCCCGCGCTGGTCGCCGTCCAGACCGCCCTGGCCGCGCTGTGGCGGTCCTGGGGCGTGGAACCGGCCGCCGTGGTCGGGCACAGCGTCGGCGAGATCGCCGCGGCCCATGTCGCGGGCGCGTTGTCCCTGGAGGACGCCCTCGTCGTCGCGTTGCACCGCGGCACCGTGCTGCGCGCCGCCGCCGGCAAGGGCCGTATGGCCGTGGTCGGTGTCCCGCCGGACGAGGCGGAGCGGCTGCTCGCCGGGCGCAGGCCCGGACCGGTGTGGGTGGCGGCGGCCAACAGCCCCGGTTCCACCGTGCTGTCCGGCGAGGCGGCGGCCCTCACGGAGCTGGCCGGCGCCCTGGAGGCCGAAGGCGTCTACTGCCGGGTCCTGGAATCCGTCGAGTTCGCCTCGCACTGCCCGTTGATGGAGCCCGTCGCGGGCGAGCTGTGGCGGCTGCTGGCCGGGCTGACGCCGCGTGCGTCCGCCGTCCCGATGCTCTCCACGGTCACCGGCGAGCCGGTCCCGGGCGATGCGCTCGACGCGGAGTACTGGGCCGCCAACCTCACCCGGCCGGTGCTGTTCGACCGCGCCGTCACCGCACTCGCCGAGGCCGGGCACGACGTGTTCCTGGAGCTCTCGCCGCACCCGATGCTCACCGACGCGCTGACCGAGCGGCTCTCCGCGTACGACGAGACGCTCGCCGTGTCCTCGCTGCGCCGTGACGAGCCGGGCCGGTCCGCCGTGCTGGCCGCCCTCGGCCGGCTCTACAGCGCCGGATTCCAGGTGGACTGGACCCGCGTGTACGAACCGCCCGGTCCCGTCGTCGCCCTGCCGACCTACCCCTGGCAGCGCACCCGCTGCTGGTTCGCGGACGGCACCGCCGTACGCCGCACCGCAAGGGACGGCCATCCCGTGCTGCGCTCCCATGTGCGCTCCGCGGTCGCACCGCACGCCGACCACTGGTCCGCGCCCGTGGACCTGGAGGGCTTCGGCTACCTGAAGGACCACCAGGTCGCCGGGGGCGCCGTGCTGCCGGCGAGCCTGGTGCTGGACGCCGTACTCGCCGCCGCCCGTACCCGGCTCGGCCCGGCCGCGGCCGTCACCGACCTGCACCTGACCCGGCTGACCTCGGTGCCGGACCGCTGCACCCGGGACACCGTGCAACTGGTCCTGCTTCCCGAGACCGCCGAGACCGGCTCGCTGCGCCTGTTCACCCGCGGCGGTGAGGACGACGAGTGGGCGGAGGCGGCTCACGGCTCCTACCGCCGCGCCGCCACCCGGTCCGGCGCCGACCCGCTGGCCGAGCTGCGCGCCCGCTGCACGGACGCCGTCGGGGCCGGTGACCACTACGCCGCCATGCACCGCTCCGGACTGTCGTACGGCCCGGCGTTCCAGGGAGTCGGCGAACTGTGGCGGGGCTCCGGCGAGGCTCTCGCCCGACTGCGCGACCGGGCGGAGCTGACCGACGACCGCGGCGCCCACCTGGTCCACCCGGCCGTCCTGGACAGCGCCCTGCAGGCACTGGGCGCGGCCCTCGGCGGCGCCCACGGGCCGTCCCCGGACGCCACGTACCTGCCGGTGCGGGTGGACGGCTTCACCCTCTTCACCGGCCGTGCCGCGCCCCGCTGGGCGCACGCGTCGGTCGCCGCGCCGCAGCCGGACGCCGACGAGATCACCGACGCCGCGGTGGTGCTGTACGACGACTCGGGCGACGTCGTCGGCGAGCTGACCGGGGTCGCCCTGCGCCGGGTGAACCGTACCGACGCCGGGGGTCCGGCGGCCCGGGACCTGTACCGGATCGACTGGGAAGAGGCCGGCACGGAGCCGGTCACCGCGCCCCGGCCGGGACGGTGGCTGCTGTTCGCCGACCGCGGCGGCGTCGCCGGGGACATCGAGGCCGCTCTCACCGCCCGCGGGGGCATCTGTGTGACCGTCACCGCCGGGCCCGCGGACCGCGGGACGGGACCCGGCCGCCACGAGATCGACCCCGAGCGCCCGGACGGCCTCGCCGCCCTGCTGTCCGGCCTGGACGGGCCCGTCCCGGACGGCATCGTGGACGCCCGGGCCCTGGACCTCGGCCTCGCCGAGGACGCCACCCCCGAGGATCTCCTCTCCGTGCACGACGCCGCCTGCGTCCCCGTGCTCCGCCTGGTCCAGGAACTCGCCGCCGCCCAGCCGGAGCCGGCGCCCCGCCTGGTGCTGCTGACCCGGGGTGCCCAGCAGGCCGCCGACGGCGACCGGCCGGCCGTCGCCCAGTCGCCGCTGTGGGGTCTGGCCCGGGTCGTCGGGCTGGAGCACGGCGAACTGCGGCCTCTGATCGTCGACCTCGACCCGGCCCGCCCGCACGGTGAGGCCGACCGGATCGTGGACGAGATGCTGCGCCCCGGTGACGACGACCAGGTCGCCCTGCGCGCCGCGGGGCGCCGCACCCCGGCGCTGCGGCCCTGGACGGACGGCGGCACCGGCGGGCAGCCGGTGCGCCGCTGGCCCTTCGACCCCGCCCGCGACGGCAACCACCGCCTCCTGGCCGCGCGTCCGGGCCTGCTGACCAGTCTTCGGTCCACCGTGTGGCACCGCGTCCCGCCCGGCCCGGGCCAGGTGGAGATCGAGGTGGCCGCGGCCGGCGTCAACTTCAGCGACGTGCTCAAGGCGATGAACGCCTACCCGGGCGCCGAGGGGATCGTGCCGCTGGGCGCCGAGTGCGCGGGCCGGATCAGCGCCGTGGGCCAGGGAGTGACCCGGTTCCGGGTCGGCGACCCGGTGCTGGCGGTCGGAGCGAACGGCATGGCGGCCTTCACCACCGTCGGCAGCGGCCTGGTCGCCCCGCTGCCGCCGGGCCTGAGCCCCGAACAGGCCGCCGGCGTGCCCATCGCGTTCCTCACCGCGGTCCACGCCCTGGAGCGGCTGGCCCGCGTCCGCAAGGGCGAGAAGGTGCTCGTCCACTCCGCGACCGGCGGAGTCGGCCTCGCCGCGCTGCAGGTCGCCCGGCGCAACGGGGCCCTGGTCCTCGCCACCGCCGGCACCGAGGAGAAACGGGACCTGCTGCGCATGCTCGGCGTCGAGCACGTGATGGACTCCCGCTCCCTGGCCTTCGCCGACGAGGTGCTGCGGACCACCGACGGACGCGGCGTCGACGTGGTGCTCAACTCGACCACGGGTGAGGCTCTGGTCCGCAGCATGCGGTTGCTGGCACCCGGTGGACGGTTCGTGGAACTCGGCAAACGGGACATCCACGACGACAGCCACATCGGCCTGGGCCTGTTCAAGGACAACCGGGCGTTCTTCGCCGTCGACCTGGAGCGCACCGTCCACGAGGAGGACGGCCTCATCGCCGAACTCCTCCAGGACATCGGCCGGGGCTTCGAGCGGGGGGAGTTCACCGCGCTGCCGGTGACCGTCCACCCGTACGCCGAAGCCGCGTCCGTCTTCGCGACGATGGCCAGGGCCCGGCACATCGGCAAGCTCGTGCTCCGGCCCGCCGCGCGCGAACCGGTCACCACGGGCCCGGAACAGGCCCCCGTGCGGCCCGACGCGACCTACCTGATCACCGGCGGTCTGGGCGCCCTCGGCCTGGAGACCGCCCGCTATCTGGTCGCGCAGGGTGCCCGGCACCTGGTGCTGGCCGGCCGCAGCGCCCCCTCGCCCGAGGCCGAACAGGCCCTGGCCGGGCTGCGCTCCTCGGCGCAGGTGGACACCGTCCGCGCCGACCTGTCCCGGCGCGACGCCGTCGAGGACGTCCTGGCCCGGATCGACGCCACGATGCCGCCGCTCGCCGGTGTCGTGCACGCCGCCGGCGTCCTGGACGACGGGCTGCTCACCGGACTCGACGGGGACCGGTTCCGCGCCGTCGCCGGCCCGAAGTCCGTCGCCGCCTGGCATCTGCACCGCGCCACCGCCGAACGCGACCTGGACTTCTTCGTCCTGTACTCCTCCGCCGCCGCGGTGCTCGGCTCGCCCGGCCAGGGCAACTACGCCGCCGCGAGCGCCTTCGTCGACGCCCTCGCCCACCACCGCAGGTCCCGCGGCCTGCCCGCGCTCAGCATCGACTGGGGCCCCTGGGCGGAGATCGGCCTGGCCGCCCGGCCCGACCGCGGCGGCGCCCTGTCCGCCCGCGGTGTCGGGAGCATCGACCCCGGACAGGGCATCGCCACCCTCGACCTGCTGCTGCGCGGCTCCGCGACCCAGGTCTGCGTCCTGCCGCTGAACCGCGACAAGCGGGCCGGCCGCATCGGCGGGGGCATGCTGCGCACCCTGATCGACGGCCCCGGGGCCGCGGCCGGCCCGCAGGGACCGGACGAGGTACGGCGCCGGATGCTCGCGGTGGAACCGGGGCGCCGCCGCAGGGCGGTGCTGCTGGAGCACTGCCGTGCCCTGGCGGCCCGCGTGGTGGGTGCCGAGCCGGCCGCGATCGACACCAGCGCCCCGTTCACCGCGCTGGGCTTCGACTCGCTGCTCTCCCTGGAGCTGCGTACGGGCCTCGAAACCTCTCTCGGCGTGTCGCTGCCCTCCACCGTCACCTGGCGGTTCCCGTCCCTCGACCGGCTGGTGCCCTTCCTGGCCGAGCGCATGGAGATCGACCTGGAGGCGGCCCCGGCCGCACCCGGACCGCGGGAGCAGCACCCGCCCGCACCCGCCGCCCCGGCGGCCGTCGGCGACGACGGGCCGCCCGACCTCGACACGATGTCGGCCGCCGAACTCGAAGCCCTGCTGCTGGCCAGGACGAACCAGATCGACGAAGGGGCCCAGCGATGACCGGACCAGGACAGGGCGGCGTTTCGGCCGACACCCTCAAGCGCGCCTATCTCACCATGGAGCGGCTGCAGCGCCGGATCGAGGAGTACGAACGCTCCAGGAGCGAACCGATCGCCATCGTGGGTGTCGGCTGCCGCTTCCCCGGCGGAGTGACCGACACCGACACCTACTGGCAGTTGCTCACCAGCGGCGTCGACGCCGTCCGGGACATCCCGGCGGACCGCTGGGACAACGAGGCCTTCTACCACGAGGAGCGCGGCGGGCCGGGCGTGATCAACACCCGTTCCGGCGGATTCCTGGACCGCATCGACCGGTTCGACCACGACTTCTTCGGCATCTCCCGGCGCGAGGCACTGGCCATGGACCCCCACCAGCGGCTGACGCTGGAAGTGGCCTGGGAGGCGTTGGAGAACGCCGGTCAGGCACCCTCCGGCCTGGCCGGCAGCCGCACCGGCGTGTTCATGGGCGTGGCCACCTCGGACTACATCACCGCCCACGTCCGCCGTGCCGAGGACGTCAGCGCCTACACCAGTTCGGGCGCCGCGCTCAGCTTCATACCCGGCCGCATCGCCTACCTCCTGGACCTGCGGGGCCCCAACCTCGCCGTCGACACCGCCTGTTCCTCGTCCCTGGTCGCGGTGCACCAGGCGTGCCAGAGCCTGCGCAGCGGGGAGAGCGACCTGGCGCTGGCCGGCGGCGTCAACGTGGTGCTGTCCCCGGTGCTGCTCCTCTCGCAGTCGCAGTTCGGGTCGGTGTCCCGGAAGGGGCGCGCGATGACCTTCTCCGACGACGCGGACGGCTATGTGCGCGGTGAGGGGTGCGGTGTCGTCGTCCTCAAACGGCTCTCCGACGCGGTGCGCGACGGCGACCGGGTGCTGGCCCTGGTCCGCGGGGGCGCGGTCAACCAGGACGGCCGCAGCTCCGGCATCACCGCCCCCAACGGAGCGGCCCAGCGCGAGGTGTACCGGGCCGCCCTCGCCGCCGGCGGCGTCGAGCCGCACCAGGTCGCCTACATCGAGACGCACGGCACCGGCACCCGGCTCGGCGACCCGATCGAGGCCGAATCGCTCGCCGACGTCTACGGGCGGCCCGAGGGCAGCCCCGTCCATCTCGGCGCCGTCAAGACCAACTTCGGCCATCTGGAGGCCGCGGCCGGCGCCGCCGGGCTCATCAAGGCCGCGCTGTGCCTGGCCCACGGCGAGATCCCGCCCAACCTGCACTTCACCCGGCTGAACTCGAACATCTCCTTCGAGGGCACGACCTTCCGGGTGCCCACCCGGGTCACGCCCTGGCCCGACTCGGACGGACCGCGCTTCGCGGCGGTGAGCAGCTTCGGACTCAGCGGCACCAACGCGCACCTGATCCTCGAACAGGCCCGGCCGGCGCCCGCCCCCACCCGCGACGAGCGCCGCCCCGCGTCGGTCCTCGCGCTGTCGGCCAGGAGCGAGACCGCCCTGGCCGGCCTCGCGCGCCGCTACCGGGACCGGCTGCGCGCGGCGGACGACGCCCTGCTGGCCGACCTGTGCCACACCGCCGCCACCGGCCGCTCGCACTTCCGGCACCGGCTCGCGGCCGTGGGCGCCACCCGTGAGGAGGTCGCCGCCCGGCTGGACGCGTTCCTAGACGGCGCCGCCGACCCGGGACTCGCCCACGACGAGGCCGGGAACACCGAGGTCGCCTTCCTCTTCACCGGCCAGGGTGCCCAGCGTCCGGGCATGGCGGCCGGCCTGTACCGGACCCAGCCCACCTTCCGCCGGGCCGTCGACACCTGTGCCGAGATCCTCCAGCCGCTGCTGGACCAGCCGCTGCTGTCCGTGCTGTTCCCGGCCGACCCCGAGGACGGCCGGGTCAACGACACCGCGTACGCCCAGCCCGCCACCTTCGCCGTGGAGTACGCGATGGCGCAGCTGTGGCGGTCCTGGGGCGTGGAACCGGCCGCGGTCCTCGGCCACAGCTTCGGGGAGTGCGTGGCCGCCTGTGTGGCGGGCGCGATGTCGCTGGAGGACGGCCTGGCGTTCACCGTGGACCGGGCCCGCATCATCCAGGAGTTCTCCAAGCCCGGCACCATGGCCGCGGTGCTCGCCCCCGAGGCCGAGGTGGCCGCCCGGATCGCCGACGACCTCGACCGGATCTCCATCGCCGCCGTGAACGGCCCGGCCAACACCACCATCTCCGGGGAGCGGGGACTGGTGGAGGAGGTGTGCGCCGAGTTCGCCGCCCGCGGTGTCACCACCAAGGTGCTGCACATCGCCTCGGCGGGCCACTCACCGCTCATGGACCCGGTGCTCGACCCGCTGCGCGAGGCCGCGCGGAAGATCGCCTTCAGGGCCCCGGCCGTCCCGCTGGTCTCCAATGTGACCGGGGAGCTGTGGCCCTGGGACCGGGCGCCCGACGCCGACCACTGGTGTCGGCACGTCCGGCAGACCGTGCGGTTCTCCGACGGCGTGCGGACCCTGCACGACCTGGGGTACCGGGCCTTCCTGGAAGTCGGCCCCGCCCCCACGCTGCTCGGACTGGTCAGCGCCGCGCTGCCGCCCGACCATGACGACCTCCTGCTGCCCAGCCTGCGTCCGAAGACCGACGACTGGGAGGTCCTGCTGCCGACCGTCGCGGCCCTGTACACGAGCGGCGCAGCGATCGACTGGGCCGGTTTCGACCGGGACTACACGCGCACCAGGACGGCCCTGCCCACCTATCCCTTCGACCCCACCGAGTGCTGGCAGCCGCCCCGGCCGTGGCACGATGCCTCCCCCTCCCCCGCCGACGCCGACGGCAACGAGGAGGAGACCGCCCCCACCGAGCGGCGCCAGGAGGACGCGCCCCCGGTCCGGCGTCGCGGCAGGCGCCGGCAGAGCCCGATCCCCACCGCCGAGGAGCTGCTGGAGCTGCCCGGCCAGGACCGGCTCGCGACGCTCACCGAGGGATTCGTGCAGGTCGTCCGGGGCGTGCTCGGCTCGGTGTCGGCCTCCGTGGACCTGGACGAGCCGCTGACCCACCTCGGCCTGGACTCGCTGATGGCCGTGGAGCTGCGCAACGACATCCAGAGCCGGCTCCACGTCACCCTGCAGGTGTCCGACTTCCTCGGCGGGTCCACCCTGCGCTCCGTGGCGGAACGCGTCATCGTCCAGCTCACCGTCGGCGGCGACACCCCGTCGGCCCAGGACGGCGCGCCCGCCCAGGACGGCGCGTCCGCCCGGGCCGGCACAGGTGCGCGATCCGCGCCCATCCGCCGCCGGCGGCGCCGCACCGACGACAGCGCCGCCGAGGTGCTGGCGGGCCTGGGCGACCCCGTGACCGGCGAGGAACGGCCGGCCACGAAGGGAGGGGACCAGCCGTGAACGACGACCTCGAAATGCGGCTGGCCGCCCTGTCACCGGAGCAACGGGCCCGTTTCGACGCGCTGATGGCCGAGCGGAAGGCCGAGGACACCTTCCCGCTGTCCGTGCTGCAACGCGGGACCTGGTTCCTCGAACAGCTCCGGCCGCGCAACCCCGGCTACATCGTGCCCGGCGCCGCCCGGATCGTCGGGCCGCTGGAC
The DNA here is from genome assembly GCF_035656535.1 of Streptomyces sp. H51. Lineage (NCBI taxonomy): Bacteria > Bacillati > Actinomycetota > Actinomycetes > Kitasatosporales > Streptomycetaceae > Streptomyces > Streptomyces sp. H51. The sequence continues at coordinate 40,417 of NZ_JAYMHD010000067.1, forward strand.
GCGGACGTGCTGCGCGCCGCGGTCGCCGAGATCGTGCGGCGCCACGAGGCACTGCGCACCACCTTCCGGGTCGAGGACGGCGTCCCGGTCCAGGTCGTGCACCCCGACCTGACCGTGGACATCCCCGAGACCGACCTGCGGGGCGAGGGTTTCACCGCCGCCGAGCGACAGCGCCGCATCGACGCGGAACTCGCCGTGCCGTTCGACATCACCACCGGACCGCTGCTGCGGGTGAGCCTTCTGCGCACCGGCGCCGACGAGTCGGTGCTCGTGACCGCCATGCACCATCTGGTCTCCGACCGCTGGTCCACCGCGGTGTTCCTGTCCGAACTGTCGGAGCTGTACGAGACGTTCGCCGCCGGCCGGCCTTCTTCGCTGCCCGAACTGGAGATCCAGTACGGCGACTTCTCCGACTGGCAGCACCGGCAGCTGTCCGAGGGCGCCTGGGACGAGGACCTGAAGTACTGGCGCAAGCACCTCGACGGCGTCCCCTCGGCGCTCGACCTGCCCACCGACAGGCCCCGCCCGGCCGTGCAGGGCTTCAACGGCGGCTCCGTCCCCGTCGAGCTGCCCGCGCCGCTGATGCGCGAGCTGGGCGCGCTGGCCGGCCGGCACGGCGCGACCCCGTACATGGCGCTGCTCGCCGTCCTGCAGATCCTGCTGCACCGCCACAGCGGCCGGCACGACATCGTCGTCGGCGTGCCCGTCGCACAGCGGGACCGCACCGAACTCGAACCGCTGATCGGGTACTTCGTCAACACCCTGGCGATCAGGACCGACCTGGGCGGCAACCCGTCGTTCAGCACCGTGCTGGCCCGGGTCCGCGACGCCTGTCTGGGCGCCTACGCACACCAGGACGTGCCCTTCGAACTCGTCGTGGCGGCACTGAACACACCCCGCGACCTCAGCCGTCCCCCGCTCGCCCAGATCAGCTTCAGCTACGGCCGCGAGCCCGTGCCGCCCCGGGCGCTGGGCGGCGCGCACCTGAGCCGACTGCCGGTGCGCAGCGAGGGCGCCCGCTTCGACCTGGAACTCCAGGCGTTCGACAGCGGCGGGGCCCTCACGGGCTGGTTCGAGTACGACCGGGACCTGTTCGACGAGGCCACCGTCGTCCGGCTGGCCGCCCGCTTCCACCGGCTGGCCGGGCAGGCCGCCGCCCGGCCGGACACCCCGGTGGACGACTTCGAGCTGCTGGACGACGCCGAGCGGCACCAGGTCCTCACCGAATGGAACGCCACCGAACGCGACTGGGGCCGGGCCGGCTTGGTCCACGAGTGCTTCGAGGAGCGGGCGCGCCGCCACCCGGACGCCGAAGCGGTCCGGTTCGCCGGCGAGTCGCTGACCTACGACGAGCTCAACCGCCGCGCCAACCGGCTCGCGCACCTGCTGCGCCGCCACGGCGTCGGGCCGGACGCCGTCGTCGGCGTGGCCGTGGAACGCTCCCTCGACCTGGTGGTCAGCCTGCTGGCGGTGCTCAAGGCCGGCGGGGCGTACACGCCGCTGGACCCCGACCTGCCGGCCGCACGTCTGGCGGCCATCGCCGAGGACGCCCGCCCCCCGCTGGTGCTCACCCACGGCTCGGTGCCGGACCGGCTGCCGCCGCTGGAGTGTCCGGTGCTCCGCGTCGACGGCCTGGCCGCCGAACTGGCCGCGGAACCCGACGACGACCCCCAGGTGGCGGTGGACGGCGAGAACCTGGCGTACGTCATCTTCACCTCGGGCTCGACCGGCCGGCCCAAGGGAGTGATGAACGTCCACGCCGCCCTGCGCAACCGGCTGCTGTGGATGCAGGACGCCTACCGCCTGGACGCCTCCGACCGGGTGCTGCAGAAGACGCCGTTCTCCTTCGACGTCTCGGTGTGGGAGTTCTTCTGGCCGCTGATGACCGGCGCCACCCTGGTCGTCGCCCGTCCCGGCGGCCACCGCGACAGCGGCTACCTGGCCCGGACCGTCCAGGACGAGGGCGTCACGACCCTGCACTTCGTTCCCTCCATGCTCCAGGTCTTCCTCACCGAACCGGTGGAGAAGTGCACCAGCCTGCGCCGGGTGATCTGCAGCGGCGAGGAGCTGACCCGCGACCTGCACGACCGGTTCCTGGCCCGCTCCGAGGCCCAGCTGCACAACCTGTACGGGCCCACCGAGGCCGCCATCGACGTCACCTCCTGGCACTGCCGCCCGGACGGCGGCGACCGGCGGCCCGTCCCCATCGGCCGCCCCATCGCCAACACCCGGCTCCATGTGCTCGACCGCCGGCTGCGCCCGGTGCCCGTCGGAGTGCCCGGCGAACTCCACATCGGCGGCCGGGGTCTGGCCCGCGGCTACCTCAACCGCCCGGACCTGACCGCCGAACGGTTCATCGACGACCCGTTCGTCCCCGGCGAGCGCCTCTACCGCACCGGCGACCTGGCACGGTACCGGAGCGACGGCGCCCTGGAGTTCGTCGGCCGCCTGGACCACCAGATCAAGCTGCGCGGGCTGCGCATCGAGCTGGGCGAGATCGAAGCGGTGCTGACGGCACACGGGACGGTCCGGGAGGCCGTGGTCGTCGCCCGGGAGCACGCCCCCGGCGACGTCCGGCTCGCGGCGTACGTGACCTGCGCGGGCGACACCGTGCCGGCGGCCGGGGAACTGGCCGCCCATCTGCGGCTGCGGCTGCCGGAGTACATGGTGCCGGCCTCCTTCACCGTCCTGGAGCGGCTGCCGCTGACCCCCAGCGGCAAGACCGACCGCAAGGCCCTCCCGCCGCCCCGGACCGACCGGCCCGGACCGGAGTCCGGGTTCGTCGCGCCGGGCGACGAGACGGAACACGCCCTCGCCGGGATCTGGCGTGACCTGCTGGGCGTGGAGCGCGTCGGCACCCGCGACAGCTTCTTCGACCTCGGCGGGCACTCGCTGCTCATGGCCGAGTTCCGGACCGTCCTCGCCGCCTCGCTCGGCCACGAGCTGACCATGGTCGAGTTGTTCCAGCACCCCACGGTGGGGTCGCTGGCCGAGTACCTCGGCAGGGGACGAACCGCCGAGGCGGACTCCCCCGACGGCGCCCGACAGCGCGCCGAGAACCGTCGTCAGTCCCGCAAACGGCGGCAACAAGCGGCCGGACGCCGGGCTCTTCCCCGCGAGGACAGGTGATCACGTGCCGGAGCCAGACCACCACCAGGACCACGGCGAGGAACGGGACCTCGACCGTGTAGCCGTCATCGGCATGGCGGGCCGCTTCCCGGGCTCCCCCGACATCGACACCTTCTGGTCCCACCTCGAACAGGGCCGGGAGGGGATCACCGCCTTCTCCGACGCCGAACTGATCGCCGACGGCGTCGACCCCGCCCTGCTGCGACGGGACGACTACGTCAGGGCCAAGGGCTTCCTGGAGGACGCCGACCTGTTCGACGAGGGCTTCTTCGGCTACAGCCCCCGCGAGGCGGAGATCATGGACCCGCAGCACCGGGTCTTCCTCGAATGCGCCTGGCACGCCCTGGAGTCGGCCGGCGTGGACCCCCAGGGCTTCGACGGCCGGATCGGTGTCTTCGCCGGGGCGGGCTTCAACTCGTACCTGCTGTTCAACCTGATGAACAACCAGCCGGTGCTGGACTCCGCCGGCATGTACCAGGTCCTGCTCGGCGGCGACAAGGACTTCCTCGCCACCCGGACCTCGTACAAGCTCGGTCTCAGGGGCCCCGGTGTCACCGTCCAGACCGCCTGCTCCACCTCGCTCACCGCGGTGCACCTGGCCTGCCAGAGCCTGCTGAACGGCGAGTGCGACATCGCCCTGGCCGGCGGGGTCTCCGTCTCCGCGCCGCTGCGCGCCGGCTACCTGTACGAGCCCGGTGGCATCCTGTCGCCCGACGGGCACTGCCGTGCCTTCGACGCGCAGGCGTCCGGAACGGTCGCCGGCAACGGGGTGGGCGTGGTGGTGCTGCGCCGCCTCGCCGAGGCCCGGCGGGCCGGGGACACCGTCGACGCCGTCGTCCTGGCCTCCGCCGTCAACAACGACGGCTCCCTGAAGGCCGGTTACACCGCGCCGAGCGTCGACGGCCAGGCAGACGTGATCGCGGAGGCGCTGGCCCTGGCCGACGTGGACCCGGCCACCGTCGGCTACGTCGAGACCCACGGCACAGGCACCCCGCTCGGCGACCCCATCGAGATCGCCGCCCTCACCCGGGCGTTCCGGGACGGCACCGACGAGCAGGGCTACTGCGCGATCGGCTCGGTGAAGAGCAACGTCGGCCACCTGGACGCCGCGGCCGGGGTCACCGGCCTGATCAAGGCCGTCCTCGCCCTGAAGCACCGGGCCGTCCCGCCCACCCTGCACTGCGGGACACCCAGCCCCGATCTCGCCCTGGACACCAGCCCGTTCTACGTCAACACCGCCCTGCGCCCGTGGCCGCGCACCGGCGAGCCGCGCCGGGCCGGCGTCAGCTCCTTCGGCATCGGCGGCACCAATGTGCACGTCGTCCTGGAGGAGGCGCCGGCCACCGCCCCGGCCGGCCCGCACCCCGGCCGGCCGCTGCGGCTGCTGACGCTGTCCGGGAAGACGCCCGCCGCGCTGGCCGACAACGCCCGCCGCCTGGCCGACCACCTGGAACGCCACCCGGACACCGACCTGGACGCCGCCGCCCACACGCTGGCCTGCCGCAGGCCCGCCTTCGACCACCGCGCCACCGTGGTCTGCCACACCCCGGAGAACGCGGTGGCGGCACTGCGCGACCTCGCCGAGGCCGCCCCCACGCCGGCGGCCGGCGAACGGGCCCCGGTGGCCTTCCTGTTCCCCGGCCAGGGCGCCCAGTACGTGGGCATGGGACGCGAACTGTACGAGCGGGAGACGGTGTTCGCCGCGGAGTTCGACCGGTGCGCCGACCTGTTCACCGCGCACCTCGGTCACGACCCGCGCGGCCCGGTCCTCGCCCCCGACGGTGACGGCGAGGCGACCGCCCGGCTCACCCGCACCGAGTTCGCCCAGGCGGCCCTCTTCTGCGTCGAGTACGCGCTCGCCCGGCTGTGGTCCTCCTGGGGTGTGACGCCGCGGGCCATGGCGGGACACAGCGTCGGCGAGTTCGTCGCCGCCACGCTGGCCGGGGTGTTCTCCCTGCCGGACGCGGTGCGCCTGGTCGCCGCCCGGGGGCGCCTGGTGGCGACGATGCCCCGGGGCGCCATGCTGACGGTGTTCCTGCCCGAGGCCGAGACCACCGCGTGGCTGGAGGAGGGACTGACGGTCGCGGCCGTCAACTCCACCGCCCTCACCGTCGTCTCCGGCGGCGAACAGGCGATCGACGGTCTTCAGGCGCGGCTGAAGGCCGCCTCCGTGCCCTGCCGCCGGCTGCACACCTCGCACGCCTTCCACTCGCCCGACATGACCGGCGCCGTCGAACCCTTCACCGACGAGGTGCGCAGGGCCACCCTGAAGCCCCCTCGGATCCCGTTCCTGTCCGATGTCACCGGCACCTGGATCACCGACGAGCAGGCCACCAGCCCCGAGTACTGGGGCAGCCACCTGCGGCAGCCCGTCCGCTTCCGCGACGCCCTCGACGTCCTGCTCGCCGACCCGGCCCTGGTGCCCCTGGAGGCCGGCCCCGGACAGACGCTGGCCAACTTCGTCCGCGCCCACCGCTCCTGGACGGCCGGCCGGACCGTCGTCGGCTCCCTGCCGCACCCCGGCGACCGGACCGGCGAGGCCGCCTTCCTGCTGACGAACCTGGGCGCGCTGTGGAGTGCGGGGGCCGTCGTGGACTGGGCGGCCTTCCACGGCGACGAGCAGTCGCGCCCGGTACGGCTGCCCGGCTACGCCTTCCAGCGACGGCGCTACTGGGTGGAACCGGCCCCGCGGACCGAGGCCGGCCGGACGGCACCCGCGGACCGTCGGAAGGCACCCACGGACGCCTCCGCGGCCGACCTGTTCGCCGGCCCCGGCTGGAGACGCATGCCGTTCACGCCCGCGCCGCGGGACACCCCCCGCGGAGGCGTCTGGGTGCTGCTCGGTGCCGAACTCCCCCTGGGAGGCGCACTCGCCGCGCGGCTGACGGCCGCGGGCGAGCGGGTCGTCCCGGTGCGTGCCGGTGACACGCCGGGTGAGGACGGCGACGGCGGGTGGACCGCCGGCCCCGCCGACCGCGAGCAGCTGGCCGCGCTCCTGCGCTCCCCGGCCGTGCGGGAGGCCGGCGGGGGCCGGGCGGTCCACCTGGTGCACCTGTGGAGCACGGGCACCGCCCCAAACGACGGGCCGCCGACCGGGCAGCGGCTGGACGAGGCACGGCGGCTCGGCTTCGACAGCCTGCTCGCCCTCGCCCAGGCCCTGGCCGACGCCCGCATCGGAGCGCCGGTGACGCTGGACGTCCTGTGCCGCGGCGTGTTCGCCGTGACGGGGGACGAACCGCTGCAACCGGAGAACGCCACCGTGCTCGGCGCCTGCACGGTGATCCCGCAGGAGGTGCCCGGCGTCGCCTGCCGCACCCTGGACATCACCGGCGCCGACCCCCACGACCCCGGCGACGGTCCGGTCCGGGCCGTGCACGCCGTGCTGGCCTCGCCCCCCGACGAGCCCGAGCTCGCGCTGCGCGGACGGCACTGGTGGCGCCGGGAATTCGACCGGGTGACGCTGGACGGCGCCCGGCGCACGGGCCTGCGCGACGGCGGCGGCTACCTGATCACCGGCGGCCTGGGCGGCATCGGCCTGGCGACGGCCGAGCACATCGCCCGCACCGTGGACCGGCCCGTGCTCGGCCTCCTCGGCCGCTCCCCGTTCCCCGCCGAGGACGCCTGGGACGCCTGGCTCGCCGACCACGACCGGCAGGATCCGGTCGCCGTCCGCATCCGCCGGCTGCGGCACCTGGCCGAGCTGGGCGCCCGGGTCGTCGTCCTCCGGGCCGACGTCACCGACGAGGGGCAGACGGCGCGGGCGGCCCAGCGGGTACGCGACCTGGCGGGCGCCCTGAACGGCGTCGTGCACGCCGCGGGACGGCCCTCCCAGGGCATGATCCTCACCAAGTCCCGGGCCGAGGCCGACGACGTGCTCGCGGCCAAGACGCTGGGCACCCTGGTGCTGGACCGCGTCTGCCGCGACGACCGGCTGGACTTCCTGCTGCTGTGCTCCTCCGTCACCGCCCTGCTGGGCGGCCCCGGCCAGAGCGACTACGCCGCCGCCAACGCCTTCCTGGACGCGTTCGCCCAGTGGAAGCGGCAGTCCGGCGACACCGCCGTCACGGCCGTCGGCTGGGACACCTGGCGCGAGGTCGGCATGGCGGCCGGGCTCCAGGACCGGCTGGGCACCGGCACACCGGCCTCCCCGGCCGCGCATCCGCTGCTGGACGGCCTGGTGCACACCGGCCCCCGATCGCGCACGTACTCCACCACGTTCAGCACCGCGTCCCACTGGATCGTCGACGACCACCGCATCATGGGCCACGGCCTGGTGCCCGGCACCGCCTACCTGGAACTGGTGCGGGCCGCCGTCGCCGACCAGGCCGCCGGCCGCTCCGTCGAGCTCGGCGACGTGCAGTACCTGACCCCTGTCGTCGTCCCCGACGGGCAGAGCCGCGAGGTGTTCACCACCGTCGAGGAGCGCGACGGCCAGTGGCGGTTCGCGGTGCGCAGCCGCACCGGCGCGGGCGCCTGGACCGAGCACGCGCTGGGTCGCGTGGCCTTCCACGACCCCGCCCCCGACACGGTCCTGGACCTCGCCGCGCTCGCCGCCGGCTGCGGTGTCACCCAGGTCCTGGACACCGCCGAGGCGATCACGGAGGGCCTGCGGCTGGACCGGTTCCAGCACGGCGGACCGATCGAGTTCTCCTTCGGCCCCCGCTGGGACTGCATGCGCCGGATCGAGGCCGGTCCGCGGCAGCTGTTCGCCACCCTCGAACTCGGCGCCGAGCACGCCGGCGACCTGGACGACCACCTGCTGCACCCCGCGCTGCTGGACGCCGTCGGCGGAACCGCCCGGGTCTACGCCACCGACACGTACTACCTGCCCTTCAGCTACCGCGGCCTGCGCGTCCACCACGGTCTGACCCCGACGGTCCACTGCCATGCCCGGCTGAAGGAGTCCACCGACGCCACCGGCGAGACCATGACCTGCGACCTGACGGTCCTCGACCCGGACGGCCGGGTGCTGGTCGAGGTGGCGGACTTCACGATCAAGCGGATCAACGACCTGGAGGGCCTGCGGGACCAGATCGCCCGCTCCGCCGCGCCGCCCCCCGAGGCGGGCCCCGACGGTCCGGACGGCACCGCCGGCGGCATCCTGCGCGCCCTCGGCGAGGGCATCAGCGAACAGCAGGGCCAGGACGCCCTGGCCCGCGTCCTGGCCGCCGCGGACCGGCCCGGCCATCTGCTGGTCTGCCACCGCGACATGGCGGACCTGCGTGACCTGGCCCGCTCCCTGACCCCCGAGCTGCTGGCCCAGGAGATGGAGCAGTTCGCCCCGCCCGGGGGCGTCCACCCGCGCCCCGACCTCGACACCCCCTTCCTCGCCCCGCGCACCGAGCGGGAACGGGCCGTCGCCGGCATCTGGTGCGACGTCCTCGGCCTGGAACGGGTCGGTGTCGACGACGACTTCTTCGCCCTGGGAGGCCACTCGCTGGCCGCGGTCCGCATCGGCGCCCGGATCAAGAGCCTGCTCGGCGTCGACCTGGACCTCAGGGCGTTCTTCGACCGCCCCACCGTCGCGCACACCGTCGGCCTGCTGACCGCCGGAGCGGCCGCACCGGCGGCCGAGGACAGCATCGAGGTCCTCGCCCGCGACGACCGCGGCGCGGACCCGGAGCTGCTCGACGACCTGTCCGACGAGGAAGTGGAAGCCCGGTTGCGGGCCCTGCTGGCGGCCGAGGGAGAGCATTCATGAGCGGCCCGGCGGCCCCGGTGGCCCTGGTCTCCGGCGGCACCCGGGGCATCGGCCGGGCGATCGCCCTGCGGCTGGCCAGGGACGGCTTCGACATCGCGGTGTGCTACGCGTCCGCCGACGCCGCCGCCCGCGAGCTGGAGAAGGAGATCACCGCGCTCGGCCGCCGGACCTGCGTGCGCCGCGCCGACGTCGCCGACCCGGACGCGGTGGACAGCCTGGTCGAGGAGGCCGAGGACACGCTCGGCCCGCTCGACGCGGTGATCGCCTCGGCCGCGGTGCTGCGGGACAGCCCGCTGACCGCGATGGAGGACGACGACTGGCACGACGTGCTGCGCACCAACCTCGACGGTGTCTACCACCTCTGCCGCTCCGTCATCGAAGGCATGGTCCGCCGTCGCCGCGGCGCGCTCGTCGCCCTGTCCTCGCTCGCGGGCATCCACGGCAACGCCGGACAGACCAACTACGCCGCTTCCAAGGCCGGGATCATCGGCTTCACCACCTCACTGGCCCGGGAAGTGGGCCGCTACGGGATCCGCGCCAACGTGGTGGCGCCCGGCTTCATCACCACCGATCCGGTGCTGGCCCTGCCGGAGGACCTGCGGGACGACTTCGCGCGGCGCATTCCGCTCGGCCGCTTCGGCCGCCCGGAGGAGGTCGCCGACCTCGTCTCCTTCCTGGTGTCGGACCGTGCCGGATACATCACCGGCAGCACCTTCCGGATCGACGGCGGTATGGGCGGCTGACCCCGGCGCCCGTACCCAGGGACCACCCGAACACCCCGACGCGTCGGCGGGAGCGCGGCCGCGGGAGTTCCTCACCGCGGCGTCCGCCGCCGAGACCGACGATCAGGAGAGCGACGCATGACCGACATCGACCTGACCAGCCTCACCCCGGAGCAGAAGCGCGCGTTGCTGGCGGAGCGGCTGCGGCGCCAGGGCGACGGACGGCCGCCGGCGCGCGAGCGGCGGTTCGCCGCGTCGTTCCCCCAGCAGCGCATGTGGTTCCTGGACCAGCTCACCCCGGGCAGCGCCGCCTACAACATCCCGGCGGCGGCGCGGGTGCGCGGCCCGCTCGACGTGGAGCTCTGGCGCCGCAGCCTCGCCGAGATCGTCCGCAGGCACGAGTCGCTGCGCACCACGTTCGACGAGGCCGACGGTGAGCCGGTGCAGGTCGTGCACGACTCCGGCGAGCTGGAGCTGACCGTCGTGGAGTGCGGGCACCTGCGCGGCCCCGACGGGGAGGCGGGCGTCGAGGAGCTGGCACGTCAGGAGTTCGCCCGCCCGTTCGACCTGGGCACCGGGCCGCTGATGCGGATGAAGTTCCTGCGGCTGGCGGCCGACGAGCACGTCCTGCTGCTCACCATGCACCACATCGTCGCCGACCTGTGGTCGACGTCGGTCTTGTTCGGCGAGCTGACCGCCCTGTACCGGAGCCATCTCACCGGCACCGCGGCGGAGCTGCCCGCACTGCCCGTGCAGTACGCCGACTACGCGGCCTGGCAGCGCAAGAAGCTGGCGGGCCCGGGTCTCGCGGCGGAGCTGGAGCACTGGCGCAGGACGCTCGAAGGCGCCGCACCGGTCCTTGAACTGCCCACCGACCGGCCCCGGCCCGCCGTACTGGGCACGGCCGGCGATTCGCGGCCCTTCCACCTGCCGGCCTCGGTGATGAACGGCGTGCGCGAGCTGAGCCGGCGGACCGGTGTCACCCCGTTCATGACCCTGCTCGCCGCCTACGTCGTACTGCTGCACCGCTACAGCAGGCAGGAGGACATCGTCGTCGGAGTGCCGGTGGCCAACCGGGGGCAGTCCCAGATCGAGCCGCTCATCGGCTACTTCGTCAACACCCTCGCCATCCGCAACGACGTCTCCGGCAATCCGACGTTCACCGAACTGCTCGGCCGGGTGCGCCGCTCGGCCCTCGACGCCTTCGCCCACCAGGAGGTGCCGTTCGAGCGGCTGGTGGAGGAGCTGTCGCCGGAGCGGGACCTGTCCCGGTCACCGCTCTTCCAGGTGTCGTTCGTGTTCCAGAACATCCCGGTGCCCGAGTTCGACGCCGGAGGGCTGAGCTTCGAGCTGCTGGAGGTCGCGAGTTCCAGCGCGCGGTTCGACCTCGAACTGCAGGTGTTCGAGCAGGGCGACGCGCTCGGCGGCTGGTTCGAGTACAACACCGAGCTGTTCGACGCGGCCACCGTCGACCGCATGGGCGGCCATCTGAAGGTGCTGCTCGACAACCTGCTCGCCGACCCCGGCCGGCCGGTCCTGGACGTGCCGCTGCTCACCGAGGCCGAGGAACGCGAACAGCGCAGGGAGTGGGAGGACACCCGCCACGACTGGCCCGACCGGCTCCTCACCCACCAGCGCGTCGAGCAGCAGGCGGCGCTGCGCCCGGCCGCCGAGGCGGTGTACTGCCAGGGCGAGACCCTCACCTACGCCGCGCTCGACGCGTCCGCGAACCGGCTGGCCCGTCGGCTGAAGAGGCTCGGCGTCGGACGGGACGTGCTGGTCGGGGTGTGCCTGGAGCGCTCGCTCGACATGGTCGTCGCGGTACTGGCCGTGCTGAAGTCGGGCGGCGCCTACGTGCCGGTCGACCCGAAGCTGCCCAGCGAGCGCATGGCGTTCATGATCGAGGACGCCCGGCTGCCCGTCGTGATCACCCAGCGCGCGGTGGCTCCGGCCCTGCCGGAGTCCGGGGCCGTGACCCTGTGCCTGGACGAACTGCGCGAGGAGATCGCCGCCGAGTCCGCCGGCCCCCTGGACGAGCCGGTCGCGGGCGAGGACCTCGCCTACGTCATCTACACATCGGGCTCGACCGGGCGCCCGAAGGGCGTCCAGCTGCCGCACCGCGCGCTGCACAACCTCTTCCGCGCCATGAAGCAGTGGCCGGGCATCGACGCCGACGACAGCCTGCTCGCGGTCACCACCCTGTCGTTCGACATCGCCACGCTGGAGTTGCTGCTGCCCCTCGTCGAGGGCGCCCGCGTGGTGCTCGCCACCCGTGAGGTGGCCACCGACGGCAAGCTGCTGGCCGACGAGATGGCCACCACCGGCGCGACCATGATGCAGGCGACCCCCTCCACCTGGCGGATGCTGCTCGACGCCGGCTGGCCGGGCCGGCCGGGGCTGCGCGGGCTGGTCTGCGGCGAGGCGCTGCCCCCCGACCTGGCCCGGCGTCTGCTGGCCAAGGGCGTGGAGCTGTGGAACATGTACGGCCCGAGCGAGACCACCATCTATTCGCTGGGCACCCGCATCGTGGACGACACCGTCACCATCGGCGTGCCGATCGCCAACACCGAGGTGCACATCCTCGACCCCGGGGGCCGTCCCGTGCCGCCGGGCGTCCCCGGTGAACTGTGCATCGGCGGCGCCGGTCTGGCGCGCGGCTACCTCGGCCGGCCGGAGCTGACGGCGAGACAGTTCGTCGCCAACCCCTTCGAGTCCCGCCTCGCCGACCGTCTGTACCGCACCGGAGACCTGGTGCGGCGCCGGGTGGACGGCCGCATCGACTACCTCGGCAGGCTCGACCACCAGGTCAAGCTGCGCGGCTACCGGATCGAGCTCGGCGAGATCGAGTCGGTGCTGATGTGGCAGGAAGAGGTGCGGGACTGCGTCGTCGTGGTCCGCGAGGACCAGGCGGGCGACCAGCGCCTGGTCGCCTACCTGGTGTCCGACCCGGCGGCCGGCGCCGTCGACGAGCTGCGCCGCCGGCTGCGGGCAGCGCTGGCCCGGAAGCTGCCCGACTACATGGTCCCGGCCGCCTTCGTGTTCCTCGACGCGCTGCCGCGCACCCCGAGCGGCAAGACCGACCGGGGCGCGCTGCCGGCACCCGAGCCGGGACAGCAGACGCGAGCGGCGGCGGCGTACGTCGCGCCCCGCGACCCGCGGGAGCGGGCCCTGTGCGAGCTGTTCGCCCAGGTGCTGAACGTGCCCAGGGTCGGTGTCGACGACAGCTTCTTCGCCCTCGGCGGGCACTCGCTGCTGGCCACCCGACTGGTGGCCAGGATCCGCGCCGCGCTCGGCGTCGAGCTGCCGGTGCGCGCGCTGTTCGAGCAGCAGACCGTGGCCGGGCTGGCCGGGCTGCTGCGGCAGGGCGGTGACGACCCGCGTCCCGCACTGACCCGGATGCCCCGGCCCGAGGTGCTGCCGCTGTCGTTCGCCCAGCGGCGGTTGTGGTTCCTGCACCAGATGGAGGGCCCGTCGCCCACCTACAACCTGCCGCTGGTGCTGCGCCTGACCGGCGCGCTGGACGTGGACTGCCTGCGGGCCGCCCTCGCCGACGTCGTCGCCCGCCACGAGGCGCTGCGCACCGTCTTCCCGGACACCGGAACGGTGGCCCGCCAGCACGTCCTCGACCCCGGGCAGGCGCGGCCCGCGCTGCCGGTGACCGAGGTCGACGACGCCGGTCTGGACGACGCCGTGGCCGCCGCGGTCCGGCACGCGTTCGACCTGACCTCGCAGATCCCCCTGCACGCCGAGCTGTTCGCGGTCGGCGCCGACAGACACGTACTGGCCGTCGTCGTGCACCACATCGCGGCGGACGGCTGGTCGCTGACGCCGCTTCGGCACGACCTGGCGACCGCCTACCGGGCACGGCTGGCCGGCCACGCCCCCGAGTGGACACCGCTGCCCGTGCAGTACGCCGACTACGCCCTGTGGCAGCGCCGGTACCTCGGGGCGCCGGACGACCCCGCCGGCACGTGGTCGCGCCAGCTCGACTACTGGCGCGGCGCGCTGGAAGGCCTGCCGGAGCGGATCGCCCTCCCGGTCGACCGGCCGCACCCCGCCGAGGCGTCCCACGACGGCGACACGCTCACCTTCCGGTGGGACACCGGCCTGCACGAGGGCCTGGCCCGCCTGGCCCGCGACTGCGACGTCAGCCTGTTCATGGTGCTCGACGCGGCGCTGGCGGTGCTGCTCGGCCGCCTCGGCGCCGGGACCGACATCCCCATCGGTGTGGCGACCGCGGGACGCGAGGACCAGGCCACCGAGAACCTGATCGGTTTCTTCGCCAACACCCTCGTGCTGCGCAACCGGACCTCGGACCGCCAGACGTTCCGGGAACTGCTCGCCGAGGTGCGGGAGAACACCCTCGACGCGCTCGCCCACCGCGACCTCCCGTTCGAGGCGCTGGTGGACAGCCTCCGGCCGGCCCGGTCGCTGGCGCATCACCCTCTCGTACAGGTCATGCTCTCCTGGCAGACCGTCACCGACGAGACCGTGGACCTGCCCGGGATCGAGACGGCGCCGATGGTGATGAGCACCGGCACGGCGCGCATGGACCTGGTCTTCCTGCTGCGCGAGCACCTCGCGGGCGACGGCACACCGGCCGGCCTCGACGGCGGCATCGAGTACAACGCCGACGTCTTCGACCCCGAGACCGTACGCACGATGGTGCGCAGGCTGCGCCAGGTGGTGCTGGCCGTGATCAGCGACCCCGACCGGCCCATCGGCGACATCGACCTGCTCACGCCCGCCGAACGGCACCGTCTGCTCGTGGAGTGGAACGGGGCTGAGGGCGAGGTGCCCGCGGCGGGACTGCACGGACTGTTCAGGGCGCAGGCCGCCCGCACCCCGGACGCCGTGGCCGTCCGCCACGGCGGGGAGCGGCTGACCTACGCCGAGCTCGACGAGGCCACGGACCGGCTCGCCGCCCGGCTGCGCGAGCGGGGGATCGGTGCGGACGGGGCCGAGGACGCGGTGTGCCTGCTGATGGAGCGTTCGCTGCGGCTGCCCGTGGCGATCCTTGCCGTGATCAAGGCCGGCGGCGTGTACGTGCCGCTGGACCCCCGCTACCCCGGATCGCGCATGCGGTTGATCATGGCCGACACCGGGGCGAAGGTGCTGCTCGTCGACGGCGACGGGCTCAGGCACCCCGGCGCCGAAGGGGTGGAGGTCCTCGACCTGGCCTCCGAACCGGCCGCCGCGGACGGCACGGCCGACGGCGTGACGCTCACCTTCGAGGGCGGTCCGGACCGGATGGCGTACATCATGTACACCTCCGGGTCCACCGGGCGGCCCAAGGGCGTCGCGGTCACCCATGGCAACGTGGCCGCTCTTGCCGCCGACCGCCAGTGGCGCGGCGGCCGTCACCGACGCGTGCTGATGCACTCCCCGACCGCGTTCGACGCCTCCACCTACGAGCTGTGGGTGCCGCTGCTGTCCGGCGGCGAGGTCGTCGTCGCCCCGGCCGGGGAACTCGACCCGGACGTCCTGGTGCGTACCGTCCGGGAACACGACGTCACCGCGGCCTTCTTCACCACAGCGCTGTTCAACCTGCTGGTCGAGCGCGACGCCTCGGCGCTGGCCGGGCTGCGCGAGGTGCTGGCCGGCGGCGAGGCCCACGCGCCGCTGGTGTTCGCCAAGGCGCGGGCCGCCTGCCCGCGGACCGCCTTCCACAACATCTACGGGCCGACGGAGACGACGACCTTCGCCCTGCTGCAGCACATGGGCGAGGTGTCCGACGGCAGTCTGCCGATCGGCATGCCGATGGACGGCACCCGCGCCTATGTCCTCGACGAGCGGCTGCGGCCGGTGCCGACCGGCGTCCCCGGCGAGCTGTACCTGGCCGGCTCCGGCCTGGCCCGCGGCTATCTCGGGCAGCCCGCACTGACCGCCCAGCGGTTCGTCGCCTGCCCGTTCGGTGCGCCGGGCGAGCGCATGTACCGGACCGGTGACCTGGTCCGCCGACGGACCGACGGGCGGGTGGAGTACCTCGGCCGGACCGACGACCAGGTCAAGATCCGCGGCTTCCGCATCGAACCGGGCGAGATCCAGAAGACGCTCGGCGCACACCCGGCCGTCGCCGACGCCGCCGTGGTGGTGCGGCACAAGCCCTCCGGCGGCAAGGACCTCGTCGGCTACGTGGTGCTCGCCGACGGCGCGCACGCCGAGCCCGCCGGGCTGCGGGCCCACCTGGCCGAGCGGCTGCCGCAGTACATGGTGCCCGTCGCGGTGCTGGTGCTCGACGCGTTCCCCATGACGGCCAACGGCAAGATCGACCGTCGTGCGCTGCCCACGCCCGGCCTCGGCACCGACAGCGCGTCCCGGCCGCCGGCGACACCGGCCGAGCGGACCCTGTGCGCCGTGTTCGCCGAGATCCTCGCGGTGCCCGACGTCGGTGCCGAGACCGGCTTCTTCGACCTGGGCGGCGACAGCATCCAGGCCACCCAGCTGGTCGCCCGGGCCCGCACGGCCGGGCTGGTGTTCACCGTCCGGGACGTGTTCACCCACCAGACGGTGGCGGGCATCGCCCAGGTGGCGAGGGCGGCCGGCGAGGAGACCGGGGCGGGCGTCACCGACGTCGGCACCGGCGAGATCCCGCTGCTGCCCGTCATGGAACGGCAGCGGCGACTCGGCGGCTCGGTGGTCGGCTTCGACCTGTCCGCGACCGTCGGACTGCCCTCCGACGTGGACCGGGAGCGGCTGACCGCGGCGCTGCAGGCGGTCGTCGACCGGCATGACGCGCTGCGCACCCGGCTGGTGACCGGGCCCGGCGGGCAGTGGTCCCTGCACGCGGACGAGCCCGGCACGGTCCGGGTCGCGGACATCCTGCACCGGGTCGGCACCGGCGGCCTGACCGAGACGGAGGCGCGAGCACGCGTCGCCGAGGAGACGGCCGCCGCCAGGCGGCGGCTCGACCCGGCCCGGGGGGCGATGCTCCAGCCCGTGTGGTTCGACGCCGGTCCCGGGCGCGCCGGCAGACTGCTGCTCGCCGTGCACCACTTCGCCGTGGACGGCGTGTCGTGGCGGATCCTGCTCTCCGACCTCGCCACGGCCTGGGACGCGGTGGCCGCGGGCCGCGAACCGGTCCTCGCGCCGGTGGGGACCTCGCTGCGCGGCTGGGCGACCCGGATGGCCTCCACCGAGAACATCGCCCGGCACCGCGCCGAACTGCCCGTGTGGCAGGACGTGCTGAGCGACGCCCCGCCGCTGGTGGCCGGGGAACCCGACGCGGACCGCGATGTCACCGGCACCGAGGGGCGGCTGTCGGTGACCCTGCCGGCCGAGGACACCGGGCCGCTGGTCGGACAGGTGCCCGCGGTGCTGCGCAGCGGCATCCAGGACGTCCTGCTGACCGCCTTCGGGCTGGCTGCCGGACGGTGGCGGGCCCGCCGGACCGGCGACGGCAACGCCGGACCGGTGGTGCTGGACGTGGAGAGCCACGGCCGGCACGAGCACCTGGCCGACGGCGTCGACCTGTCCCGCACGGTCGGCTGGTTCACCAGCGTCCACCCGGTCCGCCTCGACTGCGGCGCGGTGTCCTGGGAGGCGGTGACCGGGGCGGGCGGCGAGCTGGCGGCCGCGCTCGCCCGCACCCGCGACCAGCTGCGCGCGATCCCGGAACGCGGCCTCGGCTACGGACTGCTGCGCCACCTCGACCCGCGGACCGCACCGCTGCTCGCGGCACTGCCCACCCCACAGGTGCTGTTCAACTACCTCGGCCGGGTGCCCGTCACCGACGAGGAGACGCCGTGGCTGCCGCTGCGGGACGACACCGCGCCCGCCACCACCGGCGCCCGGCCGCTGCCCTACCCGCTGGAGGTCAACGCGGTCACCCAGGACGGCCCGGACGGCCCCCGGCTGGTGGCCCACTGGAGCTGGGCGTCCTCGCTGCTCACCGAGGACGAGGTCCGCGAGCTGGCGGACACCTGGTTCGACGCGCTGCGCGCCGTCACCCGCTGCGCCCGCGCGGTCGAGGCCGGCGTGCTCGAACCGGTGCACGGCGACGCGACGCCGCCGGAGAGCGAAGCCGCGCCCGCCGGCGCGGTCGACCCGCTGCACGCGCCGATCCCCAGGGCCGACCGCGGCGACGGCGCCGGGCTGTCCTTCGGACAGCTGGAGTTCCTGCTCCAGCCGGTGGGCCCCGACCACGCCCATCACGGCGTCATCACCGCCTGGCGGCTGCGCGGCGAACTCGACGTCCCCGCACTGCGCCGGGCCCTGGACGACCTGATGCGGCGGCACGACATCCTGCGCACCCGCTACGTCCGACGGGGCTCGGCCACCCTGCAGTTCGCCGACGGCATGCCCGTATGGCCGGTCGACACCGTCGACCTGCGCGGCCACCAGGGCCGGGAACAACGGGAGAAGCTGCGCGCACTGCTCACCGCGCAGACCCGGGTGCCCTACCGCATCGAGGACGGGAACCTGGTCCGCGGACTGCTCGTGCGGCTCTCCGACACCGAGCACGCGCTGGTCCTCGTCGCCCACCACATCCTGGTCGACCACTGGGGCTTCCTGGTGATCGTCGGCGAGCTGTCGGAGCTGTACGCGGCCCACCGGACGGCGCGTCGGCCCGACCTGCCCGACATACCGGTCCAGCACCTGGACTACGCGGCGTGGCAACAGGGGCTGCTGGCCCGGGGTGCCCTCGACGAGCACGTCGAGCACTGGCGCAAGGAACTGGACGGCGCCGCACGCGTACTGGACTTCGACGCCCCGGCACACCAACTGGACGACTTCGTCACCGGCTACAGCCACGGCGTCGTGATCGGATCCGAGGTCATGACGGCGGTGAAGGAGGCCGCGCGCCGCGAGGGCGTGACGCTGTTCATGATGCTGATGTCCGCGTTCCACGTGCTGCTGCACAGCTACTCGGGCGCGACCGACATCGCCGTGAGCCACCCGCTGGCCGGCCGCGAACGGCCGGAGACCAAGTCGATGGTCGGCCCGTTCATCAACGTCATCGTGAACCGGTCCCGGATGGCGGACGACCCGACCTGCCACGAGCTGGTCCAGCGGGTGCTGCGCAGCGAACTCGACGCCTACACGCACCAGAACGTGCCGCTGCGCGCCCTCGTGCACGACGGCCTGATCGGCGACGGCAACCAGCTGCCGCTGCGCGTCATGCTCAACCTCCTCGGCGTGCCGAGCGACGAGCTGAGCCTGGACGGGCTCGACGTGGAGCCGCTGGACGTGCGGGTCGGCGACGAGAGCCCGCTGCCGGAGCTGGTCATCGCCATCGAGCCGCACAACCTCGACCTCTACCTGGTGGCCCGCGAGGTCGAGGGCGAACTGCGCGGCCTGTGGGTGTACTCACCGGACCGCATCGCACCCCCGGTCATGGGCGCGCTGGTGCGCCAGTGGCCGAGGGCCCTGGAACTCGTCGCCCGCCACCCGGAACTCACCGTCTCCCGACTGCGCGCACACCTGCGGACCTGACACACGACCAGGCCCGCGCCCCACCGACCCCGGAATGAAGGAAGACATGACGGAAGACATGACGGAGAAGACCTGCCCCATCACCAACGGCCTGCCGACGCTGCGGGAGCGGCCGTTCGACCCGCCGCGGGTGCTGAGCGCCGAGGGCCCGATCTGCCGGATGACCTTCCCGGACGGATACGAGGGCTGGCTCGTCACCGGGTACCGGCAGGGCCGGGAGATCCTGTCCGACAAGCGGTTCAGCTCGGCCGCGGCGCACAAGCACCTGGCGTTCCCGTCCGACCGCGCGCAGGACCTCGGGGCGGAGATCCCGGGCCTGTTCGAGCACATGGACCCCCCGGAGCACACCCGGTTCCGGCGGCTGCTGGCCGGCCAGTTCACCCTGCGCCGGATGCGTGCGCTCGCACCGCGGATCGAGGAGATCACGGCGCAGCACGCCGACGCGATGCTCCGCAAGGGACCGCCCGCCGACCTGGTCGCGGACTACTCCGTACCGGTGTCCTCGCAGGTGATCTGCGAGCTGCTCGGGGTGCCGGGCGGCGACCGGCAGCGGTTCGAGGCCGGCTCGGAGAAGCTGCTGCGGCTGGACATCGACCCGCAGGAGGCGCAGGCGGCGCTGATGGACCTCGTCGAGCTGACCGGCGAACTGCTCATGCGCAAGCAGGCCGAACCGACCGACGACGTGCTGAGCGTGCTGGTGACGGGGGAGGACATCACCCTCCCGGAGGCGATCGGCGCCACCCTGCTGCTGCTGGTCGCCGGCCACGAGACCACCGCGAACATGCTCTCGCTCGGCACGTACGCGCTGCTGAGCAACCCCGGCCAGATGGACCTGCTGCGCGCGGACGAGTCACTCGTCGAGGGCGCCGTCGAGGAACTGCTGCGCTATCTGACCGTCGTCCACGTCGGCGTGCAGCGCAGCCCCACCGAGGACGTCGAGATCGGCGGGGTCACCCTGCGCAAGGGGGAGACCGTGCTGATCCACCTCCCCACCGCCAACCGGGACCCGAACCAGTTCGCCGACCCCGACCGCCTCGACGTCACCCAGGGCAGGCTCGGCCACCTCACCTTCAGCCACGGCATCCACCAGTGCCTCGGGCAGCAACTGGCGCGCCTGGAACTGCGCATCGGCTACACCGCGCTGCTCCGCGGCTTCCCGGAACTGCGCCTCGCCGTGTCCCCGGAGGAGATCCCGATGCGTTCCGACATGACCGTCTACGGCGTGCACCGGCTGCCGGTGGCCTGGTGACCGGCAGCCGCCGCACGCAGCGGGCTGCGGCGCGGCCGTCCGGGGCGGGGGCCGCCCCGTGACGACGGCTCCGGCGCCTCCCCCGCCCCTGCGGAGCCGGCAGTTCCGCAGGGTGATCGTCGCGGAGTTCGTCTCCTCGGTCGGCACCCAGATGACGACGCTGGCACTGCCGTGGTTCGTCCTGATGACCAGCGGCTCACCGGCGCGGATGGGGCTGGTGTTCGTCATCCAGATCCTGCCGGTACCGCTGCTGGCCATGCCCGCCGGGCTCCTGGTGGCCCGGTGGGGCGCCCGCCGGGTCACGGTCGTCGGGGACGTCGTCAACGCGGTCCTGCTGGCGGCGGTGCCCACCCTCTACCAGGCGGGCCTGCTGCCGTTCTGGGCGCTGCTGGTGATCGTGGCCCTCGTCGGATGCGTCGCGTCGGCCTACCTGTCCGCGCAGCGCATGCTGCTGGCCGACGCCCTCGGCCCGGACGAGGGCGCCGTCACCGCGGGCAACGCCCTGTTCGAGACGGCGACCTCGTCGGCGCGGCTGTTCGGCCCCGCGATCGCCGGGTTCCTCATCGCGCAGGTCGGCGCACTCAACGTGCTCTGGGCCGACGCGGCCTCGTTCGCGCTGTCGGCCGCCCTGCTGACCGGCCTGCCCCGCCGCACGACGGCACCGGAGCCGCTGTCGGCGAACAACATGGCGGAGGGTGTGCGCCACCTGCTCCGGGACCCGGTGCTGCGCACCATGGCGCTCGCCGCGCTCGGCTACGGCACGCTCATGCCCGTCGTGCTGCTCGCCCTGCCCGTCATGGCGGACAGCCGCTACGACGCCGACCCCCATGTGGCCGGCCTGCTGCTGGCCGCGTGGGGCGGTGGCACCGCGGTGGGCACTCTCGTCGTGGCCCGGCTCGCCCGCAGGATCCCGCCGACCCGCTTCGCGGCGTGCGGCGGCATCGGCACGGCCGTCGCGCTCTGGTTCCTGCCCTGGGACCAGCCCGCCGCCACGGCGGCTCTGTCGGTCGCGACCGCCTGCATGTTCCTGCCCGCCGTGACCGCACCCGCCGTCGCACTCCTCACCCTGCGGCCCCCGGAACACCTCCGCCCGCACGTGCTTCCGGTCTTCGGCGCCGCCGTCTTCGTCGCGAGCCCCGTCGCCTACGGGACGGCGGGCATCCTGTTCGAACACCTCGCCGTGCGCACGGTCCTCATGGCGGTCGCGGCCGGCGCGGGCCTGTGCGCGCTGGTGCTTGTGCGGCTGGCCGGCCGCGCACGGAACTGAGGCCGCCCTGCCCGGCGGCGATGCCTGCGCGTCCCCCGGTCCCGCACCGCCGGCGACCTGACGGGCAGGGCACCGGGACCTCCCGGATCCGGGCCGTGACCCGCGCCTCGACACGAGAGCGGGAGCCGACACCCGGTGCGTCGGCGGGACCTGCAGGCGGCCGCCTTGGCCTCGCTCCCGAAGCGTGCCAGGGCTGTGGAGCGCCGGTCGGGCAGGGCCAGGAGATCCGCGGTGGCCCTCGACACCACCCTCAGCAGCGTGGTGTTCCGCTCCTCCGGCAACAATCCGACCACCGCCTGCACCTACATCGAGATGGCTTCCCGCGTCACCGAGCCCGTCCTCCCGGGCCTCGCCGTCCTCGCCGTCCGCAACCGAGTCGGACGCTGACCCCGCCCGGCCGTCGGCTGTCCGGTCAACGGCGCTCTGCGAGGCGGTGCGCGAGGTGGAGCAGGTCTGTCGGGCGCAGCACCCGTCCGTCGAATCCCGGAAGCGGGACATGGAGCGGCTGGGTCCAGTGGGCGGGGATCGCGTCCAGTCCGTAGTACGCCCCCGCGAGCCCTCCGGTCACCGCGGCGACCGTGTCCGTGTCGCCGCCGAGGTCGATCGCCGCGCGTATCGCGTCCTCGAAGCCGCTGGTGGTGCGCAGGGCCCAGACGGCGGAGCCCAGGCAGGGCCAGACGGCGCCGTTGAACTCGGTCGCCCGATCGGGGTGCCAGTCGGGGCGAGGACGGTGGCGTGGCGGTCGCGGTGGTCGGGATGGACGAGAGCCAGGACGTCCGGGAGCGCGGTCAGGGGGTCGGTGTCCTCGAACGTGACGCGGATGAGTTCGTGGAAGATCGCGGTGCCCTCCCGGGCCGCGCGGTCCCCGTGGGTGAGGGCGGCGATGCGGCGGGCCGCGTCCATGGTGGCTTCCTGGCCGGCGGCCGCGAAGTGGACCGCGGAGGTCGACGCCCGCATCAAGGAACCGTTTCCCGCTGCGCGCTGGTTGACCTGGAAATGAAAAGCTACTGCACGCTGCTGCGGGCCACGTCCTGCAGTCGCTCGGTGTCCACCGGTTCCCGCGTCCCGTCGTGGGTGAGCCGGATGCCGTCAGTGGTGCTGTCCGCGCGCCAGACGTCGCCGTGCCGGTTCTCCCACTCGACGAAACTGCCGGCGGCGTCCTCGAGCAGCCCCAGTTCCCGTACAAGGGTGGCCAGGGGAGCGAAACCACGGGCGTCGCCCTTGCTCGCGCTGCCGGTGCGGACGTTGTCGTAGCGCATCTTGACGAACGGCACGGGGGCGCGGTCCAGCTTGTTCGGCTGGAGCATCTTGCGGAACCTCCCCCATGCCTCCTCTTCGTTCTCCCGGCCGGAGATCTCGCAGGCGTAGGCCGGGAAGACGGCGTAGGTGACGGCTGAGAGTCCGGGATTCTCCGTGGCGTGGTAGCCGTGCACCTCGGCCGTCGTCACGCCCACCGTGTCGAACGCGGATCCGGGGTACCGGAAGCCTTCGATCCCCACCAGGGGCCGCCCCTGTCCGACGAACTCGCCGTCATGCGCCCTGGCATGGGCGAGCAGCGCCGTGACGAGTCCCTCGTCGTAGGGGCCCCGCACGTTGACCTGAAGGTTGTGTTCTCCGTCGGTGGAGAGTGCGGCGGTGAAGGTGAACATCGGGTTCGGCGACCAGCGCCACGCCGATTCCAGGCCGGAGACGGGCGTCGCGCCGGGCATGGCGGGCAGGACGGATCCAAGGTTCATGGGGGCGGCTCCTGTGCCGGGGTGGGTCCCTAGCTGCATGAGTAGAGGGTGGGGTGGACATCCTGGCGGTAGGTTGGCGTCCATGAGCGCACCACCGCGTGAGTTCTCGCTCCGCGTCATGGGTCCGTCGGGTCGCCTCCCGAGGGCGAAGTGGTGCGTCCGCCCGGACTCCTCGTCGTGCACGGTGATCACGCCGCGGTCGTCGCCGCTCCACCTCAGGGGCCGTCGGGGGCCTTCGAGCGGCATGGTCTCGGTGTCGGGTGCCGGGACGGGGTAAGCCAGAAGCATGCCGTCCTCGGTTGCGTACACCACCCCTTGATCGTCGATCTCCAGCCGTTGATCCAGCGTCGAGGCCCAACTCGTCCCGAAGCAGCGCCCGCAGCGGTAGGTGGAGACATGAGTACGCCGAATCACCAACGGCAGGAGCCCGGCGAGTTCCAGATCCACCTGCTCCATGAGCATCTCGCCGGACACCATGTCGATCGGGTCACCGCCTCGGCAGCGCCCCTTGTAGGGCTTGGCCTTCTCCCACATTGCCCCCGTCACATGCGCCTCACCGGTAACCAAGCAGGAGCGAAGTTCTCGTGGCATGCGCATGAAAGAAAACGGACATCATCGGACAGGCGTATGGCCGGATCAGTGTGCTCAAGTAAGCAAAGCGGCATGACGATTTGCTGTCTCGGACGGCGGTGCTCGGATCGGTCTTCCACGGCAGCGCACCGACCGGATACCCCGGTAGTCGAAGAGATCGCGTACGTCAGGCCGCGTCCACACGAAGTCCCGCTGGGATGGAAGGAACGGTCGCGCCGACGGCGATCCTTCACACCTCGCTTCGGGTCCCCGTCGAAACGGATACAGCACCGAAGGTCCCGGCTCCCCCGGGACCCACAGCCCTCCGCGCCGCCCCCATGGGGCCTTACCGCCCCCGGGTGCCGCGCCCTAGCGTCGCGGGCATGGCCACGAAGAAGACCGTTTCCGTCAAGAAGACCGCTCCCGTCCGGAACGCCGCCCCGCATGACGAGCGCCGGCACGAGCACGTGGCCGCCCTGCGGCAGGGCGAGGCGCGGCAGCGGGCGTTCCGGCGGCGGGCCGTCGTCTTCGGGAGCGTCGCCGCCGTGCTCGCCCTGGCCGCCGGTATCGGCATCGGGCTCGCCGCCGGTGACAAATCAGGGGCAGGGGCCGGGACCGAGGCCGGGGCCGGGGTCGGCAAGGGCGGGGGGAAGCTCGTCACGCCCGCCCACGCCGGCGGTGCCGGCGGCACCGTGATCACCTGGGGGAAGGCCGGCGCTCCGACCACCGTCCAGGTGTACGAGGATCTGCGCTGCCCGTACTGCGCCGCGTTCGAGAAGGATCTGGGCGGCACTCTGACCTCGATGGTGGACTCCGGGAAGGTCAAGGTCGAGTTCCACATGGCCGCGTTCCTCGACAAGCGGCTCGGCGGTCAAGGGTCGCAGACCGGGCTCGCGGCGCTGGGCGCGGCGCTCGACGAGAGCGTCGGCAAGTTCAAGGCGTTCCACGACGCGCTGTACGCGGCCCAGCCGAAGGACGAGAGCACGGACACCTTCGGCAGCAGCGCCAAGTTGCTGGAGATCGCCGGCAAGGTGCCGGGGCTGCGGACGCCCGCCTTCAACAAGGCCGTCAAGGAGGGCACGTACCTGCCCTGGGCGGCGAAGGTGGCGGACGCGTTCTACGCCAGCGACGCCACCGGCACCCCGACGGTCAAGGTCGACGGGAAGACCGTCGACGTCCTCGACGGCAGCGGGAAGCCGGTCAGCGCCGCCGCCTTCACGCAGACGGTGGAGCAGGCGGCGGCCGCGGAGTGACCCGGCTCGCGCACCCGGCGGAAGGCTGGGGGACGGCGAAGGTCCCGGTGATCCGGGACCAATGGCCTGGTCCGCCGTACCCCGCCGGATGCCAGGCTGAGCACGCCGGAACCGCCGTGTCGGCGCGGACACCCGGCTGAGGAAGCCACGTCCGTACAGCCCCGGAGGAGGATGGACAGCACCGATGTCTTCGCGTGCCGTACGGCGCTGGCTTCCGAACCAGCACGGAGCCTGGGCGATGCTGGTCGTGCCGTTCCTGGCGGGCATGCTGCTGGGCGAGCCCACACCGTGGCACGCCCTGCTGCTGCTCGCCTGGCTCCTCGGCTACCTCGCGGTCTTCCACGTCCAGCAGTGGCTGCGGCTGCGGCACAACTCCCGCAATCCCAGAGCCGCCGCCCGTCACACGCGCCCCGTGCGGCTGTTCACGACGGCGCTGGTGCCGTGCGGCGTCGCCCTCGTCGTACACGCGCCCTGGCTGCTGCTCGCCGCCGTCTGCGCCGCGCCGTTCCTCGCCGTGAACTGCTGGTACGCCTGGCGCAACCGGGAGCGGGCCCTGGTCAACGGGCTGGCCGCCGTCGTCCCCGCGTGCGGCATGCTGCCGGTCGCCCTGCTGCTCGGCGGGGGCGGGATCGCGGATGCCTGGCGGCCGGCGCTGGCCTGCCTGCTGTACTTCGCGGGCACCGTCCTCTACGTCAAGACCATGATCCGTGAGCGCGGCAGCACCGCCTACCGGTGGGCCTCGGGCGGCTACCACGCCGTGGCGCTCGGCGTCGCGGCCGCCGTCCTCGGCCCCTGGCTCGCCGGGTTCTTCGCGGTGTGCCTGGGGCGGGCGCTGGCCGTGCCGGCGCTCGGCCGGGTGCGGGTGGGCGTGGTCGGGGCCGGGGAGGCGGTGCTGTCCGTGCTGCTCCTCACCGCGCTGCTGCTGTCCTCCGGGTGACGACGCGCCCCTACGACGCCCATGGGACGCCCCTACGAGGGTCCTCACGCCCATCACCCCGCCCCCGCCTCACACCACCCGGCGCGCCCCTTGCCGATGCGCCCGCACGATCTCCGCGTACCGGTGTCCACTGCCCTTGGTGGTGCGCGCCTGGGTGCGGTCCCGCGCGCGGGCGGGGCCGCCGTGCCGGTGCCCGCGTGAAGACTCACTGATCGTGCTGACGGACGGTCATACTGATCCCTGCCGAGCGAGCGCGCCGGCCCGTGAGCGGAAGACCGGGCGGCCGCCGTCGGCGTGTGACGACGCAGGCGAGTCGACGGGGAGAACGGGGAAACGTGTCTGAGCTGGCCGGAAGCGGTGCCGAGCCGCTGACCGAAGAAGATCCGCGGTACATCGGGCCCATCCCCCTCCTCGGGCGGCTCGGGGCCGGCGGAATGGGGCGGGTCTATCTCGGCGTCCACGAAGGGCGGTACGCCGCCGTCAAGCAGGTCCGGGACTCGATCTCCGGCGAGGACCAGAAGTTCCTGCGGCGGTTCGGACAGGAGCTGGACAACCTGGCGGCGCTGCCCGCCGAGGCCACCGCCCCGCTGCTGGCGAGCGACCCGGCCGCACGGCCGCCGTGGTTCGCCACCGCCTACGTCCCCGGCCTCACCCTCGGCGACGCCGTCGAGCTGCACCGCGGCCCGCTGCCCGCCGACGCCCTGTGGCGGCTGCTGCGGGAGGCGGCGAAGGGCCTGGCGGCGGTGCACGCGCTGGACATGGTGCACCGGGACCTCAAGCCGTCCAACGTCATGCTGACCGTCGACGGCCTCACCCTCATCGACTTCGGTGTGGCCCGCGCCGCCGAGCAGAGCCAGCTCACCAGCACCGGCCTCGTCGTCGGCACCCCCGCCTACATGTCGCCCGAACAGGCTTCGGGCAGAAGGGGGCTGACCGGCGCCGTCGACATCTTCGCGCTGGGCTCGGTCGTCGCGTACGCGGGGTGCGGGAGCCCGCCCTTCGGCGCGGAGTCCGGGCACGGCGTGCTGTACCGCATCGTGCACGAGCAGCCCGACCTGGAGCCGCTGCGCGAGCTGGACCCGGACCTCGCCGAGGTCGTCGCCCGCTGCCTCGACAAGGACCCCGAGGGCCGGCCGACGGCCGCCGAACTGCTGGAAGAGCTCGAAGGGAAGTCCGTCGCCTCCGGGTGGCCCGCGCCGATCGCCGAACGCCTGGCGGAGCGGGCCGCGTTCGCGGCGAACGTGCCGGACGTGGCCGCGCCGCCGGAGCGGACGCCGACCCTGCCCGACCCCGAGCCGGCCCCCGAGCCGGCCGCTCCCGCGGCGCCCGCCTCGCCCGCCCCGCCCGCCGAGGAGCGGCGGGAGCGCCGGCGCACCCGGATCCTCCTCGCCGTCGTCCCCGTCGTCCTGGTGGTGACCGGCACGACCCTTGCCATCCAGTACCTCCCGCACACCTCCTCGCCGCAGGACCGGGCGCAGGCCACTCCCTCCGCGTCCGTGTCGGTGGCCGCCACGCCGCTTCCCTCGGCCTCCGGCGGGAGTCCGTCGGCCACGGCGTCGCCGCACGGCTCCTCCTCCCCGGACAAGGGCGGGCAGGAAGCGGGCAAGGGCAAGGGCGCGGACACCGGGTCCGGGGACGCCCAGGTGTCGGACGGCAGCGGCACGGGTTCCGGCGCACAGGGCGGCTCGGACGGCACGGGCGGTTCCGTCGGCAGCGGTGGCAGTGGCGGCAGTGGCAGCAGCGGCGGGTCGGGCGGGAGCTCCGGCTCCGGCGACACGGGCGGTTCCGGTACCTCCGGTGGCACCTCGACCGGCGGCACGTCGGGCTCGCCCCCCTCCTCCGGTTACTTCCACCTGAAGAACGGCGAGAACGGCAAGTGCCTGGTCCAGGTCTACGGTTCCACCGGACTCGGGGACTGCTCGGGTTCGTCCGCCTCCTGGATCTTCAAGAGCGCTTCCGGCGGCAGCATCAAGGTCGTCAACCAGTCGAGCGGCAGTTGCCTGAGCGCCAACGGCAACAACCAGGCCGTCTTCGTCGGCGACTGCAGCCAGGACAGCTCCGTCCTGCGGTGGTTCTCCGGGTCCGGCAACTCCTTGAAGAGCGCCTACGACGGCGGCTGCCTCGACCTTTCCTTCGGCGGCGGGGTGCAGGAGGCGACGTGCCGGTCCGGGGCGTCCTCGCAGAGCTGGGCGCGGATATGAGGCCGGCCTGACGCATGTTCCGTGGGCGGCGCCGCCCGGCTAGGCCGCGCCGCCGTCGGGGTGCCGTACCGCCTTCTTCAGGTCGGCCTCGATGTCGCTGCGGGACACGTCCTCGGCCTTGGCGTACTCGGTCACCGAGGCCT
Organism: Streptomyces sp. H51; assembly: GCF_035656535.1. Taxonomy (NCBI): domain Bacteria; kingdom Bacillati; phylum Actinomycetota; class Actinomycetes; order Kitasatosporales; family Streptomycetaceae; genus Streptomyces; species Streptomyces sp. H51. The sequence goes on from NZ_JAYMHD010000067.1 coordinate 68,760, forward strand.
GCACGTCGCGGGCGAGGTCGCGCCAGGCCCGCCATGCCGTCTCGTAGGTGTCGGTCTGCCGCTGTGTCCAGCCGCCCTCCAAGGTCGGCGGCCCGTAGGTCTCCCGCAGCTCCTCGACGCGGTTGTGCGCCTGGTCGGCGGCCCGCTGCTTCTCCACCAGCTCTTCGAAGGTGTGTGCCACACAAAGGGAGCTTAGGTCGACAAATGCCACACCGCGCGCCGACGGTGCCGACGCGCGGTGCGGACGGTGGGAATCAGGCCAGGCCGAGCATCAGGCCAGGTCGAACCGGTCCAGGTTCATGACCTTGTCCCAGGCGGCGACGAAGTCCTCGACGAACTTCTCCTTCGCGTCGTCGCTGGCGTAGACCTCGGCGACGGCGCGCAGCTCGGAGTTCGAGCCGAAGACCAGGTCGACGCGGCTGCCGGACCACTTCAGCTCGCCCGTGGCACGGTCCCGGCCCTCGAAGGTCTCCGCGTCCTCGGTCGTCGGCTTCCACTCGATGCCCATGTCGAGCAGGTTGACGAAGAAGTCGTTCGTCAGGGACTCGGGCGTCGAGGTGAGCACGCCGAGCTGGGAGCCCTGGTGGTTGGCGCCCAGCACGCGCAGGCCGCCCACCAGGACCGTCGTCTCGGGCGCGGTCAGCGTGAGCAGGTTCGCGCGGTCGAGCAGGAGGTACTCCGACGGCAGCCGGTTGCCCTTGCCGCGGTAGTTGCGGAAGCCGTCCGCGGCCGGCTCCATCTGCGCGAAGGACTCGACGTCCGTCTGCTCCTGCGAGGCGTCCGTACGGCCCGGGGTGAACGGGACCTGGATGTCGAAGCCGGCGTTCTTCGCGGCCCGCTCCACGCCCGCGCAGCCGGCGAGGACGATCAGGTCGGCGAGCGAGATCTTCTTGCCGCCGGTCTGCGAGGAGTTGAAGGACTCCTGGATGCCCTCCAGGGTGCTCAGCACCGTGGCGAGGGCGTCGGGCTCGTTGACCTCCCACTCCCGCTGCGGGGCGAGGCGGATCCGGGCGCCGTTGGCGCCGCCGCGCTTGTCGCTGCCGCGGAAGGACGAGGCCGACGCCCAGGCGGTGGACACCAGTTGCGCGACGGACAGGCCCGAGTCGAGGATCTTGTCCTTGAGCGCCGCGACGTCGCCGACGTCCACCAGCTCGTGGTCGACGGCCGGGATCGGGTCCTGCCACACCAGCGTCTCCTGCGGCACCAGCGGGCCGAGGTAGCGCTGGATCGGGCCCATGTCGCGGTGCGTGAGCTTGAACCAGGCACGGGCGAAGGCGTCCGCGAACTGGTCCGGGTTCTCCAGGAAACGCCGGGAGATCTGCTCGTAGACGGGGTCGAAGCGCAGCGAGAGGTCCGTGGTGAGCATCCGCGGCTCGCGCTTCTTCGACGGGTCGTGCGCCTCCGGGACGGTGCCGGCCCCGGCGCCGTCCTTCGGCCGCCACTGCTTGGCGCCGGCGGGGCTGTCGAACAGCTCCCACTCGTACCCGAACAGCGTCTCGAAGAAGCTGTTGTCCCAGGTCGTCGGGGTCGGCGTCCAGGTGACCTCGAGGCCGCTGGTGATCGTGTCGCCGCCCTTGCCGCTGCCGTAGCCGCTCTTCCAGCCCAGGCCCTGCTCCTCCAGGGGCGCGGCCTCGGGCTCGGGGCCGACGGCGTCCGCGGGGCCGGCGCCGTGGGTCTTGCCGAAGGTGTGGCCGCCGGCGATGAGCGCGACGGTCTCCTCGTCGTTCATCGCCATGCGGGCGAAGGTCTCACGGATGTCGCGGGCCGCGGCGACCGGGTCCGGGTTGCCGTTGGGGCCCTCCGGGTTGACGTAGATGAGGCCCATCTGGACGGCGGCCAGCGGGTTCTCCAGCTCGCGGTCGCCGCTGTAGCGCTCGTCGCCGAGCCAGGTGCGCTCGGGGCCCCAGTAGACGTCCTCGTCGGGCTCCCAGACGTCCGCCCGGCCGCCGGCGAAGCCGAAGGTCTTGAAGCCCATGGTCTCCAGGGCCCGGTTGCCCGCGAAGATCATCAGGTCGGCCCAGGAGATCTTGCGGCCGTACTTCTTCTTCACCGGCCACAGCAGACGGCGCGCCTTGTCGAGGTTGGCGTTGTCCGGCCAGCTGTTGAGCGGCGCGAACCGCTGCATGCCGGCACCGGCGCCGCCGCGGCCGTCGTGGACGCGGTACGTGCCCGCGCTGTGCCAGGCCATGCGGATGATCAGCGGCCCGTAATTGCCGAAGTCGGCCGGCCACCACTCCTGGGAGGTGGTCAGCACCTCGTCGACGTCCCTGGCCAGGGCGTCGAGGTCGAGGCTCCGGAACTCGGCGGCGTAGTCGAAGCCGTCGCCCATCGGATCGGACGCGGAGGAGTGTTTGCGGAGGACCGCGAGGTTGAGCTGGTTCGGCCACCAGTCACGGTTGCTTCCGCCCTCGGTCGGGTGGCTGAAGCGTCCGGCGTGGACCGGGCAGCCTCCCGCGCTCTCGTCGTTCATCTCTCCCACTACGGCGTCAGGACTGTCAGCCACGGGAATCCTCCATGGATCAAAGAGTGTGCTCAGTAACCGGTGCGGTGGAACGGGTGGAACGGATGGAACGGGTGGAATCGGCGGAACTGGTGGAAATGGTGGTATCGCCGGAATAGTCGGAATCGGTGGAATCGATGGAGCAGTCGGGGCACAGGCCCCAGTAGACGATCTCGGCCTCGTCGACGACGAAGCCCTGATCGTCGGAGGCGGTCAGGCAGGGCGCGCTGCCGACGGCACAGTCGACGTCGGCGATGACCCCGCAGGACCGGCACACGAGGTGGTGGTGGTTGTCCCCGACCCGCGCCTCGTAGCGCGCGACGGAGCCGGGCGGCTCGATGCGCCGCAGCAGACCGGCAGCGGTCAGCACCCGCAGCACGTCGTAGACGGCCTGGTGGGACACCGCGCCGAGGTGTTCACGCGCGACGCGGGTGATCGAGTCCGTGTCGGCGTGCGGATGACCGTGCACCGCGGACAGCACCGCCAACCGAGGGCGCGTCACCCGGAGGGCGGCCGCTCGCAACATGCGCTCGAAGTCCGAAGTCGCGGTCACAAGCCGCAGTCTTGTCCCTTTCCTGGAATCAATCAAGTTCTGGAAGAGATCAAGTTGAAGATCGACCTGAAGACTGCCGGCCCGCCGGTGCATGCCGACCCGCCGGTGCATGCCTTCCCTCGACGCCGCCGTCCAAGCCGCGCCGGGCTCCGCCGTCGACGCGGGGCTTCACCGATCGGTCACTTGTTCGCCATAGTGGTGAGCGGGCGCCGCTTCCGCTTCCGGAGCGGCACGCCACGAGAACGCCATGAGAGGCGATCGAGCTGTGCGGCTGGCCTTCTCCCGGCTCCGCCGGGCGCCGCGGCCGGAAGGGTCGGTGCCCGCGGACCGGTGCGTCACGTCAGAGGTGGTGCTCCGTGACCGGTGCGGCGCCGAGCTCGGCCGGCTGCGCTTCCGCGCCTGCGGCGCCTGCCGGGCCGGACGCATCCTGGACGTGCGGGTCGTCGACGACCGCCGACGCGAGGGGCTCGGACGCGAACTCCTGCTTGCCCTGCTCAAGCGCTGTCCGGACCACCGCTGGACCACCACGCTCCAGACCGGGGCCGGCCGCCGCTTCTTCACCGCGATGACCGAGGAGACGTCGGTCCCCTTCCCCCGGGGCGGCCCCCTCTGCGAACACCTGACGGGCCGGCTCACAGGCCGGCTCACCCGCGCCTGGCGCCGGGCGACGGCGATCGGGGCGGGGTGACAGCCGACCGCGCTGCGGGCGACTGGGTGGGCCGAGCAATGACGTCCACGGCGGGACCTGACGCGTTCGGGGCCCGGTGCGACGCACGCACCGGGCCCCGAACATCAGAGGTCGGCCGGTTCAGTGCCCAGCGGCCGACCGCACGAAGTCGGCCCACGCTTCGGGACCGAACGCGAGCCGGGCCACTGCGGGCCGCTTCGAGTCCCTGACGAGGACGGCTCCGGAAGTGGCAGCGACTTCCACGCATTCGCCGCCGCCACCTGTGCTGTAGCTGCTCTTGAACCAGGCGGATTCTGGCACGGCGTGCGCTATGCGAACGCTCATGGCTCTCCCATCAGTTTCTCGATGAAGGCTGTTGACTCGCTCGGCGTCAAGGCCTGTGACCGGAGGATGCCATACCGGGCCTCCAGCTCACGCACCTTGGACACCTCGGTGTAGAGCCGACTGTCGTCCTGGACCTCTGCGTACGCGATCCGCTGGCCCTTGTCTGTGTCGATCAGCGTGAAGGGCCCGCCCAATGCGGCATTGTCCTCACGGTCGGTCGGCATGACCTGCACTTCAACATGCCTCAACTGGGCTGTCATCAGGACTTGTTCCAGGGCTCCCCGCATGACTCCCCGGCCACCCAGCGGCCTCCGCAGAACCGCCTCTTCGATCACGAAGCTCATCAGCGGCGCGGGCCGCCGGCTGAAGACCTCTTGCCGAGCCAGGCGGGCTTCCAAGCGCTGTTCGATGATGTCGTCGGGCAGCAGAGGACGCTGCATCTGGAAGACGGCTCGTGCGTAGTCCTCCGTCTGCAGCAAGCCCGGAACCGCGTAGACCGCGTAGAGGTTCAAGCCCGCAGCCCGAGCCTCCAAGCGAGCCGCGTCCCTGAAGTAGGCCGGATATTGAGCCCGCCCCACCTCCTCCTTCAGCGCCGTGAGCAACCCCCCGGCCCCCAGCACCTCGTCCGCCTGCTCGATGAACCGGGCCTGCGGAATCCGCCTCCCCTGCTCGATCGACGCGACCATGTCCGCCGAGTAGCCGACCCGCTTGCCGAACTCCGCCCTGTCCATCCCCGCCCGTACCCGCAACAGCTTCAACTGCCGCCCGAACGCGGTCACCACGCCCGTCCCCGGCTCGTCCTCCGGCCGCTGCTGCCGCTGTCCCGCTTCCACGTCCCTCACGGTCACCGCCCTGCCCACCTCTTGCCGCACCTCGCCGGACACAGGGGTCGAGCCCGCCCCCGACGGGTTAACGCCGGGGCATCACCACAGGTCACGCCGACCTCGTACTCGTCCTGGCCCGTCGACCGGCCCGGCCGCCCGGCAGCACCGCCGCGGGGTGCGGGCGCCCGTGAGCGGGCTCTCCCCCGCGTACCACCCCGTACAAAGCAGCCGACCACCCGGTACGAAGCGCCGGAGTCAGCGCGTCACCGCTGGTCACGCTGCGCCACGAGACGCCACCGTGAGTGCATGACCACAGCCCGATCACCCCTCACGGTGCACCAGTTCGCGATGTGCTTCAGCTCCACCCCGCGCGGCGCCCGCCTCGCCCGACGGCTGTGCGGGACCCGGCTCGACGCCTGGGGCATCCCGTACGGCAGCGACGCGCACGACGTCGTCAGCCTCGTCGCGGCGGAGCTGTGCGCCAACGCCGTCCGGCACGGGCACGTGGCCGGCCGGGACTTCCACGTCCTGCTGACCGCCGACCCGGCCACCGGCACCGTACGGATCGAGGTCAGCGACACCCGCGGTGAACTCCTGCCCCGCATCCCCACCGCCCTCCCGGAGGACGACGGCCCCGAGGACGGCGGGCGCGGCCTGCTCCTCGTCGAGGCGCTGGCGGACCGGTGGGGCTGCGCACCGCGCGCCACGGGCGGGCCCGGCAAGACCGTCTGGGCGGAGTGCGCCGCCAAGTGCTCGGCGGCCGGGGCGCTTTGACGCGGAATGGACCGGATCCCGGCAGCGGCTTTCGCTCGGGCTCCCGCCCCGCACTAAGGTGACGCCCGACGACGTGCGGGGGAGGAAGCGGCGTGCAGAGGATCGGCGCCTACACGATCGAGCGGGTGCTCGGCGAGGGCGGGATGGGCACCGTCTATCTGGGGAGATCCCGGGGCGGCCGGAGCGTGGCGGTGAAGGTCGCCAAGCCGGAACTGGCACGGGACCCGGGGTTCCGTGAACGTTTCCGTGCGGAGATCACCGCCGCCCGCGCGGTGGGCGGCTTCCACACCGCGCCGGTCGTCGACGCGGACCCGGACGCCGCGGAACCCTGGCTCGCCACCGCGTACGTCCCCGGTCCGACCCTCTCCGCCCTGCTCACCGCGCAGGGGCCGATGGACGGGGCGGCCCTGCGCCGACTGGGTCTCGCGCTGGCCGAGGCGTTGCAGGCCATTCACGCCTGCGGGCTGGTGCACCGGGACCTGAAGCCCGGCAACATCATCATGGCGGACGACGGTCCCCGGGTCGTCGACTTCGGCATCGCCCGGGCCGTGGAGGGGTCCCGGCTCACGGTCACGGGCGCCGCCCTCGGCACGCCGGGGTTCCTGGCGCCCGAGCAGGCGGAGGGGCTGCCCGTCGGCGCCGCCGCGGACATCTTCGCGCTGGGCGCCGTCCTGGTGGCGGCGGCCGGCGGCAGCGCCTTCGGCGAGGGTACGCCGATGATGCTGATGTACCGCTCGGTCCACCACGAGGCCGACATGACGGCCGTGCCGACGGGCCTGCGTCCGACGGTCGCCGCCTGCATGGCCAAGGCCCCGGAGCACCGGCCCACCGCCGGGCAGCTGCTGGACCTGCTGGCGCCCGCGCCGGACAGCACCCCGCCCGCCTACACGCCGACCGTGCTGGTGCCCCCGACCTCGACCACGCCCCCTTCCCCTGCTCCTGTCCCCGCTTCCGCTCCCGCTCCCGGTACGCCGCCCGTCGTGCAGCCGCCGACGGTCACCGCGGCTTCGCCGTACCCGCCGGCGCCGTACCAGCCCTCGCCGTACCCGCCCGCTCCGGTGGTACCGCCGCCGTCGGCGGCGTCGCCCGGCTTCGGACCGGCCGGGCCTGCCGGACCTGCCGGACCGGTCGCCTCCGACGCGGAGGACTTCCTCGCGATGGACCACAAGAACGCCGTCGTGGCCGACGCGCACGGCGTTTCCTTCGGCGTGAACGGCCGTCCCGTCGACTTCCCCTGGTACGCCATCCGCGCGGTCAGCCACAGCGAGGTGGGGCGGGGCCTCTCCCTCACCGTCACGCTCCACTTCCACGACGGCAGCACCCGGTCGTGCCGCGTCACCACGCACGACGAGGACGAACTGGACGACTGGATCGAGCGGTTGACGCTCGTGGTGGAGCGTTTCCTGCCCCGGCCGCAGTGACGCGAAGTGACGCGAAGGCCCGCCTCGACGAGGCCGGACGTGCGCTGCGCGACGAGCAGCGCAACGCCCCACACCCGCCCGACACCGAGGTGCCCGCCGGGGGCGCACCCTCTTCCTGGGCGAGGGGATGCAGGTCCGCTTCGGGGAACAGGACGTTTTCGCCGCGGGTGGCATCGACCTGACCGTCCGGGGCCCCGAACGCATCGCGCTGACCGGGCCCAACGGTGCCGGAATGACCACCCTGCTACGGCTGATCACCGGCGAACTCACCCCGGACGGCGGGGATATCAGGCGCGGCGACGGCCGGATCGCCTACCTCTCGCAGCGCCTGGACCTGCTCGACGAGCCGACCGACAACCTCGGCCTGGTCAGCGCGGGCCAGTTGGAGAGCGGGCTCGACTCCTGCCAGGGCGCGTTCATGGTGGTCAGCCACGACGAGCGGTTCCTCGCCGAGATCGGCGTGGACCGCCGACTGCGGGTGGCCGACGGGACGCTCACGGAGGCGTGAGCCGCATGGCCTGAGCCCCGCGGCGTGAGCCCCGCGGCGTGAACCGCCGGAGTGTGCAGCGGTCCGCGCCCGGGGCCCCGGCCCTCCACGTCTGCGCGAAGGTGTCGGGGTCGCCGGGTCGCCCACGCCGAGCCCGGCAGCACCCTCCACCCCGAACACACGACGAGGGCCGCGACCGTAAGGTCGAGGCCCTCGCTTGCGTACCGTTACTGCGAGTGTCCGAGGGGGGACTTGAACCCCCACGCCCGATAAAGGGCACTAGCACCTCAAGCTAGCGCGTCTGCCATTCCGCCACCCGGACCAGGTGTCTGCCGCCCGGCCGGGGTCTTCCCCCGCGGCGACGAGGACAACAATACCAAGCTTTCGGGGTGCCTTTCACCTGCGTTTTCTGTCCGGTGCCGGCCGCGGTCAGGGGTCAGGAGTGGGCATGTGCGCGGTACGACGGTCGTGTGCTCGGTGTGCTCGGTGTGCTCGGTGTGCTCGCGCATGAGCGCCGCGGCGCGCTGTTCGTCACGGCCGGCGATCGCGCCGGGCGGCTCGCGGCGCCCGGCCCACGAGCTGCCCGGCATTGCGCCGGGCCGGACGGTGGCCGGACCTCTGATCAGCGTCGGTGACGGCACCCCTCGGACCCGGTGACACCACCCCCCAGGTCGTCCGTTCGACAGGGGGCAACAGTCATGCCGGGCCAGAGGGCCGGCGGCCCTCTGGCAGGACCGCCGAGAAGATGACGGGGCGGACGGCCCGCCGCCGGGGCCGTCAGGGGCAGCGCACGACCTGGCCCGCGTACGACAGGTTCCCGCCGAAGCCGAACAGCAGGACCGGGTCCCCCGTGCCGATCGCGCCGCGTTCGACCAGCTTGGACAGGGCGAGCGGGATGCTCGCGGCCGAGGTGTTGCCGGAGTCGGTGACGTCGCGCGCGACGACCGCGTTGACGGCGCCGATCTTCTCGGCGAGGGGTTCGATGATGCGCAGGTTCGCCTGGTGCAGGACGACCGCGGCGAGGTCCTCGGGGGCGAGCCCGGCCCGTTCGCAGGCCCCGCGCGCGATCGGGGGCAGCCGGGTGGTGGCCCAGCGGTAGACGCTCTGTCCCTCCTGCGCGAACCGCGCCGGCTGCCCCTCGATGCGCACCGCGTGCCCCATTTCGGGCACCGAGCCCCACAGCACGGGCCCGATGCCGGACTCCCGCGAGGCCTCCACCACCGCGGCCCCCGCGCCGTCGCCGACGAGCACGCAGGTCGTGCGGTCACTCCAGTCGGCGACGTCGGACATCTTGTCGGCCCCGACGACCAGGGCGCGGACCGAGGAGCCGGCCCGCACGGCGTGGTCGGCGGTGGCCAGGGCGTGGGTGAACCCGGCGCACACGACGTTGAGGTCCATCGCGGCGGGCGAGGGCATGCCGAGCCGGGCGGCGACCCGGGCGGCGGTGTTGGGCGAGCGGTCGACCGCGGTGGAGGTGGCGACCACCACCAGGTCGATGTCGCCGGGGGCGAGACCGGCCGCCGCGAGCGCCTTCGCGGCGGCGTGGGCGGCCAGCTCGTCGACGGGTTCGTCGGGGCCGGCGATGTGACGCGTGCGGATGCCCACCCGGGTCCTGATCCACTCGTCGCTGGTGTCGACCAGACCCGCCAGGTCCTCGTTGGTGAGCACCTTGGCGGGTTGGTAGTGGCCGACGGCGGTGATGCGCGAGCCGTTCATCGGGTGGATCCCCCTGATTGCCTGGGTAACGGGAGCCCTCAGTCTGATCAGTGACCGGTGAGTACGGCGGCAGCCGAGGTGACAGGATTCGGCCGCCCGGGTTGTCGGCTTCCGTCAGGCCCTCGGACGACCGAGCACCCGGCCGCGCCTGCCGCGGAGCGCGCTGCCACCCCCGCCCTCCATGTGCAGGACAATGAGTAGCCGCATCAACGGCCGCTCCGGCCACCAGCTGTCAACCACCAGCTACCAGCTACCAGCTACCAGCTACCAGTACGTACAGAACCGGGACTGAGACACGACATGGGACGAGTCACGGAACGACGCAAGGTGATCCGCATCCGCGACGGGGCCGTCTCCACGCGCCCGGACACGCTGGTCGCCGAGGAACCGCTGGAGATCCGGCTGAACGGCAGACCCCTCGCGATCACCATGCGCACCCCGGGCGACGACTTCGCCCTCGCCGCCGGCTTCCTGGTCAGCGAGGGCGTGCTCGCCGAGCGGCAGGACCTGCGGAACATCGTGTACTGCGCGGGCGCCACGGCGGACGGGCACAACACGTACAACGTGGTGGACGTGCAGACCGCGCCCGGCGTGACGATCCCCGACATCACCCTGGAGCGGAACGTCTACACCACGTCGTCCTGCGGTCTGTGCGGCAAGGCCAGTCTCGACGCGGTGCGGACCACCGCCCGCTGGCCGATCGCCGACGCTCCCCCGGTCCGGGTCGAGCCCGGACTGCTCGCGAGCCTCCCCGACCGGCTGCGCGCGGCCCAGCGCGTCTTCGACCGGACCGGGGGGCTGCACGCGGCCGCCCTGTTCGCCGAGGACGGCGAACTGCTCGACGTACGGGAGGACGTGGGCCGGCACAACGCCGTCGACAAACTCGTCGGCCGCGCCCTGCAGAACGGGGACCTGCCGCTGTCGCGGGCGATCCTGCTGGTCTCGGGCCGTGCCTCCTTCGAACTGGCGCAGAAGGCCGTGATGGCCGGCATCCCGGTGCTCGCGGCGGTCTCCGCGCCGTCCTCCCTGGCCGTCGACCTGGCCGTGGAAACCGGCCTGACCCTGGTGGGCTTCCTGCGGGGCAACTCCATGAACGTGTACGCGGGCAAGGACCGCCTGGGGTATTGATGGGCGGGGCGGCGGCGGGGAGGACGAAGGCGTCCGCGCGCCGCACGCCGTGTCCTCGCCGTGTCCTCGTGGGCGGGGGCACCGCGCTCACCGGCGAGTTCGGCCGCTGCCGCGACCACGCCGCCCGCACCGGCGACTGCTCGGCCACGACGTCGGCCGGAGGCAGACACAGGGCGCCCCGGCGGGCATCAACGCGGCCGTGGGGTCGTACCGACCGCGGTCCGTGACGCCGCGCCCGGCTCCGTCCCGGTGGCGTCCTCGACGGGGTCGTGGGAGCGGCGCTTGGCGATCACCGCGCACACCATGAGCTGCATCTGGTGGAAGAGCATCAGCGGCAGCACGGCCAGCGAGGCGTGGGCGCCGAACAGGACGCCGGCCATCGGCAGCCCGGAGGCCAGGGACTTCTTGGAGCCGGCGAACTGGATGGCGATCCGGTCCCCGCGGCCGAAGCGCAGGGCCTTGGCGCCGTACCAGGTCAGGGCCAGCATCACCGCGAGCAGGACCGCCTCGACCGCCAGCAGGCCGCCGAGCCGGGCCGGGCTGACCTGGTGCCAGATGCCCTGGGCCATGCCCTCGCTGAAGGCCGTGTAGACGACGAGCAGGATCGAGCCGCGGTCGACCAGTCCGAGGACCTTGCGGTGGCGGGCGACGAACCCCCCGATCCAGGGGCGCAGCAGCTGCCCGGCGAGGAACGGCACCAGCAGCTGCAGCACGATCTTGACGAGGGAGTCCGCGGAGAACCCGCCGCCGCTGCTGCCGAGCAGGACCGCCGCCAGCAGCGGGGTGACGACGATGCCCACCAGGGAGGAGAAGGAGCCCGCGCAGATCGCGGCGGGGACGTTGCCGCGGGCGATGGAGGTGAAGGCGATCGACGACTGGATCGTCGACGGGACGAGGGTGAGGAACAGCAGGCCCTCGTAGAGCGGGCGGGTCAGGAGCACCGGGACGAGACCGCGGGCGGCCAGGCCGAGCAGCGGGAAGACGACGAAGGTGCAGGCGAGGACGGTGACGTGCAGCCGCCAGTGCCTCAGTCCGTCCAGTGCCTCCCGGGTGGACAACCGGGCGCCGTAGAGGAAGAACAGGAAGGCGATCGCGGCGGTGGAGGCACCGGAGGCCACGTCCCCGGCGGTCCCGCGCGCCGGGAAGAGGGCGGCGAGGCCCACGGTCCCGATCAGCAGCAGGATGTACGGGTCGACCGGCATCCAACGCGGCCATTGCAGGTGCTTCACGGTGCTCCACTTGCTGGTCTGTTCCGACGGTGCGTGGGGGGCGGTGATCCCCCTCCATGGTCCCCCCGGGGCGGGTCATCGGGAATCCGTCATACCGCTCTGACTGTGATGTCGTTCCGTGATGACCGGTATCGTGTTCCGCGTGTACGACACCTCCCACCTGCGCACTTTCCTGGCGGTCGCGCAGACCCTGAGCTTCACGCAGGCCGCGCGGCGGCTCGGGCTGCGCCAGTCGACCGTCAGCCAGCACGTGCGGCGGCTGGAGGACAGCGCCGGGCGGCAGCTGTTCAGCCGGGACACGCACTCCGTGGAGCTGACGGAGGACGGCGAGGCGATGCTCGGGTTCGCGCGCCGCATCCTGGAGGTGCACGAGCAGGCGGCGGCGTTCTTCGCGGGTACCCGGCTGCGCGGCCGGCTGCGCTTCGGCACCTCCGAGGACTTCGTGCTGACCCGGCTGTCGGAGATCCTGGAGGCCTTCCGGCACGACCACCCGGAGGTCGACCTGGAGCTGACGGTGGGGCTGTCCGGCATCCTGCACGAACAGCTGGCCGCCGGGAAGCTGGACCTGGTGCTGGCCAAGCGGCTGCCGGAGGACCCGCGCGGTGAACTGGTGTGGCACGACGAGCTGGTGTGGATCGGGGCGGAGCGACTGCGCCTGGACACGGACCGCCCGGTGCCGCTGATCGTGTTCCCGCCGCCGGGCATCACCCGGGCCCTCGCCCTTCAGGCGCTGGAGCGGCAGGGGCGCCCGTGGCGGGTGGCGTGCACCAGCACCAGCCTCAACGGGCTGATCGCGGCGGCCCGCGCGGGCCTCGGGGTGATGGCGCACTCGCGGCGGCTGATCCCGCCGGGCCTGGTGCGGGTGCCGGACCGGGCGGGGCTGCCGGAGCTCGGCCAGGTCGACTTCGTCCTCCTGCACGACCGCCGCCGGGCCGCCGCCCGCGGCGCGGCCGAGGCCCTGGCGTCGGCCGTCCTGGCGGCCGGTGACCGGCTGCACCGCAGGTAGGGCCACCGGCTGCACCGCAGGTAGGGCCACCGGCCGCGGCGGGGCGGTGACGGACCCGCCGTCCGAGACGGGTCGGCCGTGCCGGCCGGGGCGGACGGTGCCGGAGTGACGGAATCGGGCTCGGCGGCGCAGACAGAGGAGACGGCCGCGCACCCGGACGACGCGGCCGGGGCGGACACGCGGGCGCGTGAGCGGGTCGTACAGATTCGGTGGAGATTACCGCCCAGGAACTTACTGAATGGTCAGTTCCCTGTCCGACCCTTCCGCATGTGCGCGCATTTTCCGGCACCGACCAGCACATACCTGAGCGTTTCTCGGGTTCTGGCCCCCTCCCGCCCCGCCTCGGGGTGGGGTAGCTTTCACGGCGCCGTGCGGAGCGTCACCAGAACCGGGGAGCGGGGTTTGCGCGAGTTCACCAACCCTCCGTTGGCGTTGTCACCGCCGGTGGGCGGACTGGCCGACGTCGTCTTCCGACGTGCTCAGGACGATCCGCTGCACATCGCCCTGGGCCGCAAGGACGACAGCGGGGTGTGGCGGGACGTGACCTCGGCGGAGTTCCGGGACGAGGTGCTGGCCCTGGCCAAGGGGCTGCTCGCGCAGGGCATCCGGTTCGGCGACCGGGTCGCGATCATGTCCCGCACCCGCTACGAGTGGACCCTCTTCGACTTCGCGCTGTGGACGATCGGCGCCCAGGTGGTGCCGGTCTACCCCACCTCCTCGGCCGAGCAGTGCTTCTGGATGCTGTACGACGCCGAGTGCACGGCCGCGATCGTGGAGCACGAGGACCACGCGATGACGATCGCCACCGTCATCGACCGGCTGCCGCGGCTGCACCGGCTGTGGCAGCTGGACGCGGGGGCGGTGCGGGAGCTGTACGACGCCGGCGCCCACATCGACGACGACGTGGTGCACCGCCACCGGCAGGCCGTGACGCCGGACTCGACCGCGACGATCATCTACACCTCGGGCACCACGGGCCGCCCGAAGGGCTGCGTGATCACGCACGGCAACCTCATGTACGAGGCGGACACGGCCGTCGAGCGCTGGCAGCCGGTGTTCCGCTCCAAGAGGGGCGACGAGGCGTCCACCCTGCTGTTCCTGCCGCTGGCGCACGTCTTCGGGCGGATGGTGCAGGTCGCCGCGGTCCGGGGCGGGGTCCGCTTCGGCCACCAGCCCCAGCTGCACGCCGCGGCGCTGCTGCCCGACCTGGCCGCGTTCCGGCCGACGTTCATCCTCGCGGTGCCGTACATCTTCGAGAAGGTGTTCAACTCCGCCCGCCGCAAGGCCGAGAAGGAGGGCAAGGCCGGGGCCTTCGAGAAGGCCGTCGACGTCGCCGTGAAGTACGCGGACGCGCTGGAGACCAAGGCGTGGGGCATCGGACCCGGGCCGACGGCCGGTCTGCGCATGCAGCACCAGCTCTTCGACAAGCTCGTCTACTCCAAGGTGCGGGCCGCGATGGGCGGCCGGATCCGCAACGCCATGTCGGGCGGCTCGGCGATGGACCGCAGGCTGGGCCTGTTCTTCGCGGGCGCGGGCGTGCAGATCTACGAGGGGTACGGGCTGACCGAGACGACGGCCGCCGCGACCGCCAACCCGCCCGAGCGCACCCGGTACGGCACGGTCGGGCAGCCGGTCCCGGGCGTCACCGTCCACATCGCCGAAGACGGCGAGATCTGGCTGCGCGGCCCCAACGTCTTCCACGGCTACCTCAACAACCAGAAGGCCACCGACGAGACGTTGCACGACGGCTGGCTGGCCACCGGTGACCTGGGCTCGCTCGACGACGACGGCTACCTCACCATCACCGGCCGCAAGAAGGAGATCCTGGTCACCTCCGGCGGCAAGAGCGTCCCGCCCGGGGTGCTGGAGGAGCGCGTCCGCGACCATCCACTGATCAGCCAGTGCATCGTCGTCGGCAACGACCGCCCGTACATCGCCGCTCTGGTCACCCTCGACCAGGAGGCCGTCGAGCACTGGCTCACCATGCGCGGCAAGCCGCGGATGGCCCCGGCCCAGTTGGTGCGCGACCCCGACCTGGAGACGGAGGTGCGACGAGCGGTGGTCGCCGCCAACACCCTCGTCTCGCAGGCGGAGTCGATCCGCACCTTCCGCATACTGGCGCAGCCGTTCACCGAGGAACACGGTCTGCTGACCCCGTCCCTGAAACTGAAGCGGAAGGCCATCGAGAAGGCGTACGCGGGCGAGGTCGAGGCGCTGTACCGGGTGTAGGAGCGTGTCCGCCGGGCGGATTCCGGTGTCAGGAATGCATCACGGCCCGTGATCGTTGACCATGGGGACTACCACCTGACACGCGACCGTAAGGATCAAGAGCTCGTGAGCAGCAAGGTCCCCCCGATCACCCTCAACAACGGCGTCGAGATGCCCCAGCTGGGCTTCGGCGTCTGGCAGGTGCCGGACGACGAGGCGGAGCGGGCTGTCGCCACCGCGTTGGAGGCCGGGTACCGCAGCATCGACACAGCGGCGATCTACGGCAACGAAGAGGGCACGGGCCGGGCGATCGCCGCCTCCGGCCTCCCCCGCGAGGACGTCTTCGTCACCACCAAGCTCTGGAACAGCGACCAGGGGTACGACGCCACGCTGCGCGCCTTCGACGTGTCGCTGGCGAAGCTCGGCCTGGACTACGTCGACCTCTACCTGATCCACTGGCCGACGCCGGCCCGGGACAAGTACGTCGACACCTACAAGGCGTTCGAGAAGCTGCACGCCGACGGCCGGGTGCGGGCCATCGGCGTCTCCAACTTCGAGCCGGAGCACCTGCGGCGGCTGATCGCCGAGACGTCGGTGATCCCGGCCGTCGACCAGATCGAGCTGCACCCGCACCTGCAGCAGCACGCGGCCCGCGAGTTCCACGCGGAGCAGGGCATCGCCACCGAGGCCTGGTCGCCGCTGGGTTCCGGCAAGGGCCTGCTGGAGGTGCCGGCGATCGTCGCCATCGCGCAGAAGCACGGGCGCACCCCGGCCCAGGTGGTGCTGCGCTGGCACCTCCAGCTCGGCAACATCGTGATCCCGAAGTCCGTGACGCCGTCCCGGATCAAGGAGAACATCGAGGTGTTCGACTTCCGTCTGGACACCGAGGACCTGGCCGCGATCAGCGCGCTGAACGAGGACCGGCGCCTGGGCCCGGACCCGTCGACGTTCGACGTGGCCTGACCGGCGGGCAGTCGGAGGCCGCCCGCCCTGTCCGGGGCGGGCGGCCTCCCGGCTGTTGGAGCGCTCTCGAAGTCAAGACCGGGCGCGGTTCATCCGGCGCGGTTCATCCGGCGCGGTTCATCCGGCGCGGTTCATCCGGCGCGGTTCATCCGGCGCGGA